>NZ_BAFY01000176.1 GCF_000308555.1 Nocardia cyriacigeorgica NBRC 100375 | reverse complement strand
CCCAACCTCGATTTCCCCGCGGGCCCCACCTACCATTTGATGGGCTTCGACATAGCGATGTTCACGCCTATCTTCGTCATGAGCCGGATCACCGGATGGACCGCCCACATCGTCGAGCAGGCCCAGTCGAACGCACTGATTCGCCCACTGTCGGAATATGTGGGCGTCGGCCAGCGCGAACTCGTCGTCGCCTGACGCGTACCTACCGATCCGCGAACAGCTCATCGGAGCTGTTCGCGGTCTTCGCATGTTCTGTCCAGTCCTGTGGTGCGGAAGCGCCCGGGCCCAGTGCACTGACAGTTTCGCAACCTATCGGCGTGTCGTTCGGCGCGTCGAAAATTGTTGGTGGCGAAGGGAACCAAACCCGAGGGCGGTCCGTCCAACCTGGCGAAACGATGAAACCGATGGGTGAGGAGGGTATGCGCATGGAGCGGAATCAGGGATGCCGGGCGGTGTGGCGCGGGGTCGTGGCCCCCGATTCTCGGGAGCGGCCGGTGTTGCGGGCGGGGCGTCGATGTCAGGGATGCGTGGTCAAACGCGGCCGACGGCGGGAAACGGGGGCGGCAGGGGAGACGGAGGGCTGAGGGACGTGCCGCGGGATGTGGTCGACGTGCGGCTGGGCCACGCCGTTGGGGCGTGGCCCAGCCTGTTCACTCGGTCCGGCCGATCACCGCAGAGCGCGCGCTGCGGCGACCATATTGCGAAGCGATGCCTCGACCTCGGCGATACCCCGGGTCTTCAAGCCGCAGTCGGGGTTGACCCAGAGGCGTTCGGCGGGAACGGCTTTCAGCGCTTCGCGCAGCGCTGCGGTGATCTCCTCGACGCCGGGCACCCGGGGTGAGTGGATGTCGTAGACGCCAGGGCCGACGCCGAGATCGAAACCCGCGGCGTTCAGGTCATCGAGCACCTCCATGCGCGAGCGTGCCGCTTCGATCGAGGTCACGTCGGCATCCAGCCCCGCGATCGCATCGATCACCTCTCCGAATTCCGAGTAGCACAGATGGGTGTGGATCTGGGTGGCGTCGGCGACGCCGGAGGTCGCCAGCCGGAATGCCTGCACCGACCAGTCCAGATACGCGGACTGCTCGGCGGCCCGCAGCGGCAACAACTCGCGCAGCGCGGGCTCGTCGACCTGAATGATCCGGATACCCGCGTTCTGCAGATCCACCGTCTCGTCCCGGATCGCCAGCGCCACCTGTCGAGCCGAATCGGCCAGCGGCTGATCATCGCGGACGAACGACCACGCCAGGATGGTCACCGGACCCGTCAGCATGCCCTTGACCGGCTTATCGGTCAGCGATTGGGCGAAGGTGATCCATTCGACGGTCATCGGTGCGCGCCGCACCACATCACCGAACAGGATCGGCGGACGGACGCAACGGGTGCCGTAGGACTGCACCCAGCCCAGGTCGGTGGCCGCGAAACCGTCGAGCTGTTCGGCGAAATACTGCACCATGTCATTGCGTTCCGGCTCGCCGTGCACCAGCACATCGAGCTCCAGCTTCTCCTGCACGGCGATGACGCCTGCGATCTCGTCGCGCATCCGCTGCTCGTATTCGCCGCGGTCGATCTCACCCGAACGCAGCGCCGCACGTGCCAACCGGATCGCCGGGGTCTGCGGATAGGAGCCGATAGTGGTGGTCGGCAGCGGCGGCAGCGCCAGGCGTTCGCGCTGTAGCTGCCTGCGTTGCTCGGCGGGAGCGCGACCGATCGCGTCCGGTCCCAGTGCGTCCAGCCGGGCCCGCACCTGGGCGTTGGCGATCCGCGGGTCGGTCGTGCGGCTCGCCGAAGCCGCACGCGCGGCGGCCAAGTCCTCGGCGATGGCCTCGGTGCCCGCACGCAGGCCGGTGGCGAGCACTCGCACCTCGCCGACCTTCTCCGCGCCGAAGGCCAGCCAGGAACGCAGTGCGTCGTCGAGTCGTGTCTCGACCGCGAGCGAGTACGGCACATGCAAGAGTGAGCACGAGGTCGAGACCGCCACCGACCGCGCGCAACCGAGCACGGTGCCGAGGGTGCTCAGCGCCGCGTCCAGATCCGTGCGCCACACATTGCGTCCGTCGACCACACCGGCTACCAGCAGCTTGTTCGCCAACGCCGGTACCGCCGCGACCTCGTCCACCTCGGTGCCCGACACCAGATCGACCGCGACACCCTCGACGTCGGTGCCCGCCAGCGCCGCGAGCGCGGGACCGGGGGTGCCGAAGTAGGTGGCCACCAGGACGGCCGGGCGATCGCCGGAGACGGTGAGCTCGGTGTAGACCCGCCGCACCACCGCCAGTTCATCCTCGGTCATATCGGTGACCAGCACCGGTTCATCGATCTGCACCCAGCGAGCGCCGGCCTCGACGAGCAGGCGAAGCAGTTCGCGATACAGCGGCACCAACTCGTCGATGCGCTCGAGCGCGGCCGGCCCGGCCGATTTGGCCAGCTTCGAAAAGGTGACCGGACCGATGATCACCGGCCGCGCGGGCACCCCGAGGTCGATCGCCTCGCGCAGCTGGTCCAGCACGGTTTCGGGATGCAGGCCGAACGAGGTCTGCGGCCCGATCTCGGGCACCAGGTAGTGATAGTTGGTGTCGAACCACTTGGTCATCTCCAGCGGTTCGACCGCGTCGGTACCGCGCGCGGCGGCGAAATAGCGGTCCAGCGGATCCTCGATGCCGGCCACCCGCGGCGGCAGCGCGCCGAGCAGCACAGCGGTGTCGAGCATCTGATCGTAATAGGAGAAGGTGCCGACCGGAATCGAATCCATTCCGGCGGCGAGTAATTCGGTGTACTGCGTGCGGCGCAGCTCGCGAGCCACCTGATGCAGCTGCGCTGCGTCGATGCGTCCGGCCCAATAGGACTCGATGGCTCGCTTGAGCTCCCGGCGTGGCCCCACCCGGGGAAGCCCGAGAACCGTTGCGGTGAACGGGTTGTGCGGAAGAACAGTCACGGTGTTTCTCCAGTGCTGAGTTGCGACAGGCGATCGCCGATTCGGAACGCACGGCACCGATGAGTCCGGCCGACCCGGCAGACGGGTCGTTTTGGCAACACTGGTGGCGCGCGCCCGGTCCACGAGGCGATGGCCGCCGGATACGGCGTATCCGGCACAACGGGCAGGTCTTCGGACTCGCGGGCACCGGCCGATGCTGCCGACCTACTGGCCGTCGCTTCCCAGGCGGTGTGCCCAGTGCTGATGACGGCGGTCGTTCCCACTCACCGCTGCGGGACAGTCCCGGATTTCCACCGGGTTCCCTCTCACCCGCCAGGGGCGGGCTTCGACGCCGGGGCGGTCGTTCGGGGCTCCAAGTCGACCGGCCGGCGAACCAGCTGCGATGCCCACGATAGTCGGGGCGGCGCTCCGGTGGTGAGCCGCCCACACCTGTCATAACCTAAACACCTGTCTTTCACACAAGGGTGAGGAGGAGGGGTTGTGCCGGCAACCGAACCCACGATGACCTCGGTCGTCATTCCCGCACACATCGTCACCGATGCCGATCGAACCCATCTCGACGAGCAGCTGGCGGCGCTCGCCGAGCAGGATCACGACGGCGAATTCGAGGTCGTGGTCGCCGATAATCGCAGCGCGCCCGGTCTGGAGGCGCATCTGGCAGGCCACCCGTTGCGCACACGGCTGAACCTGCGCTGCGTTCCCGCGTCGGATACCGCAGGCGCGGCCTACGCCCGCAATGTCGGCGCCGCGCATGCCAGCGGCGAGGTCCTGCTGTTCTGCGACCACGACGACCGCGTGCATCCTAACTGGATGCGCCGCATGCTGGCCTTCCTCGACGAGGGCTACGACCTGATCAGCTGCGCGGTGGAAGGTCGCACGCTCAATGCCGGCAACCGCCGCGGCGTCGCGGAGATACCGGCGCCGGACCGGTTCCAGCCGCCCGGAGTGTTCGCCCCGGTGATCGTCGGCTGCGCGATGGCGTGCCGGGCGAATGTCTACCGCAAGCTCGGCGGCATCGACATCACCTATGCCGCCAACGAAGACCTCGCCTTCGGCTGGAAGGCCCATCGCGAAGGATTTCGCACCGGGTTCTTGCCGGAAGCTCTGGTGGCCTACCGCTATCGCCGCGGCTTCGGTCCCGGATTCCGGCAGGGCCGCGCCCGCGGCATCGGATTGGCCCGGCTCAACGCGGAGTTCCCGGACAACGGCCTGCCGCGGATCCATCTGCCCGAGGTGCTGATCCGGCTGATCCGGCTCACGTTCTCGCGCGGGTTGACCGGTGAGGAACGTGGCCTGCTGATGGGCGTCGGAGTGGGCCAGCTGCGCGGTGGCCTGCGGTATCGCACCGTGCACTGGTGGTGACTCGCCAGTAGGTAACCCGCCAGTAGCTAGGGCCCGGAGTTCACCGCACGATCCGCCGGACCGCTCGGTGAGATATGACGGCCGGATGAACGCAACTTCGCAACCATGCAAGGACCGGTTGTGAAGATTGCTGCGAAGGGGACTTCCCTGTCGGCCCACGGTGCGGGGGCGGGTACCTTAGGTCAATGTTCTCGAAAGTCTTGGTTGCCAACCGCGGCGAAATCGCCATCCGCGCCTTCCGCGCGGCCTATGAACTCGGCATCGGGACCGTGGCCGTCTTCCCGCATGAGGACCGCAACTCGGTGCACCGCCTGAAGGCGGACGAGGCCTATCAGATCGGCGAGGAAGGCCACCCGGTTCGGGCATACCTGTCCATCGACGCCATCATCGATGCGGCCAAGACAGCCGGGGCCGACGCCATCTATCCCGGGTACGGCTTCCTGTCCGAGAACCCCGACCTCGCGGCCGCTTGCGCGCGTGAGGGCATCACCTTCATCGGTCCCTCCGCCGAGGTACTCGAGCTCGCCGGTAACAAGGCGCGCGCCATCGCGGCGGCCAAAGCCGCAGGGCTACCGGTACTGAAGTCGAGCGAACCGTCGGCAAACGTCGACGAGTTGCTGGCCGCGGCCGAAACGATGGAGTTCCCGATCTTCGTCAAGGCCGTCGCGGGTGGCGGTGGCCGCGGTATGCGCCGGGTGGCCGCGCCCGCGCAGTTGCGCGAAGCCATCGAAGCCGCCTCCCGTGAGGCCGAATCGGCCTTCGGTGACCCGACGGTGTTCCTCGAGCAGGCCGTGGTGAACCCGCGCCACATCGAGGTGCAGATCCTGGCCGACACCCAGGGCAATGTCATGCATCTGTTCGAGCGCGACTGTTCGGTGCAGCGCAGGCACCAGAAGGTGATCGAGCTCGCGCCCGCGCCGAACCTCGATCCCGAACTGCGCGAACGGATCTGCGCCGACGCGGTGGCCTTCGCCCGCGAGATCGGCTACAGCTGCGCCGGCACCGTGGAATTCCTGCTCGACGAGCGCGGCAAGCACGTCTTCATCGAGATGAACCCGCGCATCCAGGTCGAACACACGGTGACCGAGGAGATCACCGATGTCGACCTGGTGCAGTCGCAGCTGCGCATCGCCGCCGGTGAATCGCTGGCCGATCTGGGCCTGAGTCAGGACACCGTCGCCATTCGCGGCGCGGCTATGCAGTGCCGGATCACCACCGAGGACCCGGCCAACGGCTTCCGCCCCGACACCGGCCGCATCACCGCCTACCGCACCCCGGGCGGCGCGGGCATCCGGCTGGACGGCGGCGCCAACCTGGGCGCCGAGATCGGCGCCTACTTCGACTCCATGCTGGTCAAGCTGACCTGTCGCGGCCGCGATTTCGCCACCGCGGTGGCGCGGTCACGGCGCGCGCTGGCCGAATTCCGTATCCGCGGCGTCACGACCAACATCCCGTTCCTGCTCGCGGTGCTCGACGATCCGGATTTCCGGGCGGGCAAGGTCACCACCTCGTTCATCGACGAACGGCCGCAGCTGCTCGACCTTCGCCGCTCCGCCGACCGCGGCACCAAGATCCTCGAATACCTGGCCGACGTCACCGTCAACAAGCCGCACGGTGAGCGGCCGACCGCGGTGTACCCGCACGACAAGCTTCCCGCCATCGACCTGTCGGTGCCGCCGCCGGACGGCTCGCGCCAGCGACTGCTGACACTGGGCCCCGAGGGTTTCGCGCGGGCGCTGCGCGAACAGGACGCGGTCGCGGTCACCGACACCACCTTCCGCGACGCGCATCAGTCCCTGCTGGCCACCCGGGTACGCACCGGCGGGCTGCTCGCGGTCGCCGGCCACGTCGCCCGGCTGACCCCGGAGTTGCTGTCGATCGAGTGCTGGGGCGGCGCGACCTATGACGTCGCGCTGCGGTTCCTCTACGAGGACCCGTGGGAGCGCCTGGCGGCGCTGCGTGAGGCGGTGCCCAACATCTGCTTGCAGATGCTGCTGCGCGGGCGCAACACCGTCGGCTACACCCCGTACCCGGAGCAGGTGACCCGGGCCTTCGTCTCCGAGGCGACGGCCACCGGCATCGACATCTTCCGCATCTTCGACGCCCTCAACAATGTCGACCAGATGCGCCCGGCCATCGACGCGGTCCGCGAAACCGGTACCGCGGTCGCCGAAGTCGCGATGAGCTACACCGGCGACCTGTCCAACCCGGACGAGAACATCTACACCCTCGACTACTACCTGAAGCTGGCCGAGCAGATCGTCGACGCCGGCGCGCACGTGCTCGCGATCAAGGACATGGCCGGTCTGCTGCGTGCTCCCGCCGCCGCGACCCTGGTCTCGGCGCTGCGCAGCAACTTCGATCTGCCGGTGCACGTGCACACCCACGACACTCCCGGCGGTCAGCTGGCCACCTATCTGGCGGCCTGGCAGGCCGGCGCCGACGCCGTCGACGGTGCCAGTGCCGCGATGGCAGGCACCACCAGCCAGCCCGCGCTGTCCGCGATCGTGGCGGCCGCGGCCAACAGCCCACACGACACCGGGCTGAACCTGCAGAACGTCTGCGATCTGGAGCCGTACTGGGAGGCGCTGCGCAAGGTGTACGCGCCGTTCGAGTCCGGCCTGCCCGCGCCGACCGGCCGCGTCTACACCCACGAGATTCCGGGTGGTCAGCTGTCGAATCTGCGTCAGCAGGCGATCGCGCTCGGCCTCGGCGATCGTTTCGAAGAGGTCGAGGCGAAGTACGCGGCCGCCGACCGGTTGCTCGGCCGGCTGGTGAAGGTGACGCCGTCGTCGAAGGTCGTCGGTGATCTGGCGCTGGCGCTGGTCGGCACCGGCGTCGACATCGACGATTTCGCCGCCGACCCCGGCCGCTACGACATCCCCGATTCGGTGATCGGGTTCCTGCGCGGCGAACTCGGCACACCCGCAGGCGGCTGGCCCGAACCGTTCCGCACCAAGGCGCTGGCCGGGCGCGGCACCGCCAAGCCGGAAACCCCGCTCGCCCCCGAGGACGAGGCCGGTCTCGCGGGCACCTCCGAGCAGCGGCGGGCCACGCTCAACCGGCTGCTGTTCCCCGGACCGACCGCCGTATTCCTCGCCCACCGCGACAAATACGGCGACACCACCGGTCTGTCGGCCAATCAGTTCTTCTACGGTCTGCGCCGTGGCGAGGAACATCGCGTGCAGCTGGAGAAGGGCGTCACGCTGCTCATCGGTCTGGAGGCGATTTCCGAGCCCGACGAACGCGGTATGCGCACGGTCATGTGCATCCTCAACGGCCAGCTGCGGCCGGTGTCGGTGCGCGACCGGTCGGTGGCCAGTGAGATCCCGGCCGCGGAGAAGGCCGACAAGAACAACGCCGGTCATATCGCCGCGCCGTTCGCCGGTGTGGTGACCCTCGCGGTCGCCGAGGGTGACACCGTGGCCGCCGGCGACACCATCGGCACCATCGAAGCGATGAAGATGGAGGCCGCCATCACCGCGCCGCGCGCGGGCCTGGTCGGCCGCGTCGCCATCGGCAAGGTGCAGCAGGTAGAGGGTGGTGACCTGCTGATCGAGCTGGCCGTGCGCGAATCCGAATGACCCGCATCGTCGCCGGGACCGCAGGCGGGCGCCGTCTGCGCGTCCCGCCCGCGGGCACCAGGCCCACCTCGGACCGGGTGCGCGAGGCGCTGTTCAGCGCCATCGACGCCCGCCTGGATCTGGACGGCGCCCGGGTGCTCGACCTGTACGCCGGGTCCGGTGCGCTCGGGCTGGAAGCGCTCTCGCGTGGCGCGGCGCGGGCGATGCTGATCGAATCCGACCGCAAGGCCGCCGCGGTGGTGCGCGGCAATATCGCCGACCTCGGGTTGCCGGGGGCGCAACTGCGCGTCGGGGCGGTGGCGAGCGTGCTCGCGCAATCCGCGCCCGCTGCCTACGATCTGGTCTTCTCCGATCCGCCGTACGACGTGCCCACCGAGGATGTGATCGCCGACCTCACGGCACTCGCGGCCAACGGCTGGCTCGCCCCGATGGCATTGGTGATCGTTGAGCGATCCATCCGGTCACCCGAAATCGCCTGGCCCGCAGGCTATGCGCCGATGAAGCCACGCAAGTACGGGGAGACCAGAATCGAGCTCGCCGAGTTCGGTGCTAGCGTTTGACCATGGCTGCAGCACTGTGCCCCGGATCCTTCGACCCGGTCACCAACGGTCACCTCGACGTGTTCGCCCGCGCGGCCGCGCAGTTCGACGAGGTGATCGTCACGGTCAATGTGAACCCCAAGAAACAGGGCATGTTCACCGTCGAGGAGCGCATGGAACTGCTGCGCGAATCGGTCGCCCACCTGCCCAATGTGCGCGTCGCGTCCTGGCAGGGCCTGACGGTCGACTTCGCCAAGCAGGAGGGCATCACCGCGATCGTCAAGGGCCTGCGCGATGCGGGCGACTTCGGCTACGAACTCCAGATGGCTCAGATGAACCACAAGCTGGCCGGCGTCGACACCTTCTTCATCGCCACCAATCCGTCGCTGAGCTATCTGTCCAGCTCGCTGGTCAAGGAAGTGGCGACCTACGGCGGCGACGTCAGCGACATGCTGCCGCCCGCGGTGCACAAGCGCCTGTTGGAGCGGATCGCCGAACGCGCGAGCTGACCGCCCCTCGACCAGTTCGCCCCGGATCCACGTCGTGGACCGGGGCGAATCTGTGTGTCGGTGAACTCAGAAGACCAAACCGCGCAGCGCCAGGAAGCGCAGCCCGCCGACGGCGGCGGTGATGCCGAGGACGGCGGCGGCTTGGAAGGTGCTGTCGAGGCCGGGCGCCCAGAAATCGAGTGCGGCCAGGCCCGCGGTGGAAATGCCGAGGCCGGCGAGCGCGAGACCGCCGCCTTCCCATTGGGCGGTGAACCAGCCGACGCGACCGGCGGCATGGAAGGTGAGCTGACGATGCAGTTCATTGGCGATGACCGTGCTGACGACGGAACCGACGACGTTGGCCACCAGCGGCCCGATGCCGAGCATGCCGAAGAACAGCAGCACGTAAGCGATATTGCTGCACCCGCCGACCAGGGCGAAACGGATCAGCTGGGGGAATGCCCGATCGCCGCGCAGGTATTCGAGTACGCGACCCAGCCGCCGGCTCGACGCTTCCCGCATTTCCGGGTACGGCCCGGCCAGCGGCGTGAGAACACGCGCGGTAGGCAGTGCCGGTCGCGGTAGTTCCAGGACGGTCATGGTCATTCCGATCGAACGTGAGCCAACAGGTAAGACAACTGCGAGGGTCTTCGCATTCCTTCCCGCCGGCGTGAACGCGAGGCTTCGAACGTCATGTTCAGTGTGTACTGAACATACGAAACCTGTCAACGTCGATGTCGAGGTGTCCTGCTCGTCGGCCTGCCTTCACTGCACGGTCGCAGGGTGTGCCTGTGGTCCGCTTATGAAGATCTTGTGGCTTCGGAAACGAATTTAGCACGAAGCGGAGGCCCTTACTCCACTTGATTTCTGTGGTCTGCGAGACACTGGCACGACACACCGGAAAGGGACTCGGCACAGACCGTGGCGAAGGGCACACTGGGCGACGACGGAAGTTCGCCGTCGATCTGGAGAGCGGGGTAAGTGAGCATGTATCGCGTATTCGAAGCACTCGACGAGTTGGTCGCCATCGTCGAAGAGGCGCGCGGGATCCCTCCGACGCGCAACTGCATCGTGCCGCGCGGTGATGTGCTGGAGCTGCTCGACGACGTCAGAGACGCCCTGCCCGGCGAACTCGACGACGCCCAGGACGTCCTCGACCACCGCGACAAGATCGTCACCGATGCCCGCAACGCCGCCGAAACGGCGGTGACCGGCGCCAACGAACAGGCCGCCGAGACCATCGAGAACGCGCGAGCCGAGGCCGATCGCATCCTCGCCGACGCCAAGGCGCACGCCGACCGCATGGTCGCCGAGGCCACCGCCCACGCCGATCATCTGGTCGACACCGCCGAGGCCGAGGCCGCCCGCGTGGTCGCCGACGGCAATGCCGAATACGAAGCCCTCACCGGACGGGCGCGCGCGGAGTCCGAGCGGATGATCGAGGCGGGCAAGGCCGCTTACGAGCGTTCGGTCGCCGAGGGCCAGGCCGAGCGCGACCGACTGGTCGCGCAGACCGAGGTGGTGCGGGCCGCGCACGCGGAATCGGCGCGGCTCATCGACGCCGCGCAGGCCGATTCGGACCGGATGCGCGAGGAATGCGATCACTACGTCGACTCCAAGCTCGCCGAATTCGAGGAGACGCTCAACGGCACGCTGCGCATCGTCGGACGTGGTCGTCAGCAGCTGCGTACCGGGATGGGCATGCCCGATTACGTCTCCGACTACCGCCGCTGAGGGTCCGCGCCCCGCTTGGCTGCTGTCCCCGGCCGACCGGCTCGACTTGGGTCCGGCGCTCCCTCTCGCGTATTGTGGAGTGGTTGCCCATTCCCCCCTTGATTGTGAAGGTGAGTTCGTGATGTCCGCCGGTTCCGGTTCCGCCTCGCGTTCGCGTACCGGCTCGCACCCGGTGTCCGACGCGGGATTCGTGCTGGACGTCCGCAATCTCGGCCGCGGCGCCGGGTCCATGCGTGAGCTGCGCCGCACGGTGACCACGACCGAACGTCTCGGACTGGACCTGATCGCGGTTCCCGCCGGCGCCGAGGTGGAGCTCGATCTGCGGTTGCAGGCGGTGTCCGAAGGCGTGCTGATCACCGGAACGGTGTCGGCGCCGCTGACCGGCGAATGCTCGCGCTGCCTCGAATCGTTCGACGACGAGATCGAGCTGTCGCTGACCGAACTGTTCGCCTACCCGGACAGCGCCACCGAGCAGACCACCTCCGAGGACGAGGTGTACCGGATGACCGACGATCTCATCGACCTCGAGCCCGTCATCGTCGATGCCCTCGGCGTCGAGCTCCCGCTGCAACCGTTGTGCACGCCCGACTGCGCCGGACTGTGCCCGGAATGCGGCGTGCGGATGGCGATTGCGGGTTCTGATCATGGGCATGAGATAATTGACCCTCGCTGGGCCGGGCTGGCGAAGTTCGCCGCCGATTCACCCAGCACCGGCAGCCCCGATGAGGGTGCCGCCACCCCAGACCGTTCCGCCGAACAGGCAGACACTGCCGACCGGGCAGATACACAGACAGAGGAGAAGTAGTCGTGGCCGTTCCCAAGCGCCGGATGTCCCGTTCCAACACCAGGTCGCGGCGCAGCCAGTGGAAGGCTGCCGCGCCGACCCTCGTCACCTGCTCCAACCGGGCCTGCGGTGAGAAGACCCTCCCGCACATCGCCTGCCCGTCCTGCGGCACCTACAAGGGCCGCCAGGTCACCTCTGCGGTCTGAGCACCAGATCAGCCGTGACCGCCGGTAAGGACGAACTCGGCCCCTCCGGTGACCACGCGAGCCTGCTCGCCGCACTCGGGGTCGAGATACGGCCGGAGCTGCTGACGCTCGCGCTCACCCACCGCTCGTACGCGTACGAGAACGGTGGGCTCCCGACCAACGAGCGCCTGGAATTCCTCGGCGACTCGGTGCTCGGGCTGAGCATCACCGAACGGCTCTACCACGAGCATCCGGACAAGTCCGAAGGCGAGCTCGCCAAGCTGCGCGCCAGCGTGGTCAACATGCACGCGCTCGCCGAGGTCGCCCGCGGTCTCGGCGAGGGCGGGCTCGGCGCGCACCTGCTGCTCGGTAAGGGTGAAGAACTCACCGGCGGCCGGGACAAACCGAGCATCCTCGCCGACGGCATGGAGTCGCTGCTGGGTGCCGTTCACCTTGAGCACGGCATCGAGGTCGCTCGCGGTGTGGTGCTGCGGCTGTTCGCCGAACTGCTCGAGCGTGGCCCGCGCATGGGTGCCGGGCTCGACTGGAAGACCAGCCTGCAAGAGCTCACCGCCGAACGCGGTCTCGGCGTGCCCAGCTACGAGATCACCTCGACCGGGCCCGACCACGACAAGGAATTCACCGCGACCACGGTGATCGGCGGCCAGGCCTACGGTCAGGGCGTCGGCCGGTCCAAGAAGGAAGCCGAGCAGAAGGCCGCGGGGGCCGCCTACCAGGCGCTCACCGCCGAATCCTGACGTGCCCGAACTCCCCGAAGTCGAGGTCGTCCGGCGCGGTCTGGCCGAGCATGTGGTGGGCCACGTCATCGAATCGGTGGCCGTCGGCCATCCGCGCTCGGTTCGCCGTCATCTCGAAGGCGCCGCCGACCTCGCCGCCCGGCTGTCCGGGCTGCGCGTCACCGCCGCCGAACGACGCGGCAAGTACCTGTGGCTGACCTTCGACGATCCCGATCTCGCGCTGGTCGTCCACCTCGGCATGAGCGGGCAGATGCTGATCCGGCCGGGCGAGGCGCCGGTGGAAAAGCACGCCCACATTCGGGCCACCCTCGATAACGGCGCCGAGCTGCGCTTCGTCGACCAGCGCACCTTCGGCGGCTGGACGCTGGCCGATCTGGTCGAGGTGGACGGCACCCGTGTCCCCGAACCGGTCGCCCACATCGCGCGCGATCCGCTGGATCCGCGCTTCGACCCCGAGACGGTGGTGGCCGCGATCCGGGCCAAGAACACCGAGATCAAGCGGGTGCTGCTCGACCAGACGGTCGTTTCCGGCGTCGGCAACATCTACGCCGACGAGGCCCTGTGGCGGGCGAAGCTGCACGGCAGCCGCATCGCGTCCGGGCTCAGCAAGCCGGTGCTGCGCGCTCTGCTCGCCGACGCCGCCGCCGTGATGCGCGACGCGCTGGCCGCAGGCGGCACCTCCTTCGACGCTCTGTATGTCGACGTCAACGGCGATTCCGGATACTTCGAACGCTCGCTGGCCGTCTACGGCCGCGCCGAACAGCCGTGCCCGCGTTGCGGCGCGCCGATCGTGCGGGAGAAGTTCATGAACCGCTCGTCGTTTTCGTGTCCGCGATGCCAGCGGAAGCCTCGCCCGAGGACCCGATAGCGAGCTACCGTTTCTGCATACGGCTCTACTGTGACACCGGCCGTGCAGGAAGGACACATGCGCAAGCTCACCTACTACGTCGCATCCACCATCGACGGGTTCATCGCCACCGAGGACGGGTCGGTCGACTTCTTCCCGGTCGGCGGCGACCACGGCCCGGCGATCACGGCGCAGTACCCGGAAACGCTGCCGACCAAAGTGCGCGAGGCGCTCGGGATCGATAAGCGCAACGCCAACTTCGATACGGTGCTGATGGGCCGCAAGACCCACGATTTCGGGGTGCGTACCGGCACCTCCAGCCCGTACGCGCATCTGCGTCAGTTCGTGGTCTCCACGACCATGACCGAGAGCCCGGACCCGGCCGTCGAGCTGATCTCGGCCGATCCGCTGGCCACGGTGCGCGAGCTCAAACGCGACAAGGGGCTCGGCATCTGGCTGTGCGGTGGCGGCGAACTGGCCCAGGCGCTGCTGCCGGAGATCGACCAGATCTTCCTCAAGCTGTACCCGATCGTGCTCGGCCGGGGACGCTCGCTGTTCGGCGACGGACCCAAGCTGCCCGAGCCGACCCGGTTCCGGGTGATCACCAGCCAGGTGTTCGAGGACGGGGTGGCCTTCGTGAAATACGCCAGGATCCGATAGGCCGCGGTGGGCGGCGATCCGATCGGAACACCGGACCCGGCCAGTGTGCCGGGGCCGGTGGCTGCGTTGCGCGAGATCGGGTTCTGGCTCGAGCGCGAGCGCGCCAAAACGCATCGGGTGCAGGCCTATCGGCGGGCGGCCGATATCGTCGCCGGGCTCAGCGAGGACGAACGCGCGGCCCGGCAGGCGGCGGGCAGCTGGCAGGAGTTGGCGGGCATCGGGCCGAAGACCGCGGCCGTCATCGAGCAGGCCTACGCCGGTGAGGTGCCGCGGTACCTGACCGAGCTGCGGGCGGCCGCCGAACCGATCGGCATCGAAGGCAGGCCGTTGCGGCGGCTGCTGCGCGGTGATCTGCACACCCACTCCGACTGGTCCGACGGCGGCAGCCCGATCGCGGAGATGATGCGCACCGCGGCCGCGCTCGGCCACGAATACTGTGCGCTGACCGACCATTCGCCGCGACTGACCGTCGCCAATGGCCTGTCCGCCGAGCGGCTGCGCCGCCAGCTGGACATGGTCGCCGAACTCAATGCCGAACTCGCGCCCTTTCGCATCCTCACCGGCATCGAGGTCGATATCCTCGACGACGGCACCCTCGATCAGGACCCCGACCTGCTCGATGAGCTGGATATCGTTGTGGCCAGCGTGCATTCGCGGTTGCGCGACGACCGCGAGACCATGACCAAACGCATGGTCTACGCCGTGGCCAATCCGCTGGTCGATGTGCTCGGGCACTGCACCGGGCGGCTGGTGCTCGGCGGGCGCGGCACCCGGCCGGAATCGGATTTCGACGCCGAACTGGTTTTCGAGGCGTGCCGGCGCTTCGGCACCGCGGTCGAGATCAACAGCAGGCCCGAACGGCAGGACCCGCCGAGCCGGTTGATGCGGCTGGCGGTCGAGATCGGTTGCGAATTCGCCGTCGACACCGATGCGCACGCGCCGGGCCAACTGGATTGGCAGGGCTACGGTTGTGCCCGTGCCGTCGCCAACGAGGTGCCGCCCGAACGCGTCATCAATACCCGGCCGGTGGACGAATTGCTGGCCTGGACGCGACAAACCGGGGCCTGATCGCCCGGGGAGTTTGATTAACTGTTGGCGAACAATCCGGTCGACGCTGGTGAATCGCGCCCGTCGCGGCCGAAAATGATTGCCACGCATTTTCGTTGGGGAGGGACAGTTCAGTGGGCGGCTTTCCGCTAGAGATCGTGCTGGCACTCATCGGTATCGCGGTGCCGGTCGGCGCCTTCTTGTGGGAGTTCGTTTTCGTCGGGCGTAAACAGCTCGGCTACCGGGTGCAGATGGATACACCGGTCACCGGTGAGATCGAATCGGTGTTTCCGGGTGTGCTGCCCCAGCTGCGGCCGCAGGCCGACGGGGCGAGTCCCGATCTGAAGGATCTGTCGGTGGTCCTGATGCGGATCGAGAACAGCGGCGCCACCTCGCTCGACAGCGCCGACTACGGCGTTCCCGACAATGGTCGCGCCGGGCTGCACCTGCGCTTCCCGCAGCGACGGGTGATCGGCATGGCCGTCACCGAACTCAGCGATCCCGCGCTCGGCGATCTACTCGAACCGGACTCTGGCATCGCGGTGCGGGAAACCTCCGACCATGTCGGCATCATCGACCTGCCGAGGGTGCCGCTCAACCGGGCCGATCACTACAAGATCCTGGCCATCCTGCAACGGTCGGCGGGTACGGGGGAGTATCCGCCGCCACGGTTGCAGGGCATGATCAAGGGCGGCCGGGTCACCGAAACCCGTAGCCAGACCGGTATTCCATTGTTCATGATCGCGCTCATCGCGTTTCTGGTGGTGGTCATCGTCGCGCAATTCATCGTCGCGGCGGTCGAACGGGGGAAGGCGCCGCTCGGGTGCGCCGACGGGAAGCTGACGGTGGTCGGGTCGACCGCGTTCGAACAGGTGATTCGCGAGGCGGCCGACGTCTACAAGCACAGCTGCCGAGGCGCGAGGTTCGAATTCGCCTTCGAGGGCAGCGAACCGGGCATGAACCGGCTGGAATCGGAGGGCAACGACAATCCGGGTCTGCTCGCGATCGCGGACGGTCCGATGGGGCTGGACTATCCGGAGCTGGTGGAGCGGCCGCTGGCCTTGTCGCTGTTCAGCGTGATCGTGCATCCCGGCACGAAGGTCCGGCATCTGACCGTCGAGCAGATCCGCGACCTGTACGCCGGGCGGGTGCGGAACTGGAGCGAGTTGGGCGGGGCGGATCTGCCGGTGCGACTGATCAACCGGCATCCGGGATCGGGGACGCGGCGGACCTTCGAAACGCGGCTGCTCGACGGCGAGCAGCCGCCCGCGCGCGATGCCACCTGCCGGGAGATCCGGCGCGAGCCCGGCCCCGGCCGCTGCGATGTGGCTGTCACCAAGGACATGCTCGCCGCGGTGGCCGAGACACCCGGCGCCGTCGGCTATGCCGAACACGCCGACGCCGCCGAGTCCACGCAGGTCGCGACGGTCACCATCAACGGTCAGCAGGCCACCCGGGAAGCGGCCGCCAACCGCGTCTATCCGTTCTGGGGCATCGAGTACGCCTATAGCTACGGCGATTTCGCGCCGGGTTCGCTCGGCGCGAGTTTCCTGCGGTTCCTCACCGAGGCCGGCGGGGAAGACGTGATCCGGGCCGCCGGGAACATGCCGTGCCGGGATCTGGCCTATCCGTCGATGTGCCGCCCGTTCCCGTGAGTTCGACGGCCCGGGCCTGTCGGTGGGTTCGACCATAATCGTCGACCATGCGGGAGTTGTCGTTACGTGAGCTGAATCGGACGCTGCTGGTGCGGCAGCGGCTGGCCGACCGCGTCGACGAGGCACCGCTCGAGGTGATCCGGCATCTGGTGGCGGTGCAGGGGCAGGATCCGAACTGGCCCTATGTGGGGTTGTGGGCGCGGGTCGGCGGCTTCCGGCACGCCGATCTCGAAGGGCTACTGCGGGACCGAGAAGTGGTGCGGTCCACCATGATCCGGCGCACCATGCATCTGGCCACCGCCGAGGATTACCGCTGGCTGCGGCCGACCGTGCAGCCGTGGGTCGAGTCGTTGCTGAAGGCGGCCTACTACCGCGACGAGATCGAGGGCATCGATCTCGCCGAGCTCGCCGCCCACGGTAGGCGCCTGCTGACCGGCCGCATGATGCCACGGACCGAGCTGGGCAAGCTGCTGGGCGAGCATTTTCCCGACCGGCTGGCCCGCCGCCTCGCCGACAGCGTGGAGGTGCTGGTGCCGATGGCGCACGGCGCCGACACCGGTGCGTGGGGTCGGTGGACCAACCGCTACGTCACCGTGGGGCTGGCCGAGGAATGGATCGGGGCGCCGCTGGCAGCCGAACCCGATCCGGACACCCTCGTCCTGCGCTATCTGGCGGCCTTCGGTCCCGCCACGGTCGCCGATGTCCAGGCCTGGTCCGGCGTCACCCGCTTGGCCGCGGTGCTGGCGCGGCTGCGGCCCGGCCTGCGGGTATTTCGCGCCGAGGACGGTCGTGAGCTGTTCGACCACCCCGACGCGCCCCTCGCGCCCGCGGACCTGCCGGTGCCGGTTCGCTTCCTCCCCGCCTTCGACAATGCCCTGCTCGGGCACAAGGACCGCCGCCGCATCATCGCCGAGCACGACCGCAGGCGCACCGCCCGCGAGGCCTCGGCGGGCATCCCGGTCTATCTGGTGGACGGTTTCACCCACGGCCGCTGGGGCCTGGACAAGGCCACGATCCGCATCCTGCCCTGGTATCCGCTCGACCGCGCCGGCGAGAGCGCCGTACTCGCCGAGGCCGCGCAGTTGCTGGAGTTCATCGCGCCGGGCCCGGCGGGCGATGTCGTCATCGACCGATCCGAGCAGAGCCGATAGCGCCGGTCGGATTCGCGCGCGGTCCGTGCCCGAGCAGCCGATGGATCCGCGCGGATTGCGGCGCCCGCTCAGCTGAGGAACCTGGACGTTGCCATCGGGCCGCCGGCACTGGCCGCCGATGTGGCTGCCGGGCCGCCTCGAGTGATCGTGGCGACCGGCATACGGCACGCGCTGCGGTGCGGATGCCCGGATCGCTGACCACGACATCCGCACCCAGGGTCAGCTCCGGACCGGGTGGTCGCGGTCCAAGGCGAGGTTGAGCTCCACGACCCGGACGCGGGGTTCGCCGAGGAAGCCGAGCGTACGGCCGTCGGTGTACGCACTCACCAGGGCCCGTAGCTGTGCTTCCGTGATGCCGCGGGCAGCCGCGATCCGCGGGATCTGGAGTTCGGCGTAGGCGGGAGAGATGTGCGGGTCGAGGCCGCTGCCGCTCGCGGTGACGGCATCGGCGGGAACCACCGGGTCGGCGGGGGCATCACCGCGGACGGGAACGATGCGGCCGATCGAGTAATCCGCTCCCGGTTCGGCGCACTCCACCGGCACGCCCAGATACGCCGGCAGGAACGGGCGCGTGGGGCAGAGCTCGTTGACGCTGACCACCCGGACCGGTGCGCTCACTTCGCCGGCGCCATCACGCGGCCCGATCACCGACAGCACCGCGCCCACCCCGTCCCTCGTGCAGAACGGGCGGGAACCATCGACCCCCTCACGGTCGGCGATCTCCTTGCTGCGGGTGCACACGGTGGTGAGCAGGCCGGTGCGGTCGGCGGTGTCCACGATGTCCTCGGGTCCGAGGTTGCTCGCGGAGGTGGACATGGGGTCGTAGCCATCGCCGGCGGCGGACGGGCGGGACTGGAAGTACTGCGGCAACGCGTTGCCGTCGGCGTCGGTGAACGATTGGCCGATGAGGCTGGAGCCGACGGTCTTTCCGTCGGCGTGCAGCAGGGAACCGTCTGACTTGTCGTTCAATCCGGGCAGCTGGCCGGCCGCGAAGACGGTGAGCGGATAGGCGATTCCGGTGATGGCGGTCAGTACGAGCAGTGCCCGTACCGCGGCCAGGTGCTGGCGGATCCAGGTGGTTTTCCGCATCGAGAACACAGACATATCAGGACATCCCGGGGAAGAGGTGGACCACGAGGTCGATGAGTTTGATGCCGGCGAACGGCGCGACGATGCCGCCGAGGCCGTAGACCAGCAGGTTGCGGCTCAACAACGCCGAAGCATTGCTCGGCCGGTACTTCACCCCGCGCAAGGCCAGCGGAATCAACGCGACGATCACCAGGGCGTTGAAGATGACCGCCGACAGGATCGCCGACTGCGGGCTGGCCAGGCGCATGACATTGAGCGCATCCAAGCCGGGAAACAGCGAGACGAACAGTGCCGGGATGATCGCGAAGTACTTGGCGATGTCGTTGGAGATGGAGAAGGTCGTCAACGCTCCGCGGGTGATGAGCAACTGTTTGCCGATCTCCACGATCTCGATCAGCTTGGTCGGATCCGAATCCAGATCGACCATGTTGCCGGCCTCCTTGGCGGCCGAGGTGCCGGTGTTCATGGCGACGCCCACGTCGGCTTGGGCCAGCGCCGGTGCGTCATTGGTGCCGTCGCCGGTCATGGCCACCAGACGTCCGCCGTCCTGCTCCTTCTTGATCAGCGCCAGCTTGTCTTCCGGGGTGGCCTCGGCGAGGAAATCGTCCACGCCGGCCTCATCGGCGATGGCCTTGGCGGTGAGCGGATTGTCGCCGGTGATCATCACGGTACGGATGCCCATCCGGCGCATCTCGTCGAAACGTTCCCGCATGCCGTGCTTGACGACATCTTTGAGATGGACGACGCCGAGCACACGGGCGTGGCCGCCGGCCAGCTCGCCCACCACCAGCGGTGTGCCACCGGAGGCGGAGATACCGTCGACGATCGCGCCGACCTCGTCGGGTACCGAACCACCCTGTGCCCGAACCCATTCGGTCACCGCCGACGCCGCACCCTTACGGAGGCTGCGGCCATCGGCGAGATCCACGCCCGACATGCGGGTCTGCGCGGTGAACTCCACCCAGCTCGCCCCGGTCAGCTCACCGGGCGTGCGTTCGCGTTTGCCGTAGGCCTGTTTGGCCAACACGACGATGGAGCGGCCCTCCGGAGTCTCGTCGGCCAGGCTGGACAGTTGCGCCGCATCGGCGAGCGCATCGGCGCAGATACCCGGCATCGCCACGAAGTCGGCGGCCTGCCGGTTTCCGAGGGTGATGGTGCCGGTCTTGTCCAGCAGCAGCGTGTTCACATCACCGGCCGCCTCGACCGCGCGTCCGGACATGGCCAGCACATTGCGTTGCACCAGCCGGTCCATGCCGGCGATGCCGATGGCCGACAGCAGTGCGCCGATGGTGGTGGGTATCAGGCAGACCAGCAGCGACACCAGCACGATCCCGGTGATCCCATGCGCGTCGAGCGCGGCGCTGTCCGGCACGCCGGGATTGTTCGACTTGGCGAAGATCGCCATCGGCTGCAAGGTCGCCACCGCGAACACGAAGATGATCGTCAACGCGGCCAGCAGGATGTTCAGCGCGATCTCGTTCGGCGTCTTCTGCCTGCTCGCGCCCTCGACCAGGGCGATCATCTTGTCGATGAAGCTCGCGCCCGGTTCCTGGGTGATCTCGACGACGATGCGATCCGACAGCACGGTGGTGCCGCCGGTGACCGCGCAACGGTCGCCCCCGGATTCCCGGATGACGGGCGCGGATTCACCGGTGATGGCCGATTCGTCGACCGAGGCGATGCCCTCGACCACGTCGCCGTCGCCGGGTATCACCTCACCCGCCTCCACCACCACGTAGTCGCCGCGGCGCAGCTGCGGTGCGGCGATCCGCTCCTCGGTGACCCGAGCGCCGGGCGTCCAGCCGGGCAACCGGCGCGCGACGGTATCGGTCTTGGCCTTGCGCAGAGTGTCGGCCTGCGCCTTGCCGCGACCCTCGGCGACGGCTTCGGCGAGGTTGGCGAACAGCACGGTCAGCCACAACCACACCACGATCGCCCAGCCGAAGAAGCTCGGGTCCGCGAGCGCGAGCACGGTCGACCAGACCGCGCCCACCTCGACGATCAGCATGACCGGATTGCGCCACAGCGTGCGCGGGTCGAGTTTGCGCAGCGCTTCGGGCAGCGAGGACAGCAGCAGCGCCGGGTCGAGCACGCCGCGCGCCACCGTGCGTTTCGCGGTGGGGGCCGGTGCGGGGCCGGGTGTTTCGGTGACAGAGGTGGTCATCAGTGGATTCCTTCGGCGAGCGGCCCGAGCGCGAGCGCGGGCAGGAAGGTGAGCGCGACCAGGATCAGCGTCACCCCGGCGACCATCCCGACGAACTGCGGACGGTGGGTCGGCAGTGTGCCGATCGAGGCGGGGGTGCTGCCTTGGCGGGCCAGTGAACCGGCGAGCGCGAGCACGAGAATGATCGGCAGGAACCGGCCGAACAGCATGGCCAGGCCGAGGGCGGTGTTGTACCACTCGGTGTTGCCGGTCAGGCCGGCGAAGGCCGAGCCGTTGTTGTTCGCGGCGGAGGTGAACGCGTACAGCACTTCCGAGAAGCCGTGCGGCCCGGAGTTGAGCATGCTCGCGCGTTGTCCGGCCATCGCCATCGCGAGCGCGGTGCCCACCAGCACGATCAGCGGACTCACCAGGAAATAGGCCGCGGCCAGCTTGATTTCGCGCGGCGTGATCTTCTTGCCGAGATATTCCGGTGTGCGCCCGACCATCAACCCCGCCACGAACACCGTGATCACCGCGAGGATGAGCATGCCGTACAGGCCCGCGCCCACCCCGCCCGGCGCGACCTCGCCGAGCTGCATATTGAACATGGTCATCAGCCCGCCGAGGCTGGTGTAGGAATCGTGGAAGGAGTTCACCGCACCGGTCGAGGTCAGCGTGGTCGAAGCCGCGAAGGTGGCCGAATTGGCCACCCCGAAGCGCTGTTCCACGCCTTCCATCGACGCACCGATCGCGGTCGGGACGGTGCCGTGGTGCTGGAGCTGGAACAGGTTGGTCAGCGACACGCTCGCGAGCGCGATCGTGCCCATCACCGCCACGATCGCGTAACCCTGCTTGCGGCTGCCGACCATGCGCCCGAAGGTGCGCGGCAGCGAGAAGCTGATCACCAGGATCAGGAAGATCTCCAGCCAGTTGGTCCAGGTCGCCGGATTCTCGAACGGATGCGAGGAATTGACGTTGTAGAAGCCGCCGCCGTTGGTGCCGAGCTCCTTGATGACCTCCTGGCTCGCCACCGGCCCGCCCGGGATGGTCTGTTCGCCGCCCACGATCGTCTGCGTGAGCTGATCGTGGACGTGGAAGTTCTGGATCGCTCCGCCGGCGATCAGCACGATCGCCGAGACGAACGCGATCGGCAGCAGGATGCGCAGGGTGCCGCGCACCAGGTCGACCCAGAAATTGCCCAGATCCCCGGTGTGCCTGCGGGCGAAGCCGCGCACCAGCGCCACCGCCACCGCCATTCCGACGGCCGCGGAGACGAAGTTCTGCACCGCAAGACCCGCCATCTGTACCAGATGGCCCTGGGTGGATTCGCCGGAGTAGTTCTGCCAGTTGGTGTTGGTGACGAAGCTGACCGCGGTGTTCCAGGCCAGCGCCGGGGTCATCTCGGTGCCCGGATCATCCAGATGCCAGGGCAGCACACCCTGAACCAGCTGGAATCCGAACAGCAGCAGCACACCGACGGCGGAGAAGGCGAGCACGCTGCGCGCGTACACCGGCCAGGTCTGCTCGACCTCGGGCTGCACGCCGATCAGGCGAAACAGCAGCCGCTCGAACCGCGAATGCCGGGTGCCGTGGTAGACGCGATACATGTAATCGCCGAGCGGCACATGCACCAGGGCCAGCGCGACGATCAGGGAGACGACGAACACGATCCCCGCGGTAGTGGTACTCACTAGAACCTCTCCGGGAACAGCAGCGCGGCCACCATGAACCCGGCCACCGCGACAGCCAGCACCAGTCCGACGAGATTGGCGATCACAGCCGCTCCACCCCCCGCTGGATCAGGCCGAGAATCGCGAACAACGCGATCGTCAGCACGGCGTACACCACCACAGACATCAGTTCCAGACCTCCTTCGCGCTTCGGGGGTGAAGCGCGCCGGAGATCGAGTCAAGCGCCCAGAAGGGCACTCGAGGCTCGTCCTTACGACTTCTTGGCGGTGCCGGGCGCGGCATTTGCGTTTCGTTGACGCCTCATCCGGTCACCCGGAAGGAAGCTGTCAAAGACGACGGCCAGGCCGTAAGGAGACCGTAAAGACGCGGCTCGCGCCCGAAACGCGCGGTAGAAGTGGGACACCGGCCAGTCGGAATCCCGCACCCGACCGGTGCACAGGTTGTGGAAGGAGTTCCTCGTGTCGGTTGTGACCATTGCGGTCGTCTTCGGCTTCCTCTGTTGTGCGCTGATCATCCGCATGATCGGCCTGCGACAGGAACGCCGCGACCTGCGGGTGCTGCCCGTGCGCCCCGCTCGGGCAGCACAGGCGCGACGCGCGATGATGGACGAGTGAAGCGCGGGCAGCTGCGGATCTACCTGGGAGCCGCGCCGGGAGTCGGCAAGACCTACGCCATGCTCGGCGAAGCGCACCGGCGGCTGGAACGCGGCCGCGATGTAGTTGCCGCCGTCGTCGAAACCCATGGGCGCGCCAAGACCGCCGCCCTGCTGGACGGGATCGAGCAGATTCCGCCGAAGATCATCCGATACCGCGGCACGGCGTTCCAGGAACTCGACGTCGCGGCGGTGCTGCGGCGCGCGCCGGCGGTGGTGCTGGTCGACGAGCTCGCGCACACCAACACACCGGGCAGCAAGAACGAAAAACGCTGGCAGGACATCGAGGAACTGCTCGACGCGGGCATCGATGTGATCTCGACGGTCAATGTGCAACACCTGGAAAGCCTCAACGACGTGGTCGAGCAGATCACCGGCATCCAGCAGCGCGAAACCGTGCCGGACGCGGTGGTGCGCGGCGCCGAACAGGTCGAACTGGTCGACATCACCCCGGAGGCGCTGCGCCGCAGGATGTCGCACGGCAACGTCTACGCCGCCGAGAAGGTCGACGCCGCGCTGCGCAACTACTTCCGTCCCGGCAACCTCACCGCACTGCGCGAACTGGCCCTGCTGTGGCTGGCCGACCAGGTCGACGCCGCGCTGGCCAAATACCGGGCCGATCACCGGATCACCGAACTGTGGGAGGCCCGCGAGCGGGTGGTGGTCGCGGTGACCGGCGGCCCGGAATCGGAGACCATCGTGCGCCGCGCCAGCCGAATCGCGACCAAGTCCAGCGCTGATCTGGTCGTGGTGCATGTGGTGCGCGGCGACGGCCTGGCCGGGGTGTCCACCGCGCGGCTGGCCAGATTGCGCGAACTCGCGGCCAGCCTGGACGCGTCGCTGCACACCGTGACCGGCGAGGACGTGCCCGCGGCACTGCTGGAATTCGCCCGCGAGGTCAATGCCACCCAGCTCGTGCTCGGCACCTCACGGCGTTCCCGCTGGGCGCGCATCTTCGACGAGGGTATCGGTTCGGCGGTGGTGCAGCAGTCCGGCAAGATCGACGTCCACATGGTCACCCACGAGGAAGCCAACCGGGGACTGCGCAGATCCTGGGCGATGCTGCGGCACCCGGTGTGGGCATGGGTGGCGGCGGTGGTGGTGCCGGTGCTGGTCTGCCTGTTCGGAGTGCAGGTGCTGGATCAGATGCTGGAACTCGGTGGGATCAGCGCCGTGTTCTTCGTCGGCGTGGTCGCGGTCGCCCTGCTCGGTGGGGTGCTCCCGGCCGCGTTCACGGCGTTGTTGTCCGGATTCCTGCTGAACTGGTTTTTCACCGATCCGCGCTACAGCCTCACGGTGTCCGAGCCCGACAATGCCATCACCATCGCCGTGCTGTTACTGGTTGCGGTCGCGATGGCCGCGCTGGTGGACCGCGCGAGCGCCCGAACCCGGCAGGCGCGCAAGGCTTCCCGGCAGGCCGAGCTGCTGACCGTCTTCGCCGGGGCGGTGCTGCACGGTGCGGATCTGCCGAAACTGCTCGAACAGGTCAGGGAGACCTACGCCATGCGGGCGGTCGCCCTGGTGGCGGGGGAGACGGTGCTCGCGGCCGTCGGCACCGACCCGCCGACGCAGCCCGCCGAGGCCGACACCACCATAGAGGCCGGCGACAGCGTGCATCGGCTGTTGCTGTCCGGTCGCCCACTGACCGCCGGGGATCGTCCGGTACTGACGGCCGTGGCCAATCAGGCCGTCGCGTTGCTGCGACAGGCCCGCTTGGCCGAGGAAGCCGGCGCCGCGGCGGCCCTGCTGGAAGCCGACCGGCTGCGGCGCGCGCTGCTGTCGGCGGTCAGCCATGATCTGCGCACCCCGCTGGCGGGGGCAAAAGCGGCGGTGTCGAGCCTGCGCAGCGATGACGTCGAGTTCTCACCCGAAGACACCGCCGAACTGCTGGAGACGGTGGAGGAATCGGTGGACCAGCTCACCGCGCTGGTCGGCAACCTGCTCGACTCGTCGCGGCTGGCGGTCGGTGTGGTGTCGCCGCAGCTGCGGCAGGTCTACCTGGACGAAGTGGTGCACCGCGCGCTGGTCGGTGTCGGCATGGGCGCGCGCGGGCTGCGACGAGCGGCGATGGACCGGGTGGCGGTCGAGGTGGACGCGCTGTCGGTGCGCGCCGACGGCGGGCTGCTCGAACGAGTCCTGGCCAACCTCATCGACAACGCGATGCGCCATTCCACCCCGGACACGCCGATCCGGATCACCGCCGAACGCGACGGCGGCAAGGTCGCGATCGCCGTCGTCGATATCGGGCCAGGCGTCCCGGCCGGCGCCGAAGAGCAGCTGTTCGAACCGTTCCAGCGGCTCGGCGACCGGGACAACACCACCGGCGTCGGGCTCGGGCTATCGGTGGTACGCGGCTTCGTCGAAGCGATGGGTGGCACGGTGCATGCCGAACCGACGCCAGGTGGCGGCCTGACCATGCTGGTCGAGCTGCCGGCGGGCGAGGACGCGGCGCCGCCACCGGACCCGGCACCCGAGGGCGATGCGTCCGGCGAGTCCCCGGCGACAATGGATGCGGCGGGCCGATCGCGCGGCGACGATCCGGCCCAGGGAACCGACCGCGCCGAAGTGACGTGACCAGCACCGCCGCCGACCGCACGCACCAGGACTCCCGGTGCCTCCGAATCGACCAGGAAGCCGCGATGACCGACAAGTCGCCCGACGCGATCGCCACCAAGGTGCTGGTGGTCGACGACGAACCGCAGATCGTGCGCGCGCTGCGCATCAACCTGTCCGTGCGCGGCTACGAGGTCTTCACCGCGGGCACCGGGACGGCCGCGCTGCGGGTGGCTGCCGACCGGCATCCGGATGTGGTGATCCTCGATCTCGGGTTGCCGGACATGGACGGCATCGACGTGCTGGCCGGCCTGCGCGGCTGGACCTCGGCGCCGGTGATCGTGTTGTCGGCGCGCACCGACTCCTCCGACAAGGTCGAGGCGCTCGACGCCGGCGCCGACGACTACGTCACCAAGCCGTTCGGCATGGACGAACTGCTGGCCCGGCTGCGCGCGGCCGTGCGGCGCGGCGCCACCGACGGCGACGCAGGCGACCCGGTGGTGGCGACGGCCTCGTTCACCGTCGACCTCGCCGCCAAGAAGGTCACCAAGAACGGCGCCGACGTGCATCTGACGCCCACCGAATGGGGCATGCTCGAGATGCTGGTGCGCCACCGCGGCAAGCTGGTCGGACGTCGTGAACTGCTGCGCGAGGTGTGGGGTCCGTCCTATGCGACCGAGACCCACTATCTGCGCGTCTACCTCGCTCAGCTGCGCCGCAAGCTCGAAGACGATCCCTCGCGGCCCAAGCATCTGCTCACCGAAGCGGGCATGGGTTACCGCTTCCAGGAATGAGCGCGTCGGCCGTGATGTTGGCAGGCGTGCATCGCCGCCGAACCGAGATGGCAGGATCGTCCCCATGGCTGAACACACCGCCGCACCCGTGACCGACACCGCCGCCGTGTCCACCACCACCGCCGCACCCGGATCGACCACCCTGTGGGTCGAGCGCACCGGGACCCGGCGCTACACCGGACGCAGCTCGCGCGGAGCCGAGGTCTTGATCGGATCGGAAAAC
The DNA here is from genome assembly GCF_000308555.1 of Nocardia cyriacigeorgica NBRC 100375. GTDB lineage: Bacteria > Actinomycetota > Actinomycetes > Mycobacteriales > Mycobacteriaceae > Nocardia > Nocardia cyriacigeorgica. Next base: position 4,634 of record NZ_BAFY01000176.1, on the reverse strand, counting down.
GTGCCGGGCGTGTTCACCCCCGGTGAGCTGCTGAAGATCGCACTCGCCGCGTGCTCCGGGCTCAGCTCGGACTTCCCGCTCTCGCGCCGCCTCGGCGACAACTACGACGCCACCATCCGCGTCTCCGGTGCCGCCGACCGCGAGAACGAGGTCTATCCGCAGCTCGACGAGGTCTTCGAGCTCGACCTCAGCGAACTGGACCCCGAGGCCCGCGAGCGACTACTGGTCACCGTGCAGCGCGCCATCGACAAGGTGTGCACCGTCGGGCGCACCCTGAAGGCGGGCACCAACGTCACCCTCTCGTTCGATATCGACACCGCCGACTGATGTCGCAGGCCTCGCAGCAGGTTCGGCTCAGCGCCTGGGTGCACGGTCTGGTGCAGGGCGTCGGCTTTCGCTGGTGGACCCGGTCGCGCGCATTGGAACTCGGCCTCACCGGGCATGCGACCAATGCTCGCGACGGCCGCGTGCACGTTGTCGCGGAGGGCCCGCGGGCCGCCTGCGAACGCCTGCTCGAGCTGCTTCGCGGCGGCGAGACACCCGGCCGTGTCACCCTGGTGGTGGAGAACTGGGAGCCCGCACGCGGCGATCTGAACGGATTCGAGGAGCGCTGAATCGACCGACCGGCCGGGGAGGAGAGCACAGATGAGCGAAACTCCGAATACCGGAGGCCGGCCCGAGGACGAGGGTGCCGGCGGCGACGCCGCTAAGGGCCCCGCAGCTGGGCCGGGCCCTTCGCAGGCGCCCGGTCAGCCGGAATCCGATCGTCCGGAGCCGGGGCAGCGACCCGAGCACCCGGAGTCCGAGCGGCCCTCGTTGTCGAAGCCGGAACCGCAGCAGCCGACGCCGGAATCTCGCGGCCACACTCCTCGTCCGGGCAGCGTCCACCGCCAAGAACCCGGCGTGACCCAGCCGCGCCCGCCCACCGTCGCCGAAGCCCGAGCCAGGGACAAGGCGCGCAGAAAGGCCGAAGCCGAGGCGCAGGCCGCGGCCGCGCGCGAAGAAGCCGCTCGCCGCACCCGCAAGCGCGTGATGATCGGCGGCGCCGCCGTGGTGGGTGTGGCGGCTCTGGTCGGTGGTGGCTATCTGGCCTACCGGGCGGTGGCCGCGCCGGACCGGGTCACCGCCTACTGCACCGTCATCGACGAGGACGGCAAGGAGACCGTGGTCGAAGACGACCGGTGCGGCCGGGCGAGCTCGGCGGGTCATGCCGGCGTCGGCGGCATCTTCATCTACAACGGTATGCAGTACCGCTATTACTACGGCGGCAACAACACCGTCGGCCAACCGCCCACCGGCGGGACCACGGTCAAGCCCAAGGGCGCGGAGATCACCACCAAGAGCGGCACCGTCATCCAGCGCGGCGGGCTCGGCAGCAAATCCGGCGGAGGTTCCTGATGCGCCGGGTCCGCGATACCCCACGTCCGGGCTGGCAGCAGATCACCGAGGACCAGGGCCTGGTCTACGGTGCGCCCGGCCGCGACGCCAGCGGTAATCCGCGCCCGTACTGGGACGAATCGGTGCACTACGAGTTCGAGATGGATGAGATCCTCGCTCTGGAAGCCGATGTCGAACTGCTGCATTCGATGTGCCTGCGCGCCGTGGAACATGTCGTGCTCACCGAGCGTTTCGGCGATTTCGGGCTGCCCGAATGGAGTTGGGGGCCGATCGCCGAATCCTGGCGTCGCGGCGACCCGTACGTCTACGGCCGTTTCGATCTGCGTTACGACGCGCGCCGCCCGGCCAAGCTGCTCGAATACAACGCCGACACGCCGACCTCGCTGCTGGAAGCGGCCATCGTGCAGTGGCATTGGCTCACCGACCGCTATCCCGGTGGGGATCAATGGAATTCGCTGCACGAGAAGCTGGTGCAGCGCTGGTCGGATCTGCGCAGCGGCCTGCCCGGCACGCATCTGCACTTCACCTGGTCCGGCGCCGACGCCACCGGCGAGGACAACGTCACCACCGCCTACATGCAGGAGACCGCCGCCGAGGCCGGTTTCGACACCATCGCGCTGCCCATCGAGGAAGTCGGCTGGGACACCGAACTGGACCGGTTCGTGGATCTGGCCGAGGCGCCGATCGAGGCGATATTCAAGCTGTATCCGTGGGAATGGGTGCTCGACGACGAATTCGGTAAACGAGTGGTCGATTCGCTGCCCGAGACCGCCTGGATCGAACCGCTGTGGAAGACGCTGCTCAGTAACAAGGCGATCCTCGCGGTGCTGTGGGAAATGTATCCCGGTCACCCGAACCTGTTGCCCGCCTATCTCGATCAGCCCAATGAGCTCACCGAATACATCCGCAAACCGAAGCTCGGCCGCGAAGGCGCGAATATGACGATCGTCGGCGCAGGGCTGGAAACCGCCACCGGCGGGGTGTACGGCGAGGAAGGCTACGTCTACCAGCTGCTCGATCCGCTGCCTGTCTTCGACGATATGCGTCCGGTGCTGGGCACCTGGGTGGTCGGCGATGACGCGGCGGGACTGGGTATCCGCGAGACCGCGGGCCTGATCACCGACGACGGCGCCGCCTTCGTGCCCCATCGGATCATCACCGAATAGATTGCGAGGGCGCACCGCGCCCCATTCGACGTCCCTCGGAAGGATCACGATGACCGCTCTGGCCCTCGATTCGAGCTACTGGAGTTCGCTGGCGGACGGCGTGGGGGCCATCCTGCTCTACGCCGTCGTCGGGTTGGTGCTGATGGTGATCGGTTTCTACGGCATCGACCTGACCACGCCCGGGCGGCTGCGGGCACTGGTGGCGGACGGACGGCCCAATGCCATCGTTGTCACCGCGGCGGGCATGATCAGCATGGCGTTCATCGTGGTGCTCGCGATCTTCTCCGCGGGTGGCCGGTTGCTGGAGGGTTTGATCGCGGCGGCGGTCTTCGGGCTGGTCGGCATCATCGCGCAGATCGTCTCGGTACGGGTGGTGGAGAAGGCGATCGGCATCGACATCGGTGCGGTCATGCACGCGGACCGGTTCGCCATCGAAGCGCTCATCGTCGCGGCCGCGCATTTCGCGCTGGGTCTGGTCGTCGCCTTCGCCATTCTCTGATCGCCGCTGACATCACGGGCCATCGAGGCAGCCCTTGACATTCCACTGTGGAAGGCGCATCCTTGATTCGTATTCCACTGTGGAATGTGGCTCGATCGTTCGCATGCGGGCCCTGTCGTTAGGAGCAGCTATGGACATCTCGCCGGGTACCCGCGCTTCCGACGCCGAGCGCGCCCAGACCGTGGAGTTGCTGAGCAGGCACCTCGCCGACGGCCGGCTCGACCTCGCCGAATACGACCAGCGGGTGGCGACGGTGTGGGCCACCACCACCCGCGACGATCTCGGTCTCGTGCTCTCGGACCTGCCGAAACTGCCGAAGCCGCGCACCGAAGAGCCGCGGCGGCCGCGCATCCCGGTCTGGCAGCGCATCGAAGCCGCCTCCTGGGTGTCGGTCAGCGTGCTGGTGCTGGTGATCTGGGGCACCATCTCGCTGGCGGCCGGCGAATTCACCTACCCGTGGCCGATCTGGGTGATCGGGCCATGGGGTGCGGTGCTGGCCTTCCGCGCGCTCACCGGATTCGAATCCGGGCGGTTCTGCCGTTCGGCCTGATCCGGGCGCGGATGCTGCCGGTGTGCTGTACTGCGGGTTCGGTGGCCCGGCGGCGCCGGTGAAATGCCGGGGATTCGGCGGCCGGTGATTAGCCTGGGGTGGACCGCGCCCCGTCGCGGGCGGCTACCATGACTGGTCGCCGGATACGACGGGGCGGTGCCGGGCCAGTGCTCTCCACGGCAGTACACGGAAAGGTCGCCGGATTTGCATCTGAAGAGCTTGACGTTGAAGGGGTTCAAGTCCTTCGCGTCCGCGACGACGCTGCGGTTCGAGCCGGGGATCACCTGTGTGGTCGGGCCGAACGGATCCGGGAAATCCAACGTCGTCGACGCGCTCACCTGGGTGATGGGCGAGCAGGGAGCCAAAGCCCTGCGTGGCGGCAAGATGCAGGACGTCATCTTCGCCGGCACCGCGGGCCGGGCCGCGCTCGGGCGCGCCGAGGTCACGCTGACCATCGACAATTCCGACGGTGCGCTGCCCATCGATTACGCCGAGGTCTCCATTACCCGCCGGATGTTTCGCGACGGCGCCGGTGAATACGAGATCAACGGCAGCTCTTGCCGGTTGATGGACGTGCAGGAATTGCTCAGTGACTCCGGCATCGGCCGGGAAATGCACGTCATCGTGGGGCAGGGCCAGCTCTCGGCGATCCTGGAATCACGGCCGGAAGACCGTCGCGCGTTCATCGAAGAAGCCGCCGGCGTGCTCAAGCACCGCAAACGCAAGGAAAAGGCGGTCCGCAAGCTCGACGCCATGCAGGCCAATCTGGCCCGGCTCACCGACCTCACCACCGAGCTACGCCGTCAGCTCAAACCGCTCGGCAGGCAGGCCGAGGTCGCCCGCCGCGCCCAGACCGTGCAGGCCGACCTGCGCGATGCCCGGCTGCGCCTGGCCGCCGACGACCTGGTGACCAGGCGTCGCGAGCTGGAAAGCCAGCAGAGCAAAGAGGCATACGCCCGCGAACAGCAGATCACCGTGCAGTCCGAACTGGACGCCGCCAGTGCCGCGCTGGCTCAGCAGG
>NZ_BAFY01000177.1 GCF_000308555.1 Nocardia cyriacigeorgica NBRC 100375 | reverse complement strand
CGGAGGCGTTGGCGACGGCGTAGTAGAGCAGGACGCCGAAGGAGGAGAAGCCGATGGCGGCGCGCAGATCGGCGGTGGCGGCGGCGAGGGCGACGACGGCGCCGACGGCGATTTCGGCGTGGTGCGGGACGCCGGTGCGCGGATGGACTGCGGCGAGGGTGCGGGGCAGGTGATGGTCGCGGGCCATGGCGAGGGTGGTGCGGGAGACGCCGAGGATCAATGCCAGCAGCGAACCGAGCGCGGCGACCGCGGCACCGGCCCGGACGATGGGGGACAGCCAGTCGGCGCCCGCGGCCTGGACCGCACTCGCCAGCGGCGCGGTGGATTCGGCCAGGCGGTGCGGTCCGAGTGCCAGCAGCGAGGCGACGGCCACGGCCGCGTAGACCACCAAGGTGATACCCAAGGCGATCGGGACGGCGCGCGGAATGGTGCGGGCGGGATCGCGCACCTCCTCGCCGAGGGTGGCGATGCGGGCATAGCCGGCGAATGCGAAGAACAGCAGACCGGCGGCCTGGAGGACGCCGAGCAGCGTGATGTCGGATCCGAATGCCAAGCGGCCGGGATCCGCCTCGGGCGAAGTCGTGGCACTGACGACCACCGCCGCCAGGACCGCGAGGACGACGGCAACGATCACCCTGGTCAGCAGCGCCGACTTCTGGACGCCGAGATAGTTCACCGTCGTCAAGGCGACCACCGCGGCGACCGCCACCGCATGCGCATGACCCGGCCAGAGATACACCCCGACCGTCAACGCCATGGCTGCACACGAGGCGGTCTTGCCGACCACGAAACTCCAGCCCGCCAGATAACCCCAGAACGGGCCGAGCCTTTCGCGGCCGTAGACGTAGGTGCCGCCGGAGTCGGGATAGCGCGCGGCCAGCCGGGCCGAGGACGTCGCATTGCAGTACGCGACCACCGCGGCCACGCCGAGCCCGAGCAGCAGCCCGCTTCCCGCGGCGTTCGCGGCCGGGGCCAACGCGGCGAAAATGCCGGCGCCGAGCATGGCGCCCAGGCCGATCATGACCGCATCGGCGAGGCCCAGGCGTCTGTGCAGTCGTTGCTGGCTCGGCTGGTTCGACGGTTGGCGGGGCACGGCGGCTCCTGGGGCGAGGGTGGAATCCGCCGCTCACCTTATCGGCGAGGGGACGCATGCGCCGGGTGAGAGGTTCGCTGCCGGCCCTGCGGATTCGGAATGTCGGCGCACGACTGCCCGAGCCGTCACACAAGTCTGCATCGTTCGGCGGCGACGAGCCCGATTCGCAGCGTGCGCATCCCACGGACACTGAAGCCGGTGCACGGCAGCCCGGATCGGAGCACTGCGGCCGCCGCGGCGGATGTGGCAGTGACAAAGGAATTCCCCGAATAACAATCCGCTTAATTTGTCGGGCCCCAGCCGTACTGCGACCAGGAGGCAGCACAGCGGCCGATTTTCGCGAATTGCCCATGACATTGTGGGCGCCACGTTAAGCAATTTCTCAGTTTATCCACGGCGCGTCATGGGTAGGCGCCGTAATCGACCCGTGACCTGCGGGTTCCGGTCGTTTGCGCTGATAGGGGGCCTGTATCGGCGCGAGCTGGCTCACGGGATCGCATCGAATGTGGCTTGCGTCACTAACTAGTGATTTTCCGTAACCCATTCCGTGCGCGCCTCGATGGACCGTGTGTCAGCCAGTTCGACTGGAATGAATTCCGACGAGAGGTAATTTCATGATCCCCGTTATCATCGACACCGGTAGCGCCGCTGTGAACGGTCTTTTCGACACCCTGGGTGCGGCCCTGCACGGCCTGGTGAACACCCTGTGGACGGGCTCGTTCGGCGGCTGATCACACGCTGCGGTCGCGGACGCGACCTGACTCCTGCCCCGGCCTTCCTCGTTGTGGCCGGGGCAGGTCCGTGTCCGGGGGAAGAACACCACCGCGGACCGCGGGTCGCCGACTGAGGACGGCCGCCTACCAGGCGGTAGGTCATGCGGAAATCACGCCAACTAAGCTGGTCCCCGGTAACTGCCGACCCCCTTTTCTTCCCCAGGAGTAACCCACAGTGAGCCAAGCAGGCCGTCCTGTAGTTCTGATCGCCGACAAGCTCGCCCAGTCGACCGTCGACGCGCTCGGTGACGGTGTCGAGGTCCGCTGGGTCGACGGTCCCGACCGTCCGGCGCTGCTGGCCGCCGTTCCGGAGGCCGACGCGCTGCTGGTGCGCTCGGCCACCACGGTCGACGCCGAAGTGCTGGAAGCCGGTAAGAACCTGAAGATCGTCGCCCGGGCCGGCGTCGGCCTCGACAACGTCGACGTGCCCGCCGCCACCGAACGCGGCGTCATGGTCGTCAACGCGCCGACCTCCAACATCCACACCGCCGCCGAGCACGCCGTCACGCTGCTGCTCGCCGCGGCCCGTCAGGTGCCCGCCGCCGACGCCACCCTGCGCGAGCGCACCTGGCAGCGCAGCAAGTTCAATGGTGTCGAGATCTTCGGCAAGACCGTCGGCGTCGTGGGCCTCGGCCGCATCGGCCAGCTGTTCGCCGCGCGTCTGGCCGCCTTCGAAACCCACGTCATCGCCTACGACCCCTACGTCTCCCCGGCTCGCGCCGCCCAGCTGGGCATCGAGCTGGTCACCCTGGAGGAGCTGCTCGGCCGCGCCGACCTGATCTCGGTGCACTTGCCGAAGACCCCGGAGACCAAGGGTCTGCTGAGCAAGGAGAAGCTCGCGCTGACCAAGCCGGGCGTCATCATCGTCAACGCCGCCCGCGGTGGTCTGATCGACGAGCAGGCCCTGGCCGACGCCATCAAGTCCGGCCACGTGCGCGCCGCGGGCCTCGACGTCTTCGAGACCGAGCCGTGCACCGACAGCCCGCTGTTCGACCTGCCGCAGGTCGTGGTGACCCCGCACCTGGGCGCCTCCACCACCGAGGCCCAGGACCGCGCGGGCACCGATGTCGCCAAGTCGGTGCTGCTGGCGCTGGCCGGTGAGTTCGTGCCCGGCGCGGTGAACGTCACCGGCGGCGTCGTCGGCGACGAGGTGGCCCCGTGGCTCGACATCGTGCGCAAGCAGGGTGTGCTGCTCGGCGCGCTGGCCGACGAACTGCCGGTGAGCGTGGAGATCCAGGTCCGCGGCGAGCTGGCTGCCAGCGAAGTCGGCGTGCTGGAACTGTCGGCGCTGCGCGGCATCTTCTCCGCACACGTCGAGGACCAGGTCACCTTCGTCAACGCGCCCGCGCTGGCACAGGAGCGTGGGATCAGCACCGAGGTCACCACGGTCTCGGAGAGCCCCAGCCACCGCAGCGTCGTCGACCTGCGCGCGGTGTTCGGCGACGGCCGCACCCTGAACGTGGCCGGCACGCTGACCGAGCCGGCTCAGGTGGAGAAGATCGTCAACATCAACGGCCGCAACTACGACATGCGCGCCGAGGGCCTGAACCTGGCCGTGCTCAACTACGAGGACAAGCCGGGCGCGCTGGGCAAGATCGGCATGAAGCTCGGCGAGGCCGAGATCGACATCCTGGCCGCGCAGCTGACCCAGGACGTCGACAAGGAAGGCGCCACCGTGATGCTGCGGGTCGGCAAGGAAGTGCCCGCCGAGGTGCAGGCCGCGATCGGCGAATCCGTCGGCGCCACCAAGGTCGTTCAGGTCGACCTGTTCTGAGCCTTCGGGTTCACCCCATCCGAATAGCCACCGAGCCCCGTTCCGAATGGAGCGGGGCTCGGTCGTTCGCCGTGCCGCTATCCCACTCTCCGGGAGAGTTCGCCCTGGTCGCGGCCGGGTTCCGGGCACCGGCTATCGTTGCGATGTTCACGGGCGCCATCATCGGAAACGGAGCACTGCTTTCATGAAACTCGCTGTCATCCCGGGCGACGGTATCGGTCCCGAGGTCATCGCCGAAGCCCTCAAGGTGCTCGACGTGGTGTCGCCGGGAGTCGAGAAGACCGAGTACGACCTGGGTGCCAAGCGGTACCACCGCACCGGCGAGATCCTGCCCGAATCGGTGCTGCCGGAACTGAAGCAGCACGACGCGATCCTGCTCGGCGCGATCGGCGACCCGTCGGTGCCCAGCGGCGTGCTCGAGCGCGGCTTGCTGCTGCACACCCGGTTCGCGCTCGACCACCACGTGAACCTGCGGCCGTCGAAGCTGTTCCCCGGCGTCACCAGCCCGCTCGCCGGTAACCCCGACATCGACTTCGTCGTCGTGCGCGAAGGCACCGAGGGCCCCTACACCGGCACCGGCGGCGCGATCCGCGTCGACACGCCCCACGAGGTGGCCACCGAGGTCAGCACCAACACTCGATTCGGCATCGAGCGGGTCGTGCGCTACGCCTTCGCCACCGCACAGCAGCGCCGCAAGCATCTGACCCTGGTGCACAAGACCAATGTGCTGAGCTTCGCCGGATCGCTGTGGCAGCGCACCGTCGACGAGGTGGGCGCCGAATTCGCCGACGTGGAGGTGGCCTACCAGCACATCGACGCCGCCACCATCCATATGGTCAACGATCCGGGCCGCTTCGATGTGATCGTCACCGACAACCTGTTCGGCGACATCATCACCGACCTCGCGGCTGCGGTCAGCGGTGGTATCGGCCTGGCCGCCAGCGGCAATATCGATGCCTCCGGCACCAACCCGAGCATGTTCGAACCGGTGCACGGCAGTGCCCCCGATATCGCCGGGCAGTCCAAGGCCGACCCGACGGCGGCGATCCTGTCGCTGTCGCTGCTGCTGAACCACCTGGGCGACACCGAAGCCGCGGCACGGGTGGAGGCCGCGGTCGCCAAGGATCTGGCCTCGCGCAGCGGTGCGGCCTCGACCGTGGAGATCGGCGACCGGATCGCCGCCTCGGTCTGAGTCCTGGGATCGGCAAGGCCCCGCGCTCTTTTCGAGCGCGGGGCCTTGCCGCTGAGCGGTGACGCTCGCGAGTTCGTCCACCGGGGGTTGTCGCCGGTGGTCTCGTTGCCGCATGGCTCACAGACGTCGCCAGTGCAGCGGAACCAGAGCGGGTCTAGTGGCGCACGAGAATCCGGACGCACGGCTGCCTATGCGGCCGAGACATCGCGGAGCATTCAGCGTGGCGCGGCGTCCTTGGGTACCAACGGGATCGCGATGACGGCGAGCGCGGCGGCCGCCAGATAGGTCGCCGGGAATCCGGCATGGGTGATCAGCGCGCCGAAGACCGGCGGCACGATCGCCAGCACCAGGTTCTGCCCGGTGTTCTGGATGCCGAGTCCGCGCCCACTCCAATACGGACCCGCGATCTCGGCGACCGCAGTGAAGGCGAGGCCGTTGTCGGAGACCGTGACGACCGAGGCGATCACCAGCAGGGGAATGGCCAGCCACCACCACTGTGCCCACGCGGCCAGAGCCAGTGCGGCCATCGTGAGGACCGCGGCGATCGCGACCGAGCGCAGTGGCCCCAACCGGCTACCGACTCGATCCGACCATGCGCCCGCACCGATCCGGCCGGCCGCTCCCAGCAGTTGGGTCGCGGTGACCAGTGCCCCGGCTACCGGTAGCGACCAGCCGATATCGCGATGCAGCCACAGCAAGGCGAAGGTCCACACCGTCGCCTGCGGGAACACCAGCAACACCGAGACCGCGTGGATGCGCAGCAGGGTCGTGCTGCCCCGATAGGGGTTGGCCCGGTCGGCTGCCGAGCCCTTCGGCCGTGGCGGATCGACGATGCCGGCCAGACAGCCCACCGCGGCAACAGCGGCCATCGACGCCGGCACCAGGATCGCCGCGGCCACACCGTGCGCGCCGGCGACCAAGGGAATCGCCACCGCACCGACACCGACGCCCAACGGCTGCGCGGTCTGCCGGATCCCCATGGCCAGTCCGCGCCGGTGCGGCGGGAACCAGCCGACGATCACCCGGCCGCTGGCGCCATTGGTGCTCGCGGCGCCGACGCCGCCGAGGAACAGCAGCACGCCCAGCGCCGGATAGCTCGACGCCGTCGCGGCCGCCGCACCCGCGACGAACATCAGCAGTGGCCCGGCGACCAGCACCTTGCGTTCGCCGATCCGGTCGACCACATACCCCCACGCGATCAATGTGCAGACCAAACCGACGGTTGGCATGGCCACCAGCAGCCCGGCCGTCGCCAACGGCATTCCACGATCGGACAGTGCGGGCAGCAGAAACGGGACGCCATGGACGAACACCGCGCTGGAGGCTTGGGCGAAAACGCCGAGACCGAGCATCGTCCACCGTCGAAACGCGTCGACCTGCGGTGTGGTCGCTGTGGGAGCGTGCACGGACATCGGTTGCCCACCTCTCGAATCTCACTATATGGAATACTGATCTCATGAAGTGAACAGCTGTCGCTACCGTACACCCGGCGCCCGGGGCCGCTGAACCACCGAACGGTGTCTGACGGCTCACATCTGCCCGGGCGAACGCTGGGCAGATGTGAACATGGCCACCTCGGCTACGGTGCTGTCCGCACGCGACGCGGCCCACCCGCCGGGCAGCGCCACCCGCCGCGTTCGAGCAGGTGGAGCCGGGTCGATAGACTCCGACCATGCGTCTAGGTCGAGTTGCCAGTCCGGATGGAGTCGCCTTCGTCAGCATCGAAGGCGACGGTGGCGACAGCGTCGCCAAGGAGATCGCCGAACACCCCTTCGGCACGCCGACGTTCACCGGGCGCAGCTGGCCGCTGGCCGATGTGCGACTGCTCGCTCCGATCCTGGCCAGCAAGGTGATCTGCATCGGCAAGAACTACGCCGCGCACGCCGCCGAAATGGGTGGCGAGGCGCCCGCCGACCCGGTCATCTTCATGAAGCCGAGCACCTCGATCATCGGGCCGAACGCGTCGATCATCCTGCCGCCCAGCTCCTCTCAGGTCGACTACGAGGGCGAACTGGCCATCGTCATCGGCCGCCCGTGCAAGGATGTGCCGGCCGCCCGCGCGCTCGATGTGATCCTCGGCTACACCGTCGCCAACGACGTCACCGCCCGCGATCAGCAGCGCCACGACGGGCAATGGACGCGGGCCAAGGGCTACGACACCTTCTGCCCGCTCGGCCCCTGGATCGAAACCCAGCTCGACCCCTCGGATCTGGAGATCGTCACCGAACTCGACGGCGAGGTGCGCCAGCGCAGCCGCACTTCGCTTCTGCTGCACGATATTCCGAAGCTCATCGAATGGGTGACCACCGTGATGACGCTGCTGCCCGGCGATGTCATCCTGACCGGAACCCCCGAGGGCGTCGGCCCGATGACCGCGGGGCAGAACGTCTCCGTCACTGTGTCCGGCATCGGCACGCTGACCAATCCTGTTGCCGCCAAACGCTGATCGAAAGAGAGCCATGACTGAAGTACGGGTCCGATTCTGCCCGTCGCCCACCGGGACGCCCCACGTCGGCCTGATTCGGACGGCGTTGTTCAACTGGGCCTACGCCCGCCATCACGGTGGCGCTTTCGTCTTCCGGATCGAAGACACCGATGCGGCACGCGATTCGGAAGAGTCCTACCGCGCGATCATCGATGCGCTGCGCTGGCTCGGACTCACCTGGGACGAGGGACCCGAAGTCGGCGGACCGTACGGGCCCTACCGGCAATCCGAGCGCCGTGATCTGCACCTGGACGTGGTGCGGCGATTGCTGGAGGCGGGGGAGGCCTACGAGTCCTTCTCCACCCCCGAAGAAGTCGAGGCGCGCCACCTCGCCGCGGGCCGCGATCCCAAACTCGGCTACGACAACTTCGACCGCGATCTCACCCCCGAGCAGATCGCGGCCTTCCGGGCCGAGGGTCGGGCGCCCGTGGTGCGGTTGCGCATGCCCGACACCGACCTCACCTGGACCGACCTGGTGCGTGGCGAAACCACCTTCAAGGCGGGTACCGTGCCGGACTTCGCGCTGACCCGCGGTAACGGCGCCCCGCTCTACACCCTGGTCAATCCGGTCGACGACGCGATGATGCGCATCACCCACGTGCTGCGCGGTGAGGACCTGCTCTCCTCGACGCCGCGCCAGCTCGCGCTCTATGCCGCGTTGCAGCGGATCGGGGTCGCGGAATTCACCCCGGAGTTCGGTCATCTGCCATTCGTGATGGGTCCGGGAAACAAGAAACTGTCCAAACGCGATCCCGAGTCGGACCTGTTCGCTCACCGCGACCGTGGCTTCATCCCCGAGGGTTTGCTGAATTATCTGGCGTTGCTCGGCTGGAGCATCGCCGATGATCACGACGTGTTCTCGATGTCGGACATGGTCGCCGCCTTCGACATTTCGAAAGTGAATTCGAATCCGGCCCGTTTCGACCAGAAGAAGGCCGACGCGCTCAACGCCGAGCACATCCGTTTGCTGGACGTGGGCGATTTCACTCACCGTTTGCGCGAGTACCTTACCGAACACGGGCATATCGGCGCCGAAATCGACGAAAAGACGTTTGCCGCCGCCGCCGAACTGGTGCAGACCAGGATTGTCGTACTGGCCGACGCGTGGGATCTGCTGCGATTCCTGTTCGCACCCGACGAACAGTTCGCCATCGACCCCGCCGCGGCCGCCAAGAATCTCGGCGCCGACGCGGCACCGGTCGTGGACGCTGCCATTGCCGCACTGGACTCGCTGACCACGTGGACCACCTCCGCTATCGAGGAGGCGCTGAAAACCGCGCTGATCGACGATATGGGGCTCAAACCGCGTAAAGCCTTCGCGCCGGTACGCGTCGCAGTGACGGGTTCGCACATCAGCCCGCCGCTCTACGAATCGCTGGAATTGCTCGGCCGTGACCGCACCATGGCCCGGCTGCGGGCGGCGCGGGCGCAGACCCAGGCCGGCTGAGCCGGAGCCCAAGCAGTGGGCGGCTGCGCGCGCAACAGCCGTCCACTGCTCGAAAATGCGGCTTTGACCAGGCGATTTGTAGTCACCCGGCACTCGTTTGGTACTCTTCTTCTCGGCCGGAACACGGCCTCGGAGTCACCCAGACACGAGGTCGAACGCACTGGTCATTGGGGTATGGTGTAATTGGCAACACAGCTGATTCTGGTTCAGCCATTCTAGGTTCGAGTCCTGGTACCCCAGCGGAGAAAGCTCCAGCTTCGACTCACGCCCCACAGGGTTAGAGAAGAATCCTCTCGCGACGGCGAGCAGGTCCGCCGGACGCTCATCCAGGCGATTTGGTCGCCACGCCTCGGCCGGTTAAGCTTGCCGAGCCTGATCGAGAGATCAGACCGATCGAAAGATCACCCGGATACACCTCAGCCAGAGGTTGATCCAAGTCCTGGCCCCGTCGTCTAGCGGCCTAGGACGCCGCCCTCTCAAGGCGGTAGCGCGGGTTCGAATCCCGTCGGGGCTACGCAGAATGGAAGGCTCACGCTCACAAAGAGCGTGAGCCTTTTCTGCTTCGCGTGTTTTGTGGGGGTGCAACCCCCACGCCCCGCCCGGAGGGCTTCGCCCCCGGACCCCTTACTGACCCCCTCCCGGGGTGGTGCCTGCCTCGCCGACCGGCCTGGTTGGTTCCCCTACCAGGCCGGCGGCTGGTTTCCTATCCGCTCTTGCGGCGGAACTCGCGTTTGTGGCTGGCGTTGCCGTGGGGGGCGGTTGCCTTGGAGTGGCCGTCCAGGTGGGCGGCGGACTGGGCGTGATGCTCGTTCTTGCGTTCCAGTGCCTCCCGGAATTTGCGCTTCACTTCGTCGGCGCTGCTATGGGAACCACTCGATTCCGACATGGTGTGCTCCTTGTGGTCGGGCCGAGGCCGCGCCCGGCGAGCGGTGCGGTGCCCGGCCGAAACGTCTCGAACATCTCGACGCTAGCCCGCCGCGGCGGTCCTGTCAGGTGGATTAACCCGTTGCCCGAACGAGTCAGCGCACCGATTCAGTCATCCAGCGCGTGCGCGGTGGTTCCGCCGAGGGGCATTTCGGGCAGGCCGAGCTTGCGGTGATCCCAGCTACGGATACGGTCGGCGACCACACGCACCGCCACCCGCTTGTTGAGCATCGTCTCCACGAACGGGCGCATCTCCTCGCTGTACGGGCCCGTATAACGCTCCCAGACGCTCACACCGACCGCGAACAGCTTCTCCGGATCATCGATGATCTCCGCACGGCCCTCGATCGACACACCGCGCAACGTGTCATAGGTCTGGCCGGCCTCCACCATGCAGGTCACCCGCGGATCGCGGCGCATGTTCACCGCCTTCTGCGACTTGGCTTTGGTCTCGAACCACAACTCCGGCAGGCCGCCGTCGGGGGCATCGATCAGCGCGTACCACATCGCGGTCAGATGTGGTGCGCCGCTCGCGCCGAGGGTGGCGAGTGTGGCGACGCGGCTGCGCGTCAAGAAATCGGTGATCTCGCTGTCGGACATGACGATCTGCGACCGTTGGTTGACTCCCATGGCACGACTGTAGTGAGGGCGGGTGCCCTCGGGTAGGGCGGAGCCGTGCCCGCGGTGCTCGATCCGGGTCAGAGCCGCTTGTGCAGGGCGTCGGCCGCGGCCACCAGATCCGCCGCCCAGCGGGCGCCCGGCCTGCGTCCCATGCGATCGATCGGCCCGGATACCGACACCGCGGCCACCACGGCCCCGCCGGGATCGCGCACCGGCGCCGACACACTGGCCACCCCGCTGGCCCGTTCGGCCGCGCTCTGCGCCCAGCCGCGCTTGCGGACCTCGGCCAGCGCGCGTTCGCTGTAGACGGCGTCGGCGAGGATGGATCGTTGTAGTTCCGGATCCGCCCACGCGACCAGAACCTTCGCCGCCGAACCGGCGGTGAGCGGTAGCCGGGCGCCGATGGGAACGGTGTCGCGCAGGCCGGCCGGCGGCTCCAGTGCGGCGACGCACACCCGGGCATTGCCATCGCGGCAGTACAGTTGCACGCTCTCGCCGGTGATCTCGCGCAACCGCGGCAGGATGGCCGAGGCGGCGTCGTGCAGCGGATCGCTGGCGCCCGCGGCCAGCTCGGCCAGCGCCGGACCGGCCCGCCAGGAACCGCTGTTGTCCCTGCTCAGCAGTCGGTGCACCTCCAGGCCGACGGCCAGCCGGTGGGCGGTGGCGCGGGGCAGTCCGGTGCGTTCGCACAGTTCGTTGAGGCCGCACGGTTGCTCGGCCACCGCATACAACACGGCCACCGCTTTGTCCAGGACGCCGATACCGCTATGCTGTCTCATAGAACGATATTAGCGTCTCGCATGCTGAGATTCCTAGCCTCGGGTTCCAGGTACCGGGATTCCCGGGGATCTCGGGATCGCCGAATGCGAATTTCCCTCATGTCGCGCATCCGCCGCCGACAGCCCAGAGCGGCGCTCCGGATGCCAGCCCGAAAGGTGATCGATACATGGCACGCACGCTGGCCGAGAAGGTATGGGAACAGCACGTCGTCGCCCGTGGTGAAGGTGAAGGCGCCGCGCGTGAACCCGACCTGATCTACATCGACCTGCACCTGGTGCACGAAGTCACCAGCCCGCAGGCTTTCGACGGACTGCGCGCAGCAGGACGCCAGGTGCGCAGGCCCGACCTCACCATCGCGACCGAGGACCACAACGTCCCGACCATCGATATCGATAAACCGATCGCCGATCCGGTCTCGCGCACCCAGGTGGAAACACTGCGGCGTAATTGCGCGGAATTCGGGGTACGCCTGCATCCGATGGGCGATCTCGATCAAGGCATCGTGCACGTGGTCGGCCCGCAGCTGGGATTGACCCAGCCGGGAATGACGGTGGTGTGCGGCGACAGCCATACCTCCACCCACGGTGCTTTCGGTGCGCTGGCCATGGGAATCGGCACCAGCGAGGTCGAACATGTGCTGGCCACCCAGACATTGTCGCTGCGGCCGTTCAAAACGATGGCCATCACCGTCGACGGCACGCTGGCGCCCGGCGTGACGAGCAAGGACCTGATCCTGGCCGTGATCGCGCAGATCGGCACCGGCGGTGGCCAGGGCTATGTGCTGGAATATCGCGGCGAGGCCATCAGGAACATGTCGATGGAAGCCCGGATGACCATCTGCAACATGTCCATCGAGGCGGGCGCACGGGCCGGCATGATCGCTCCGGACGAGACGACCTACGAATTCCTCAAAGGCCGCCCGCACGCGCCGCAGGGGGCCGACTGGGACGCCGCGGTGGCCGCCTGGGAGGCGCTGAAGACCGACGAGGACGCGGTTTTCGACGCCGAGGTGCACATCGACGCCGCCACGCTGACCCCGTTCGTCACCTGGGGCACCAACCCCGGTCAGGGCGCGCCACTGGGCGACCGGGTTCCCGACCCCGCCCAGATCGCCGATGAATCGGCCCGTGAGTCCGCGGAGAAGGCACTCCGATACATGGATTTGGCTCCGGGTACCCCGCTTCGTGAGGTCGCCATCGACACCGTTTTCGTCGGATCCTGCACCAACGGCCGGATCGAGGATTTGCGGGCGGTGGCCGAGGTTTTGAAGGGCCGTAAGGTGGCCGACGGCGTCCGAATGATGGTCGTACCGGGTTCTATGCGGGTGCGAGCGCAGGCGGAAAAAGAAGGACTCGGCGAGATTTTCACCGCCGCCGGCGCGGAATGGCGCCAGGCCGGATGTTCGATGTGCCTGG
The DNA here is from genome assembly GCF_000308555.1 of Nocardia cyriacigeorgica NBRC 100375. Lineage (GTDB taxonomy): Bacteria > Actinomycetota > Actinomycetes > Mycobacteriales > Mycobacteriaceae > Nocardia > Nocardia cyriacigeorgica. Next base: position 21,792 of record NZ_BAFY01000177.1, on the reverse strand, counting down.
GAATGAATCCCGATCAGCTCGCACCCGGCCAGCGCTGCGCGTCGACCTCGAACCGGAACTTCGAGGGCAGGCAGGGTAAGGGCGGCCGGACCCACCTGGTGTCGCCGCTGGTCGCCGCCGCCACGGCGGTGCGCGGAACGCTGTCCTCGCCTGCGGATCTGGACTGACCCGCCAGTAAGTCGCCCCCGTCGAAGCCGAATCAGACTCAGGAGAATCAGATGCAAGCCTTCACCGTGCACAAGGGGATCGGGGTTCCGCTGCGCCGATCCAATGTCGATACCGATCAGATCATCCCGGCGGTCTATCTGAAGCGGGTCAGCCGAACCGGATTCGAGGACGGACTCTTCGCGGCCTGGCGAACGGATCCGGACTTCATTCTGAACACCGAACCCTTCAATCGGGGCAGTGTGCTGGTTGCCGGCCCGGATTTCGGTACCGGATCCTCCCGTGAGCACGCGGTATGGGCGCTGTCGGACTACGGCTTTCGAGTGGTCATCTCCTCCCGTTTCGCCGACATCTTCCGCGGCAATGCGGGCAAGGGCGGTCTGCTGGCCGCGCAGATGTCACAGAACGATGTCGAAATGCTCTGGAAGTTGCTCGAGGAACAGCCCGGACTGGAATTGGTTGTGGACCTCGAGGCGCGCACGGTGACGGCAGGAACCATCGTGTTGCCGTTCGATATTGATGACTACACCAGGTGGCGTCTGCTGGAAGGTTTGGACGACATCGGGCTGACGCTGCGGCGCAGCGAGCAGATCGCCGAGTTCGAAAAGGCAAGGCCAAGTTGGAAACCCACAACCCTTCCGGCGCATATTTCGCAGACGTAATCACCTGCGGCGGTTAGCTGGGCGCCGACCGGGGCGGTAGCTGTACGTGTGCTAAACCACATGAATTTTGGCGTGGCACATAGACTCTTGCCCAAAGTGGGTTTACCGTGGTACCTAGTCGGTCCGACGACGGGCCATTAGTCTGCGGAGGATTCAATGAACAAGGCGGAACTGATCGACGTTCTGACCGAAAAGTTGGGTACTGACAGGCGCACGGCCACCGCGGCAGTCGAGCATGTGGTCGACACCATCGTGCGCGCGGTGCACAAAGGTCAAAGCGTCACCATCACCGGATTCGGAGTATTCGAACAGCGCAAGCGCGCGGCCCGTGTCGCGCGGAACCCGCGCACCGGCGAAACCGTCAAGGTGAAGCCCACTTCGGTGCCCGCGTTCCGTCCCGGTGCCCAGTTCAAGGCCGTCATTGCCGGAAAGCAAAAGCTGGCGGCTACCGGGCCCGCGGTGAAACGCGGTGTGAATGCGCCGGTCGCGGCCAAGAAAACGGCTGCGAAGAAGACCGCTGCCAAGAAGACCGCGGCCAAGAAGGCGGCCACCAAGGCGCCGGCGAAGACCACGGCTCGTAAGGCAGCCACCAAGGCGCCGGCCAAGACCACCGCGCGCAAGACAACGGCCACGAAGACGGCCGCGAAGAAGGCACCCGCCGCCAAGAAGACCACAACGGCGGCCAAGAAGGCGCCGGCCAAGAAGACGACGGTCGCGAAGAAGACCGCCGCCAAGAAGGCTCCCGCCGCCAAGAAGACGACGACGGCGGCCAAGAAGACCACCGCCAAGAAGACCGCGGCGAAGAAGGCTCCGGCCCGCCGCGCACGCTGATCCGACGTCAGGCGCGTAACTCAGCCCGTCGCGCGCGGACGCCAGTCCACCGGGTGGATACCTCCACCCGCGTTACCGAACGCGAAACGGCCCCGGGAGATCCCCGGGGCCGTTCGTCGTGTCCCGCACCGGCCGTGTGGCTCATTCGGGGGCGCTTGGCCCCACATCGATCGACAGTGACCGGTCGAGGTGATCGGCGGCCACCAGCCGGCGATCGACGAACGACAGGACCCACACGCTGCCCTTGCGATTGCGGGCCGGTGGCAGCGTCACACCGTCGCGTTCGGCCCACCAGCTCATCAGATCCGGAATGACCGCCCCCTGGCTGCACAGCACCCGCACGGCGGTATCGGAGACCAGCTCGCGGGCCCGTTCACGCGCCTGGTCCGGCGCGGCAGCATAACCGGATTCCGACAGCAGCGGTTCGATTCCGATCTCCACGCCCAATTTCTCGGCCAGCGGCTGCATCGTCTGCACGCAGCGCAATGGATCGGCGGAATAGATCTCATCGGCACCGAATGCGAGCAAATTCGGCACGAGAGCCTGCGATTGTTTGCGTCCGGCCCGTTCGAGCGGTCGTTGATCGTCGGGACCGTTGAACCGGTCGCGGCGCCCGGCTTTCGCGTGCCGGACCAGCAGTAGCGTGCTCGTTGCCGCGGGTAGCCGGGTGAATGCGCGCACGACCTGCCGATCCATCGGATACGACAGCTCATCCATCACCTGATCCAGCCGCAGCCAGACCAACTCGTCGACCTCGGCATTGGCGTCGAAGGCGCCGGCGATCACCTCGGCGGCCCAGTAATAGACCCGCTTGAGCTTGCGATGCCCTGGTACCGGATAGGTGACGTGGCCGAGATAGCGGCCCAAGCGGCAGCGCAGCCCCGTCTCCTCGGCGACTTCACGCACCGCGGCGAGCACCGGAGTCTCGCCGGGATCGAGTTTGCCTTTCGGTAGCGACCAATCCTGATATTTGGGGCGGTGGATCACCGCGATCTCGACCGCACCGGATCCGTCGGGCGCGTGACGCCAGACGACGGCACCGGCGGCGTGGATATTGGCCTGCATCCGGGAATCCCGGAACAACCCACCATTGGTGGCGAAACCGGTCGTCGCGCTCACTGCTGATCCGGCCGCCGCAATCGCATCAGATACGCCTGGTGATCGCGGACCTGCGCCCCGTCGGTGCCGCTGCGCTCGGGCCAGGCCTGCCAGCTGCCATCCGGTTGCAACACCCAGCACCTGGTCATCGGATCGAGCGCCGAGTCGAACACCGAACCGAGCCGGTCGCGCAGTTTCGGATCCTTCACCTGTGCCATGACTTCCACCCGGCGGTCCAGATTGCGGTGCATCATGTCGGCGCTGCCGATCCAGTACTCGTCCTGGGCCTGGAAATGCATGATCCGGGAATGCTCGAGGAACCGGCCGAGAATCGAACGCACCTCGATGTTGTCGCTCATTCCCGGCACACCGGGGCGCAGCCCGCAGATTCCGCGCACCACGACCTGCACCGGCACCCCGGCCTGCGATGCGCGATACAGCGCGTCGATGACCTGTTCGTCGACGATCGCATTGGCCTTCAGTCGGATTCGACCGGGCTGCCCGCTGTTGGCCAGTTCGATCTCACGCTGGATCCGTTCGATGATTCCGGCGCGCACACCCGTCGGCGCGACGAGAATATTGCGGTAATCGGACTTGCGCGAATAGCCGGTCAGCGAGTTGAACAGATCGGTCAGGTCGGCGCCGATTTCCGGTGCGGCGGTGAGCAACCCGACGTCCTCGTAGAGCCTGGCGGTCTTCGGGTTGTAGTTGCCGGTGCCGATATGGCAGTAGCGGCGGATGGTTGCGCCTTCCCGGCGGACCACCAGGCAGGTCTTGCAATGGGTCTTGAGGCCGATGAGGCCGTAGACCACGTGCACGCCGGCCTGCTCCAGCGTCCTGGCCCATTTGATGTTGGCCTGCTCGTCGAAGCGGGCCTTGATCTCGACCAGAGCGACGACCTGCTTGCCTGCCTCGGCGGCGTCGATGAGCGCGTTGACGATCGGCGAATCGCCGGAGGTGCGGTAGAGGGTCTGCTTGATCGCCAGCACCTGCGGGTCGGCGGCGGCCTGTTCGATGAACCGCTGCACGCTGGTGGAGAACGAATCGTAGGGGTGGTGTACCAGCACGTCGCCTTCGCGCAGGGCGGCGAAGACATTGCGCGGGGTCTCCCGCTCGCCGAACGCGGGCGGGGTGGCGGGCACATAGGGCGCGTCCTTGAGGCCGGGCCGATCCACCCCGTACACCTGCCACAGGCACGACAGATCCAGCAACCCCGGCACCTGGATGACGTCGCCGGGGTCGACCTCCAATTCGCGCAGCAGCAGCTCGAGCATGTGCTCGGTCATGTCGTCGGAGACCTCGAGCCGCACCGGCGAACCGAACCGGCGCCGGGCCAGTTCTCGTTCGAGGGCTTGTAGCAGGTCTTCGTCGCGATCCTCGTCGACCTCGAAGTCGGCGTTGCGGGTGATGCGGAACGAGTGGTGCTCGACCACCCGCATCCCCGGGAACAGCTGATCGAGGTGCGCGGCGATGAGCGCCTCCATCGGCAGGAACGCTGCCACCGCACCGGAACCGGAATCGGTGCGGCGCACCCGCACGAACCGGTCGACATTGTCGGGGACCTTGACGCGGGCGAAATGCTCACCGCCGGTGGTCGCGTCCTGCACCGTCACCGCGAGGTTGAGGCTCAGCCCGCTGATGTAGGGGAACGGGTGCGCCGGGTCCACCGCGAGCGGGGTGAGGACGGGGAACACCTGATCCTGGAAGTGCGCGGACAGCCTGTGGCGTTCGGCCTCGTCGAGATCGGACCAATCGATGATCGCGATGCCCTCGGCGGTGAGCGCGGGCAGCACGTCGTCGAGGAAGACGCGAGCGTGGCGGTCGGCGATCTCCTGGGCCCTGGCCGCGATCAACTCCAGCTGTTCACTGGGGGAGCGGCCGTCGGCCGAGCGCACCGAAAGCCCGGTCTCGGCACGGCGTTTGAGGCCCGCGACCCGCACCATGTAGAACTCGTCGAGGTTGGAGGCGAAGATGGCCAGGAATTTCGCGCGCTCCAGCAACGGCAGCGAGGCGTCCTCGGCGAGGGCCAGCACCCTGGCGTTGAAGTCCAGCCAGCTCAATTCGCGATTGAGGTAGCGATCGGCCGGCAACCGCTGGGCCGGCGAACCGGGCTGCAAGGGTGCCGCCGCGGGCGGTGGAGTAGGAAGCACCTGCTGCTGCTTGACGGTTTCGGTATCGCTCACGCCAACGATCATCCCTTACAAACCGGGCGGTGTGCAGCCTGACACCGTGATTGCCACGCGAATCACCCCGCCGTGGCGACCGGCTAGCACACGTGCGGGACCGGCGCGTGAACACGGCCGGACCAGCCGATGTCGTGCAGCACCGAGCCGGTCGCGGCGCCGGTGCCGAGAGCGATGGCGCGGTCGAGATCGGCGGCGGTGTCGACGTCCAGACGCAGGCCCGGCCAATCACCGTCGAGCCGCACCGCGCCCGCGGCGATATGCCGGTGCGCCGACCCCGGGCCGAAAGCCGGATCGAGCGACACGGCGGCGCGAGCCAGCAAGGCGGCGGTGCCGGTGCCAGCGTGATCGACCACCACCGAGCGGGCGTCGCGAGGTGCGCGGGCGAGCATGTCGGCGAGTTCGCCGGGGCGCAGCGCGGGCAGATCCGCCTGCAAGGCCAGCAGATCGACCGGGCCGTGCCGATGCCGCAGCGCATCGCCCGCCGCACGCAAGGCCGAGTTGAGCCCGTCGGGATCGTCGGGACCGCCGGAGCCGGGCATGGGTTCGGGGTGCACGAGCGCGCCGAGCCTGCCCGCCCGGTCGGCGACGGCCGGATCCGGGGTGACCACGGTGATCGAGGAGAGCTGTGCGACCGCCGTCGCCGCGCGCACGGTGTCGGTGAACATGGCCAGCACCAGACCCGCGCGTTCGCGCGGCGGCAGGCGATCGGCCAGGCGGGACTTGGCACGATCGAGACTCTTCACCGCGATCACGGCGTGCACGGTGTGCGAACGCATGGCCCCGATCTTTCCATGGCATATTGGGCTGATGACGAGGGCGGCAGTGCTTGGTGCGGGATCGTGGGGTACCGCATTCGCGAAGGTGTTGGCGGACGCGGGATCGGAGGTCACCATCTGGGCGCGCCGGTCCGAGGTGGCGCAGACGCTCGACAGCGAACACCGCAACCCGGACTACCTGCCCGGAATCCAGCTGCCGCCGGTGCGCGCCACCGACGATTTCCACGTCGCCCTCGACGGCGCCGAACTGATCGTGCTCGCCGTGCCCTCGCAATCGCTGCGCGCCAATCTCGAGGTGTTCGAGCCCGCCATCGGTCCGGGCACCACACTGCTGAGCCTGGCCAAGGGCATCGAGACCGGAACGCTGCTGCGGATGAGTGAGGTGATCTCCGAAGTCACCGGCGCCGAGCCGAGCCGGGTCGCGGTGCTGTCGGGCCCGAACCTGGCCAGGGAGATCGCCGCCGGACAGCCCGCGGCGACCGTGGTGGCATGCAGCGACGCCGATCGTGCGGTCGCGGTCCAGCAGGCCTGCGCCACCGGATACTTCCGGCCCTACACCAACACCGACGTCGTCGGCTGCGAAATCGGCGGGGCCTGCAAGAACGTCATCGCCCTCGCCTGCGGTATCGCCGCGGGGATGGGCTTGGGCGACAACTCCATCGCCAGCCTCATCACCAGGGGCCTGGCCGAGATCATCCGGCTCGGCGTCGCGCTCGGTGCCGAACCGGTCACGCTGGCAGGTTTGGCCGGCGTCGGCGATCTGGTGGCAACCTGCACCTCCCCGCTGTCGCGCAACCGCTCCTTCGGTCATGTCCTGGGTGCGGGCGGATCCATGCAGGCCGCCCAGGAAGCGACTCATGGCCAGGTCGCCGAGGGTGTGAAGTCGTGCACATCGGTGCGGGCGCTGGCCGCCGCGCACGATGTGGAGATGCCGCTGACCAACGCGGTGCACCAGGTCTGTCACGAGGGAATGCCGGTGCCGGAGGCGGTCGGCAAATTGCTGGGCCGACGGATCAAACCGGAGTAGTCCGGCGCGTGTACCCGGCCCCGCAACGGGTACGGTTCCGTGCATGACGAACCGGATCAGGGTGGCTGTGGTGTTCGGCGGGCGCAGTAACGAGCACGCCGTGTCCTGTGTATCGGCCGGCGCTGTGTTGCGCAACCTGGATCCGGAGCGCTACGAGGCCGTCCCGATCGGCATCACGCCGCAAGGCACCTGGATGCTCGGCGGCGCGGACGTCGCCGCGCTCGGCTTCGGTGAACACAGCCTGCCCGCGGTCGACGGCACCGGCACCGAACTGCTGCTGGCCACCGACCCGAGCCGATCCGGCGATCTGATCCCGGTCGGTGACCCCGCCGCAGCTCTCGGCTCGGTCGATGTGGTGTTCCCGGTGCTGCACGGTCCGTTCGGCGAAGACGGCACGGTGCAGGGCATGCTCGAACTGGCAGGCCTGCCGTACGTCGGTCCCGGCGTGCTCGCCAGTGCGGCCGGCATGGATAAGGAATTCACCAAGAAACTGCTGGCCGCCGAAGGCCTGCCGATCGGCGTGCAGGTGGTGCTGCGCGCCCGCGATGTCACCGTGAGTGCGGCCGACCGGCATCGACTGGGACTGCCGGTGTTCGTCAAACCCGCCCGCGGTGGGTCATCCATCGGCATCACCAAGGTCACCGACTGGGCCGAGTTGGATGCGGCCATCGCGGCCGCCCGCGCCCACGATCCGAAGGTGATCGTCGAGGCGGGCATCGTCGGCCGCGAAGTGGAATGCGGTGTGCTGGAATTCCCGGACGGACGCATCGAGGCCAGCGTGATCGCCGAGATCCGGATGCCCGAGGTGGACGCCGCCGCGCCGGAGTTCTACGACTTCGAGACCAAATACCTCGACGACGTCTGCGAATTCGATGTCCCCGCCAAACTCGACGATGCCGTCAGCGACGAGATCCGGGCGCTGGCCGTGCGCGCGTTCCGCGCGCTGGACTGCCAGGGGCTGGCCCGGGTCGATTTCTTCGTCACCGCCGAGGGCCCGGTGATCAACGAGATCAACACCATGCCCGGATTCACCGCGATCTCGATGTACCCGCGGATGTGGGAAGCCACCGGAATCGATTACCGCACCCTGGTATCCACGCTCATCGAAACGGCCCTGGCGCGCGGCACCGGACTGCGCTGAGTACACCGGACCGCGCTGGGCGCGCGTACCCTCGATCCCATGCTGATGGCCATGACCATCCCCGGACTCGCCCTGCTCATCATCGTGGTCGCCTTCGGGGACGTGATGTACCGGAAGATCACCGGTCGAACAGCGCTGCCGTGGATGCGTGGTGACGACGACGGCCGCAGCGCGGGCGCCATCGGACTGGAACAGTTCGACGCGGTCTTCGCCGCCGGACGGCAGCACCAATTCGAACAGCAGCAGATGGTGCTGATGTACCGGGAAGACGCGGGCGAGGGCGCACCCGGCGACGTCGGCGTCGATCTGCGTTCCGGGAAAGCGACGCTGCGCAAGGACTGAGCGGGCGGCTCAGTTGGGCAGCGGACCCGGATCCAGCGGCTGGGCGGGCAGATTCGCCGTGATCGTGTCCGATACTTCCTGCAGCGGGGTCGGTCCCGAACCGCCCGGAATCGTCAGCGCGATGTAGGTGGCGCGGTCCACGGCGAACCAGGTGCTGGCGTCGGCATCCGGATCGGGGATCTCGAACCACTGCACCCCATTCACCATCTGGATGGGGGAGGCGCGGTTGAATTCCAGCGGCCGGTCGAGGCCGCAGCGCAGCACGATCGGCTCGCCGCCGTCGGGCCGCTGCCAGGCGCGGGTGGCCGGAGGAGCGGGTTCGACCAGCGTGGACTTGGTGAACTCACCCAGGTCGGCGGGGAGAGCCGGCAGCAGCGTCGCGCAGGCTTCGCTGTCGGCGGCGGGCGCGGGAACCGGGCCGAGCACCAGCGGTTCGCGTTCGACCGGCATATTGCGGGCCATGATCGCGGCGACCAGCACCGCGATCACCAGAGCTACCGGGAGTGCGACGGCTGTCGCGATGAGCGCGGGCGGGTAGCCGGAGCCGCGTGTTTCGGCGGCAGGCTCGTCGGTGTCGGGCTCGTCGGTGTCGGACTCGGTGGTGTCGGCGGAGCCTTTGTTCGTGCGGGGTTCGGCGGCGGCGGATTCATCGGCCGCGGCGGATTTCTCAGCAGACGCGGTTTCGTCGGCCGCCGTTTCATCCGATGCCATACTCGCGTCCGGTGCGCTCGCCTGTTCGCTCCCGCCGGGCTCGGCAGACGTCGTCGGTTCGCCGGCCTTGTCGGGTGATTCGGCGGAACCGTCGTCCGGCGTGCTCGCCATTCGCGCACCGATCCTTCCTGGTCTCACTGCTGGTTACCGGCTGTGCCATGGTCGGGCGGCCGACGCGGCGCTGCCGGGCGATCCGGACAGCTCGCGATACCGGGCGGTAACCCGATAGCCCGTGCACAGGGTACCGTCGGGGCGAATCCGCCTCGGCGGCGCGCCCGCGTCGACCAGCGTGGATCCGGTCACGGAAAGGATCGACCATCAGCAGCAGTACGCCGCCGCGGACCGTGGCCGAACTCGGCGAGTTCGGCCTGATCGAGCGCATCAACACCGGACGCACCCAGGCGCCCGCGGTACTGCTCGGCCCTGGTGACGATGCCGCACTGCTGGCCGCGCCGCGTGCGCGGTTCGTGGTCACCACCGACATGCTGGTGCAGGATCGCCATTTCCGGCTGGACTGGTCGAGTCCGTACGAGATCGGCCGTAAGGCCATCGCCCAGAACGCTGCCGATGTCGTCGCGATGGGCGCGGTGCCGACCGCGTTCGTCGTCGCGCTCGGCTGTCCGGGTGATACTCCGCTCGCGCTGATCGACGGCCTGGCCGACGGCCTGTGGGACGAAGCGGCGGTCAGCGGCGGTTCCATCGCGGGCGGAGACCTGGTGCGCGATTCGCATCTGGTGATTTCGGTGACGGCGTTCGGCGATCCCATCGGGCCCGAACCGGTGCTGCGCAGTGGGGCGCGCGACGGCGATGTGATCGCGGTGGCCGGGCGGCTCGGTTGGTCGGCCGCGGGATTGGCGGCGTTGCTTGCGGATGCGGGGGAGCGCGACGAGTTCGCCGAAGCGGTTGCCGCACACAGGGTTCCGCGTCCGCCCTACCGTGCCGTGCTCGACGCGATGGCGGCGGGGGTGGCCCCGAACGCGCTCACCGACGTCTCCGACGGACTGCTGGCCGACCTCGGTCATATCGCCGCCGCCTCGCAGGTCGCCATCGACCTGCGTGCGGCCGCGCTCACCGACCCGCACCTCGTCGAGTTGGCCGCCGCATTGGATGCCGATGCGGCCCAATGGATTCTGACCGGCGGTGAGGATCACGCCTTCGCCGCGGCCTGGCCCGCCGGGACCGAACTGCCCGCGGGCTGGACCAGAATCGGCGAGGTCGGTGCTGGTCAGGGCGTCACCATCGACGGTGTGCGGCCGACCGGACGGGGCGGCTGGGAATCGTTCGCCGGGGCGGACTCGGCACAGCGGCCAGGATCGCGATAGGTTGTCCGGTCATGGGCGCGAAACCACTGTCGGAAGTCGTGGATCCGGGTTGGGCGAAGGCACTGGAACCGGTGTCGGATCAGATCTCCGCCATGGGCGATTTCCTGCGCGCGGAGAACGCCGCCGGACGCGGTTACCTGCCCGCGGGTGAGAACGTGCTGCGCGCCTTCCAGCGTCCGTTCGACGCGGTGCGCGTGCTGATCGTCGGCCAAGACCCCTACCCGACACCCGGGCATCCGATGGGATTGAGTTTCTCCGTCGCGCCGGATGTCTCGCCGATTCCGCGCAGCCTGGCCAATATCTTCGCCGAGTACAGCAAAGATCTCGGCCATCCGACACCTTCGTGCGGTGACCTGAGCCCCTGGTCGGATCAGGGAGTCTTGCTGCTGAACCGGGTGCTGACGGTGTCGCCCGGCCAGCCGGCCTCCCATCGCGGCAAGGGGTGGGAGATCGTCACCGAGCAGGCCATCCGTGCGCTCGTCGCGCGGGACGAGCCGCTGGTGGCGATCCTGTGGGGACGCGACGCCCAGACCCTGAAGCCGGCCCTGGCCGAGGCCGAGGTGCCCTATATCGAATCCGCGCACCCGTCGCCGTTGTCGGCGTCGCGCGGCTTCTTCGGTTCCCGGCCGTTCTCGCGGCTGAACGAGCTGCTCGACGAGCTGGGAGCCGAACCGGTGGATTGGCGTCTGCCCTGAACCGGGCGTCGATTGGAAACAAGTGAGGAGCTAGAGACATGCAGACCAGAACCGTCCGTAGCGTCGTACGCGGCACCACCGCCACCCTGGCCGTCGGTGCCGCGCTCGCCGCCGGTGCGGCCAGTGCCGGTGCGGCGCCGCTGGCGCTGGAACCGGCCACCGAGACCAGCACCGCGCAGGTCTCCGAGCAGTACACCTCGTCCGGATCGTCCACCATTTCGGCGACGGTGCACGCCAAGTTCGCTTGCGTGATCTTCACCGGAACGTTGGGCTGCTGAAACCCGTTCCAATATTCCTGGGGGTTCGCGCCGGCGCTTCGAGACGGCTGTGCGATCCTCAGATCGTGAGTAGTGCGAACAATCTCGTCGATCCCGTCCGGCTGCGCTTGCGCGGTTCGGGCGGGATCGAACTCGCTGCCGACCAGTACGGGCCCGCCGACGGCCCGCTCGTGGTGTTCTTGCACGGCGGCGGGCAGACCCGGCACTCGTGGAAGCAGACCGGCGCCAAGCTGGCCGCCACCGGGATGCGGGTGATCACTCTCGACGCGCGTGGGCACGGCGACAGTCAGTGGTCGGCCCAGCGCGATTACCGGCGTGAAACCATGGTCGAGGACCTGATCGAGGTACTCGGCCAACTCGGCGGTCCGGCCGTGGTGGTCGGTGCCAGCATGGGCGGAATCACCGGCTTGCTCGCCACCGCGGTGCCCGGCGGGGACCAGATCAGCGCGCTGGTGCTGGTCGATATCGTCACCCGGCCCGAGCCGGAGGGTGTGCAGCGGGTGCTGGATTTCCTCGGCAAGCATCGCGACGGCTTCGACAGCCTCGACGAGGTGGCCGACGCGGTCGCCGAGTACATGCCGCACCGTCCGCGGCCGGACAACACCGACGGCCTGCGTCGCAATCTGCGTGAGCGCGACGGCCGCTGGTACTGGCATTGGGATCCGGATATGCTCGCCGATCGCGCCGAGGACCCGTCCGAGATCACCGGCCGGATGGAAGAAGTAGCGCGCACGCTCACCATTCCGGTGCTGCTGGTACGCGGATTGCAATCGGATGTGGTCAGCGCCGAAGGGGCCGCGGCCTTCCAGGAGCTCGTGCCGCACGCGCGGATGGTCGAGATCGGCGGAGCAGCGCACACCGCGGCAGGCGACGACAACGATGCCTTCACCGACGCCGTCGCCGAGTTCATCCTCACGTTGAACGACTGAATCTCAGTCCGGCGCATCCGGTTCGGCCAACAGCCGGGTCTGTTCCCGATGGACCTCGAGGGCTGTGCGCAGAAAATCCACGATGACCGTGAGCGCGTCGTCGTCGTAGCGGCTCAGGGCGCGCGCGCCCGCTATGCCGACAGGCCGGAAGATCTCCGCGTCGACCGCATGGGCGGCGTCGGTCGCGGTGACCAGCACCCGCCTGCGGTTGCCCGGGTCCTGTGCGCGGGTGGCGAATCCGGCGCGGACCAGTCGATCGATGACCGTTGTCGTCGCGGCGGGGCTGAGTCGTAAGGCACTGCTCAGCTCTCCTGCCGCGATGGGCCCGCGTTCGAGGACCAGGTCCAGGCACCGCAAATCTGTGCGATTGAGACCAAGGCGTGCGGCAACCGCCTCGTCGAAGGTGTCGAAGCTCTGCTGGAGCAACCGCAAGTGATGGCCGATCGCGCCGATCAGCTCTTCTTTCGACATTCGAAGCTTTCTGTTATCGTACGTTTCGAACATCGAAACGATAGCGGGGATGCACCGCCATGACCGACAGCCTCACCCGCACCGCCGACGACACCGCGATCCTGGCGCTGTTCGACGACTTCAAACAGGCCTGGACCGACAACGACGCCGTCGCGTTCGGCGCGCTGTTCACCGAGGATTCCGACTACGTCGCCTATGACGGCACCCGGGCCCGCGGCCGCGCCGAGCACCAGCACAACCACGACAAACTCTTCCGGGGAGTGCTGGCCGGGTCCGCCCTGGTCGGCGAGGTGGAATCGATTCGCTACGTCACCGAGGACGTGGCGATCCTGCACGGCACCGGCTCGGTGCTGATGCCGTGGCGGTCCCGGTTGCCCGAGCGCAGGCTCTCCCGGCAGACGGTGGTCCTGGTGCGCACGTCTGAAGGCTGGCGGATCACCGCCATTCACAACGGGCGGGTGCGTCCGGTGACCGTGCCGCAACCGGACGCGCTCCCCTCGAAGATGTCCCAGCTGATGGGGCGCTGGGCCCGGCGGCTCGGAATCGGTCGCGCTCAGGCGAGCCCGCGGTAGTCCGGTGCGCGTTTGCCGACGAAGGCGTCGACGCCTTCGCGTCCGGCGGGGGTGCCCGCTGCGGCCGCGATGGCGTCGCGCTCGTCGTCGAGCTGCTGACTCAACGTGGCCGTGGTCGAGCGGTTGAGCAGGGTCTTGATGCTCGCGTAGGTGCTGCGTGGGCCGTTGGCCAGCGAGGTCGCCAGGGCCAGCGCTTCATCGCGGACGGATTCGTCGGCGACCAGGCGGCTGAGGATGCCGAGGCGCACGGCTTCCTCGGCGTCCAGGATCGCGTCGGTGAGCAGGATCTCGCGGGCGCGGCCGCTGCCGACGATGCGGGGCAGCGTCCACGACATGCCGCCGTCGGGGCTCAGGCCGACGCCGGGGTAGGCGGGCCGCAATTTGGTGGATGGCCCGCCGAGGGCGATATCGGTGGCGCACACCAGGCTCATGCCGGCGCCGGCCGCCCAGCCCTGCACTCCGGCCACCACCGGGATGGTGGTCGCGTCCAGGGCGCGCACGAATTCGTGCAGGCGGTCGGCGAGATCGTAGAGGTGGGCCGAGCGGTCCTCGGCGGCGGCGAAACCACGGACGTTGCCGCCCGCGCAGAAGTTGGCGCCGGTGCCCGTCAGCAGGACGGCCCCCACCTGGGGGTCGAGCTCGTTCAGAGCCGCGGTGCCCGCGGCGATACCGGTGAAATCCAATGAGGTGCCGTTGGCGGCGGTAGCGATGGTGATCTGCAGGACGCCGTCGACGGTGCTCACGTACTCGGCTTGTTCGGTGGTGGCCATGGCCACGACCCTATCGCGCCCTCCGGACGCACCATTCGCTGCTCGGTGACGGTGGCGAAATACTCGGTACGGGTGGCGCCGTCGGGGGTGAAGCCGTATTTACGGTAGAAGGCGATGGCGCGTGGGTTCTGTGCGAACACCCACAGCGAGCAGGGGATCTCCGGGTTCAGCGTGGTCTGCACCAGATCGTCGGCGACGCCGGATCCGTACCACGGTGAGCGCACGTAGAGGGCGTTCAGCTCGAGTGGCGTCACGATCGGGCGGTACACGGCGGGGCCGAGGGTGATGAAGCCGATCACGGTGTCGTCGGCGAGGGCGACCGTGGTGCGGCCGGGGTGTTCGCCCAGCCGCCGTGTCCAGGCCTCGGTGCGTTGATCGATGTCGAATGCGTCGAGCACATGGTTCGGGACCAGGCCGCGGTAGGCCTCGCGCCAGCACACGATGTGGCAGTCGGCCAGGCCGCGGGCATGTTCGGCGGCCGCGGGCACGATGCGGTAGGGGCGCGGGTCGGTCATGACCCCATTCTGTCGCGGATCCGGCCGAGTCCGGACATGACCGCGCCCCGGATCACCGAAGGGTGCCGGGGCGCGGTGCTGTACTTATAGGTGGTGCGTCGGGCGGATCAGCCGCGAACGACCTTGCCTGCCTTCAGGCAGGAGGTGCACACGTTCATCCGGCGGGTGTTGCCCGGCGCGACCTGCGCACGCACGGTCTGGATGTTCGGGTTCCAGCGACGGTTGGTGCGCCGGTGCGAGTGCGAGACCGACTTCCCGAAGCCGGGGCCCTTGGCGCAGACGTCGCAGACGGCAGCCATAGTCGCGAACTCCTTCATGTCATAGGGGGACCGCTGCATCACAACACAGCATGTCCGGAAACAATGTCGTAGTGCCCTGCCGGAACGAACCGGCGAGCGCAAGCCGAAGCGGCCGCGCGAGGCAACCCTGCAAGATTAACCGCCCGCCCCGCGATCCACCAAACCGGCCGCCGTCGCCGCACGGATCGAGTGCTGTGCGCCACACCGGAGCGTGCTCGCCGGCAGCCACGGTGCTGTCGGCCGATCCGGCTAATCTGGCCAGCAGTGGTGGCGTCGAGTGGCGAGAGGAGCAGCGGTGCCGGAATCGTGGGAGGCGAGCGGCGGCTATGCGGCCCTGCGACCGGAGGCGCTCAACGGCACGGCTCTGATGCGCTGGGGCAGGCTGTGCCTGGACGAGCTGACCAACCGGCGCGAGGAGATCAACGCCCTCAATGTCTTCCCGGTCGCCGACGCCGACACCGGTACCAATCTGCTGGCCACCATGCGCGCGGCCGTCTCGTGCGCCGAAGTGGCGGTGTTGTCCGCGCACGGCGGCGCCTTTCCCGGGGGGCACGGTCAACCGCACGCGTGCAGCCGCGATCGGGAACCGGTGGCCGGCGTGCCCGCTGCCAAGAGTCTGTGGCGCGACGTGGTCGACGCCGTGCGGGCGAAGGCGGGCGCCGGGGGATCGGACGGCGCCCCGAACGGCACCGCGCCGGTCGCCGGACAGCTGCACGCGCCGGTCGGGGGTAGATCCGGCGTCCTCGAGCCCGACGGCGGCGTTCCGACCGCGCTGGTCGCGGCCGCGATGGCGCGCGGTGCGACGTCGGGCGCCCGCGGCAACTCCGGGATCATTCTGTCGCAGGTCCTGCGTGGGATAGCGGAGGCGACGCGCAGCGCTCCGCTGGACGGCGACACCGCGCGCACGGCCCTGCGCCGGGCGGCGGTGCTGGTGCGGGAGGCGCTGAGCGTCCCGGTGGAGGGCACCATTCTGACCGTGCTCGAGCGGGCGGCGGGTGCGGCAGCCGACTGCCCCGGCGACGAGCTGGCCGAGATCGTGTCCGCCGCCGCCGACGGGGCCGCCGAGGCGCTCGGTGAGACCACCGCACAGCTGACCGTGCTGCAATCGGCGGGCGTGGTCGACGCGGGCGCTCGTGGGCTGGTGGCGTTGCTGGACAGCCTGGTCGAGGTGGTGACCGGCACCCGCCCCGAGCGGCCGGTGTACCGGCCCGCCGCGGAATCGCCCGATCGACGAGCGGAAGCGGCGCCGACGCCACCGGCTCGCTACGAGGTGATGTACCGGCTGGACGACTCGGACCCGGACCGGATCTCGGCGCTGCGATACCGGCTGACCGAGCTGGGGGATTCGGTGGTGGTGGTCGGCGACGGTGCGGATAGTTGGTCGGCCCATGTGCATTGCGTCGACGCCGGTGCCGCCATCGAGGCCGGGATCGCGGCGGGAACGCTCAGCGGGGTGCGGGTGGAGTCGTTCGCGATCGCCGGCGAGTGCGGTGACCTTTGCGCACCCGGATGCGCGGAGCACGGTGCGCCCGAGGTTGGTGAGCTCGACGGCCGATTCAGCGGCGCGGCGTTACACGGCGCGCGCTCCGCGCCGGAGTCGGCTCGCGAGGAACCCGACATCATTGCCCGCCAAGGCGATTCGGTGCGCTCAGACAACGCGCCCGAGTCCGTGGGTGACGTCGGCCCTGCCGCCCGCGCCATCGTCGCGGTCGCGGCAGGTCATGGCGCGATGACGCTGTTTCGCGACGCGGGTGCCGAAGTGGTTCCCGGTGAACCGGCCGTCACCACGGCCGCGTTGCTCGCCGCGATCCGGCGGCTGCCGCACCGCGAGGTGCTGGTGCTGCCCAACGGCGCACTGCCCGCCCAGGAATTGGTCGCGGTCGGTGTGGCCGCCCGCGACGACCACCGTGACGTGCTACTGCTGCCCAGCGGGTCCATGGTGCAGGGGTTGGCCGCGCTGGCCGTGCACGACGCCGGCCGGATCGCCGTCGACGACGCGTTCGCCATGTCCGAGGCCGCTGCGGCGACCCGATGGGGCTCGCTGCGTGCGGCCACCGAACGCGCGCTGACCATGGTCGGCACCTGCGAACCCGGTGACGGCCTCGGCCTGGTCGGCCATGACGTCATCGTCATCGACCGTGACGTGCGCGCCGCCGGGCAGACGCTGCTCGACCGGATGCTCGGCCTCGGTGGGGAACTGGTCACCCTGCTGGTGGGCGCGGCGGCGCCGGAGGGGCTGGCACAAGAGCTGTCCGACCATGTCGCGGCAGGTTTTCCGGGGGTGGAGATCATGGTGTATTCCGGGGGTCAGCATGCCGATCTGATCCAGATCGGAGTCGAATGACGGTGCACGGCATGAAGCAGGCGACGACGGCGGCGGGAACGAGGTCATGGCAACACTGAGCGATCGGCTCGACCATCTACTCGGCGTGAAAGCGGCGGCGTCGCTGGCCGACGCGTTCGATATGCACACCGTCGAGGATCTACTGCGGCATTATCCGCTGCGCTACGCCACCCAGGGCCAGCCGCTGACCGAGGAGGAGCCGGAGGACGGCTCGCATATCACGGTCATCGGCCGGGTCACCAAGGCCGAGCTCAAGCCGATGCGCCAGCGCCGCGGGTCCTTGCTCAAGGTGGTGCTCGATACCGGCACCGGCAAGGGCGTCGATGTCACCTTCTTCAACGGTGACAAGGTGAAATACGTGGTCCGCGAGGGCGTGCGGGCGATGATGTCGGGCACGGTGAACTACTGGCGGCCCGGGCAGTGGAATCTGAGCCACCCTGGTTACCTGATCCTGCCCGAGAGCGCCGACGACGAAACCCCGACGCTCACCACCGTGCGCGGCGGCGGCGATCTGCGCGGCATCGCCCAGAGCGCCAAAGACGCGGGCGGGGTGGACATGTCGTTCTTCGAGCGCGAATTCATCCCCGTCTACCCGGCCACCGCCAAGGTGCAGAGCTGGGAGATCCTGGCGTGTGTGCGGCAGGTGCTCGATCAGCTCGACCCGATCGACGATCCACTCCCGCAGCACATCCGGGACGAGCACCGGCTGATGGCGGTCTCGGACGCGTTGCGCCTGATTCACCTGCCCGACCACAAGCTCGACATCGAGCAGGCGAAGCAGCGGCTGCGCTTCGACGAGGCGCTGGCGTTGCAGCTGGTGCTCGCCGAACGCAGGCACGAGGTATCCGCGCGGACCGCGAAGCCGTGCCCGCCGCGCACCGACGGCATCGCGGCGGCGTTCGACCAGCGGCTGCCGTTCGAACTCACCGCGGGGCAGCGGCAGGTGATCGAGGAAATCTCCGCCGACCTCTCCCGCGAGCAGCCGATGCATCGGCTGCTGCAAGGTGAGGTCGGCTCGGGTAAGACCATCGTCGCGCTGCACGCGATGCTGCAGGTGATCGACTCCGGGCAGCAATGCGCGCTGCTCGCGCCCACCGAAGTGCTGGCCGCGCAACACTACCGGTCGCTGCTCGGCATGCTCGGCGAGCTCGGCACGGCGGGAGAACTCGGCGCCGCCGACAACGCCACCCGGGTGACATTGGTGACCGGGTCGATGTCCGCCGGTGCCAAACGCGCTGCCCTGCTGGCGGCGGTCACCGGTGAGGCGGGCATCGTGATCGGCACGCACGCCCTGATCCAGGACGCGGTGGAGTTCTTCGATCTGGGCATGGTCGTCGTCGACGAACAGCACCGCTTCGGTGTGGAACAGCGAGACGCCTTGCGCGCCAAGGCGAAAGCCGGTTCCGCTCCGCATCTGCTGGTGATGACCGCTACCCCTATTCCACGCACCATCGCGATGACCACGCTCGGCGATCTGGAGACCTCCACCCTGACCGAACTACCGCGTGGCCGCTCGCCGATCACCTCGAAGGTCGTTCCGCGCCGGGTGCACCCGAACTGGGTCGACCGGGCCTGGGAGCGGATCGCCGAGGAGGTCCGCGAGGGTCGACAGGCGTATGTGGTGTGCTCGCGGATCGGCGACGACGAGGACGGCAACGGCAGCGGTACATCGCGCAACGGAAAATCGAAGGGCGAAGGCACCGAGGGGCCGACCACGCAGGCGGTGCTCGACGTCTTCGATCAGCTGCGTACCGGTCCGCTGGCCGAGCTGCGGGTCGGGTTGCTGCACGGCCGTCTGCCTGCCGATGACAAAGACCAGGTGATGCGGGAATTCAACGAGGGCAGCATCGATGTGCTGGTCTGCACGACCGTCGTCGAGGTCGGCGTGGACGTGCCCAACGCCACGGTGATGGTGATCATCGACGCCGACCGGTTCGGCGTCAGTCAGCTGCATCAGTTGCGCGGCCGGATCGGCCGTGGCAAGCATCCGGGGCTGTGCCTGCTGGTCACCGATGCCGCGCCGGGTGGTCCGGCGATGACCCGGCTGGAGGCGGTGGCCGCCACCACCGATGGTTTCGAGCTGGCGGTCCTCGACCTGCGCCAGCGCCGCGAAGGCGATGTGCTCGGCTCGGCGCAGTCGGGCACCGCGCGGTCACTGCGGCTGCTGTCGCTACTCGACGACCTCGAAGTGATCACCGCGGCACAGCAACTCGCGCGGGAGCTGGTCGAGCAGGATCCCGGTTTGACCGAGCACCCCGGTCTGGCGGCGATGATGCATGCCGCTGTCGACTCCGAGCGTCTGGAGTACCTGGCCAAGTCCTGATTCGGGTCAGGCCCGCACCCGCGGGTACGGCAGATCCGCCGACACCTCCTCGGTGACCGCCAGCGGACTGCCGATCTGCGGAAACGCCCGCTGCGGGCAGGCGGGCCGATCGCAGACTTTGCATCCGGCGCCGATCGGCACCGCGTTGGCGGGGTCGTCTAGTTGGATGCCCTTGGAATACACCAGCCGGTCGGCGTATTCGATATCGCAGCCGAGGCCGATGGCGAAGTTCTTGGCCATGGTTCCGAACCCCTGCGGTGCCATCATCGCGGTGCGCGCGATCCAGAAATAGCGCCGCCCGTCGGGCATCTCGGAGACCTGGGTGAGGATGCGGCCGGGGTGGGCGAAGGCCTCGTGCACCACCCACAGCGGGCAGCTGCCGCCGACGCGGGAGAAGTGGAAGGCGGTGGCCGACTGGCGTTTCGAGATATTGCCGGCCCGGTCGGTGCGCACGAAGAAGAACGGCACACCGCGCTGGCCCTGGCGTTGCAGGGTGCTCAGCCGATGGCAGATGGTTTCGAAGCCGACCTCGAAACGCAGGCCGAGCAGGTCGATGTCGTAGCGCAGCTCCTCGGCCGATCGTAGGAAGCGCCCGTACGGCAGGACCAGCGCCCCGGCGAAATAGCTGGCCAGCCCGATGCGTGCCAGCGTGCGCGATTCGCCGGCCAGCGACGGCGCCTCGCTGAGCACCGCGTCGAGTTCGTTGCCGTAGAGCAGGAAGGCCAGGGTGGTGGCGATCTGGAAGGCGCGCTGCCCTGGTCGCAGCCGCCTGGCCAGGGTGAGGGTGCGGCTGTCGGGGTCGTAACGGCGTTTCGGGACCGAGGAATCGGCGCCGTCGCCGCGTACCAGCACCGTCACACCGGCCCGCTCCTCGGCCACCCTGGCCAGTTGCCGGTCCAGCGACCCGATCGACAGTCCGCACTCGTCGAACAGTCGTTCCGCGGCCAGATCCAGCCGGCCGATGTGGTTGTGATGGTCGTAGAAGAAGTCGCGCACGTCCTCGTACGGTGCGGGCACACCGGCCGTGCCCGCGGGCGCCGCGACCCGCGCCGAGAACAGGTCGAGTTGATCGGTGGCGGTGCGTAGCCGGCGGTGCATGGCCACCACCAGGCGCGCGATCTCGGGCTGGCGGGTGGCCAGCTCCTCGATCTCGGTCAGTGGCGCGCTCTCGCCGCCGGCCGCGTCGACGAGCACCTCGTGCAGGTCCGATACCAGCCTGGCGTCGGAATCGGCGGCGAAGAACTGCACATCCAGATCGAAGGTGGAGTTCAACTTGAGCAGCACCGGGATGGTGAGGGGGCGTTGGTCGCGCTCGAGCTGATTGAGGTAGCTGGGCGAGAGGTCCAGCGCCTTCGCGAGCGCGGCCTGGGTCATCCGGCGCTCCTCGCGCAGCCGTCGCAGCCGCGCACCCGCGTACATCTTCCGCACGGCGAGCGATCGTACCCCGCGTTCTTCGCAAACATCGCAAAAACGCCGGTTGTTGCCCACAAAAATCCAAGCGTGCAAGGTGTTTTGCCCGGCGTGCGTGCTGCGTAGCGTGCGAAGTATCGGTAGAGAACGCCCATAGTGCGGAGGACGCATGAAGACCAACATCGTACGTGCTCGCGGATCCGCGGAAGACTTCCCGCAGGCCGAACATCTGGCCACCAAGATCGCCGAAGTCGCCACCGATCCGGTCGAGGTGCCCGGCGAGGTGCGGGAGATGATCGTCAACCGGATCATCGACAATGCCGCGGTGGCGGCGGCCGCACTGGTGCGCAGGCCGGTGGCCTCGGCCCGGGCCCAGGCGCTTGCGGCGGGCTATCGGCCACGTGCGGGACGTGCGGGGGCCACGGTGTTCGGGTTGCCGTCGGATCGGACGGTGTCGCCGGAGTGGGCAGCCTGGGCCAATGGCGTCGCGGTGCGCGAACTCGATTTCCACGACACCTTCCTGGCCGCCGAATACTCCCATCCGGGCGACAACATCCCGCCCATCCTGGCCGTCGCCCAGCACACCCGCCGCAGCGGCGCCGATCTGATCCGCGGGCTGGCCACCGGATACGAGATCCAGATGGATCTGGTGCGCGGTATCTGCCTGCACGAGCACAAGATCGACCACGTCGCCCACCTCGGCCCCTCCGTCGCAGCCGGTCTCGGCACCCTGCTCGGCCTGGATGCCGAGACCATCTATCAGGCCGTCGGCCAGGCGCTGCACACCACCACCGCCACCAGACAGTCACGCAAGGGCGAGATCTCCAGCTGGAAGGCCTACGCACCGGCCTTCGCCGGGAAGATGGGCATCGAGGCCGTCGATCGCGCGATGCGCGGGGAAGGTGCGCCGTCACCGATCTGGGAG
>NZ_BAFY01000178.1 GCF_000308555.1 Nocardia cyriacigeorgica NBRC 100375 | reverse complement strand
ATTGCCGCTCCTCGTCGAGGCTGCCGATCTCCTCACCCTGGAACCGGATCGAGCCGGAGTCGGGGCTGTCGAGCGCGCCGAGCAGATGCAGCAGGGTGCTCTTGCCCGAACCGGACGGGCCGATGATCGAGGTGAACTCGCCCGCCGCGATGTCGAGGCTGATCCCGTCGAGGGCGCGTACCACCTGGTCGCCGACCAGATACTCCTTGTTGACGTTCGACAGTTCCAGCACGGCTGGTTGCGTCATCGCGTTCCCCGCCCTCTCTCTAGCGTGTATATCGTTGGGTAGGCGCGTGTTCGGATACGCCTCCGGGATCGGCCGGTGCGACGCTACCGTGCCATCGCCTCGGACGCGCTCGGGTGGCGCCGATTCGGGCCGTCGAGCAGGGCGTGGAGTTCGGGCTGTTGCGCGCACAGTTCGAGGTAGGCCTCCAGCTCGGGCCTGCCCTGCTCGTAGGCCTCGTCCAGCTTGGCTTCCAGGTGCAGGTTCCACCGGTTGCGCAGAGCCAGCAGCAAGCCCTCCCGCCCGCCGAAGAGGCGGTCGAGGTCGGGCAGGCCGTCGAAGAGGTCGGGGCGGTGCGGATCGGTCGCCGCACGAGCGAGCACGGTGTGCATGATGTCGATGCGGGTGTGCTGGTCTTCCCAGGTCATGGCTTCTGGCCTTTCGTGAGCTGGGCCTTCGGGTTTGGGTGCGGATCCACGCCACTCGAGTGCGTGGAATTCACGCTACAAACGCGGCGACCGCCTTGTCGTCGTGCCAGGGACGCGAATCCTTCTCCTACCGTGGGTGGAGGCGTGGCCCGTTTCCGGGACGATGTGCCCGGGCCGGCCGGGCGAATATCCTGACAGGATGAGTGCGAGCAGCGTCACACCCGAGCCGGGGTTCGTCGGCCCGGTGGCGCCGTTCCGGGAGAGCGGGCGCATCCGCGACCGGATCGCTGCCTTCGTGCGCCATCCGCGAGCGGAGTTCCGGCGCAACCTCGACGAGCTGCCGTTCGACTACCCGCCCGCGGTGGTCATCATCGCCGACCTGGCATTCCTGCTCACCGGCATCGCCGCGACCATCCAGCGGCACGAATACTTCCCGTCGGCGCTGCCATTGCTGGCGCTGGTGCTGCTGTTCATCTCGCTGCCGTTGTTCGCATTCCTCGGCGTGGTCCCCACACCGGCGCAACTGATGATCACCTCGCTGTCCGCCACGGCGATCTACCTCGCCCAACCCGTCGCCGCCGATTTCGCGCCATTCGTGCTGGTCATCGCGGCCGGCGAGGTGGCGGCCATCTCCACCAAGCGGGTCAGCGTGCCGTTCGTGGTGGTCTCGATCGGCATACTCGTGGCCTTCGACAGCTTCGGCAAACTGCCCTGGCTCGAGAGTACGGTGCCCTTCGAGGGGATGCCGATGTACGCGCTGGGGGTGGTGCTCGGCTGGATGGTCGGCGTGATGCTGCAATCCCAGCGCCGGTTTCTCTATCAGGAACGCGAATACCAGGGCATCCGCGCTGCCCAGGCGGCCGCCGAGGAACGCAGGCGCATCGCCCGCGAGGTGCACGACGTCATCGCGCATTCGCTCAGCGTCACCCTGCTGCATCTCACCGCCGCACGGCACTCGCTACAAACCGACCGCGACGTGGACGAGGCCGTCGACGCGTTGACCGACGCCGAACGCCTCGGCCGGCAGGCGATGGCCGATATCCGCCGTACCGTCGGGCTGCTGGACGGTCCGTCCAAACATCTGGCCGAACCGAGCGCCGAGGACATCGCCGCGCTGATCGATGATTTCGCACGGGCCGGGCTGTCCATCGACGCCGAGATCACCGGCGACCTCGACTCGGTCTCCGCCGCCGTCGGCCTCGCGCTCTACCGCATCGGCCAGGAGTCGCTGGCCAATATCGCCAAACACGCGCCGGGCGCGGACGTGCGTTTCCGGCTGACGGTCGACCCGGCGACCGTCACCCTGGTCGTCGCCAACACCTTGCCCGCGGGCGCGCTCACCGTCGGGACAGGAATGGGGTTGACCGGGATGCGCCATCGAGCCGAACTGCTCGGCGGCCGGATGACCGCGGGTCCGGACGACGACGGCTGGTCGGTCGAGGCGCGATTTCCGCACGTCCCGCCACGCACGAGCGCGCTCTGCGGATGGCTGACCGGCGGGCTTCCGGTCACCCTTGGGTCGAAGGGGCCGCGCGACCATGATGTGGCCTTCGGGCGCAGTGGGCCGATCAGACAGGAGAACATGTGACCACAGCGGCAACGGAGACCACGATCGCGGTACTCGTGGTCGACGATCAGGAGTTGGTGCGCGGCGGACTACGCCGGATCCTGCGCCGCCGCGACGGTTTCGTCATCGCCGAATGCGCCGACGGCGACGAGGTCGTGCCCGTCATCTCGGCCGCACGCCCCGACGTCATCCTGATGGATCTGCGGATGAAACGGGTCGGCGGCATCGAGGCCACCCGGCTGGTGCGCATGCGCGCCGACGCGCCGCCGGTGCTCGTGCTCACCACCTTCGACGACGATCAACTGCTGTCCGGGGCGTTGCGCGCGGGCGCGGCCGGATTCATTCTCAAGGACTCCCCGGCCGAAGATCTCATCCGCGCCGTGCGCACCGTGGCCGGCGGCGGCGCCTGGCTCGACCCCGCGGTGACCGGCCGGGTGCTGTCGGCCTATCGCACGGTGCGCCCGGCGACGCCGACCGATGCCAGGCTCGCCGAGCTGACCGCCCGCGAGTACGAAGTTCTCGAGCTCATCGGCCGCGGTCGGGTGAACTCCGAGATCGCGCGTGAGCTCGGCATCTCGGAGGTCACCGTGAAAAGCCATGTCGGACACATCTTCGGCAAGCTGGATCTGCGTGACCGGGCCGCCGCGATCGTGTTCGCGTTTGACCACGGGGTGGTCTCACCAGGACAATCCACTGTTTGACGGGCAGGTTCGGCGTCCATGACCGCACGGTCGCAGCGACCGCCGGCGCCCGGGAGTGGAGGATAGACGCCGGTGGTGGCACCTGGGTCCGACGTGGGAAAACGGTTCGGGCCGTACGAGTTGCGGTCGTTGCTGGGCAAAGGGGGAATGGGTGAGGTCTACGAGGCCTACGACACGGTCAAGGACCGGGTAGTCGCGCTCAAACTGCTCTCCGACGAACT
This sequence comes from Nocardia cyriacigeorgica NBRC 100375, assembly GCF_000308555.1. Taxonomy (GTDB): domain Bacteria; phylum Actinomycetota; class Actinomycetes; order Mycobacteriales; family Mycobacteriaceae; genus Nocardia; species Nocardia cyriacigeorgica. The sequence goes on along the minus strand of NZ_BAFY01000178.1, from coordinate 43,722 downwards.
GGCCCAGGACCCGGAGTATCAGGTCCGGTTCCGCCGCGAATCCCAGGCCGCGGCGCGGCTGGCCGAACCGCACATCATCCCCATTCACGACTGGGGCGTGATCGACGGCAGGCTGTTCATCGACATGCGGCTGGTGCCGGGCTCGGATCTGCGCACGATCCTGCAGACCAGCGGCGCGCTGAGCCCGCACCGCGCGGTGTCCGTCATCGAGCAGATCGCCGCCGCCCTGGACGCCGCGCACGCCGACGGACTCGTGCACCGCGACGTCAAACCTGCCAACATCCTGGTCACCGAGGCCGGCTTCGCCTACCTCGCCGATTTCGGCATCGCCCACACCGAAGGCGACAGCGCCATCACCATGGTCGGTGTCGCCATCGGTTCCTACACCTACATGGCGCCGGAACGATTCGACATCGGCCCCGTCACCAGCCGCGCTGACATCTATTCGCTGGCCTGCGTGCTGCACGAATGCCTCACCGGCGCCTCACCCTTCCCCGCGGCCAGCATGAGCGTGCTGATCCGATCGCATCTGGCCGAACCGCCGCCGCGTCCGAGCGTGCAACGCCCCGGGGTGCCCGCCGCACTGGACGCGGTGATCGCGCGCGGCATGGCCAAAGATCCGAACGACAGGTTCCCCACCGCGGCCGAACTCGCCCGCGCCGCCAGGGCCGCTCTGCCTGCCGCCGCCGGCGCCCCTGCGGCCGGGTCCGCGCCCGCGACCGGTGGTTTCGCGCGTCTGGTTGTGCGCCCGCCGGACCCGTCGCGAACCGGTGAGCTGAGCGCGGTGGCGCCGGAGTCGACCGGTGAAGTGTCGTTGCCCGTCATCCGCCCGAGCAGGCCGACCGAGGTGAGCCCGACCGAAACCCAGTTCACCCTGCCGACCCAGGAGATCGCGACGGCGCCGGGAACCGGCCCGGTGCCGCAGGTCCGCCCGTTCCCCGACGCGCACCTGTACGAGGGCGCGCAACTGCATCCCGCGGTCGATCCCGCCGCGCGGCCCGATGTGAGCGGCTATGCGAGCGCGGGCGCGCCCACCCTGCTCGGTGGGATCGCCGCCTCGGCGTCCACCGGCGCCGGAGCCGGCGACGAGCCGGGCCCCGCAGCGCGCGGTCGCGGCGGTGATGCCCCGTATCCACCCGGTGAGACGACCCGCGTCTACGGCACCGCCGAATCGGCGCCCACCGTCCGCCATCCCGGCGCCGGCGGCGACTACCGCGCCGAACCCGATCGCGGCGGTTACCCGGCAGATCGGGAAACCCGGATCTACGGCGCAGCTGGTCTCGGTGCGGGCCAGGACGACGATCACCCTGCCGACCACCGGCCGGCCGACGGCTATCCCGCCGATCAGGAAACCCGAATCTACGGCGCCCCGGTAGAACCGGCGCCCGCCCCCACTCCCGGCTATGGGTCGTCACCGGGCCACCCCCAGCCCGCCGGTTACGGCGCGCCTCCGCCTCCGTCGTACGGCGAGCCCGCCGGATACGGGACCCCCGATCGACGTGCCGGCGGCGGCTACGGCGAGGAATACGCCGCCGATCAGGGTGGCTACCCGCCCGGTGGCTACCCGCCCGCCGGACCGGCCGGATACCAGCCCGATCCCTACGCACACGATCCCTACGCGCACGACCCGTATGCACCACAGGGCCGCCGCCGTTCGGTCGTGCTGCCGATCGTGATCGGTGTGCTGGTGGTCGCCGTCATCGCCATCGGCGCCGTGGTCGGCCTGCAGATGTTCGGCTCCGATGACTCCGAGTCGACCACCGCGCAGACCACCGCCGCGGCGCCCACGTCCGCGGCGGCGCGCACCGGCGGCGCCACCGGCTCGGCCAGGACCTCGACCACCTCGGCCCGGCCGACGCCGATCGCGCTGCCACCGGGTGCCCGGCCGTGTGGCCCGCCGGCGACGGTCGCCTTCGCCAACGCCGCGGCCGGGACCACGGTGACCAGCTGCGAGTTCGCCGAGGAGGTCCGCAAGGCCTACGCCGCGGCGGCCGGCGGTGGTCGCGGTAGCGCGCCCGCGTCGGTCGTCGCCGCCAGCCCCATCACCGGCCGGACCTACACCATGAGCTGCTCCGAGCAGGATCGGCTCGTCACTTGCACCGGCGGCGACAACGCCGTGGTGTACGTGTACTGAGGTCAAGCGAATCCGGTCGATTGTCCAGTAGTCGCGTCGACGAGATCGGTTGTGCGTAACCGGGTTCGGTCGCGAGGCATCGGGTATTCTCGGCGCCCCGGGCCGTTGCCGCAGCAACGCAACAGGCGGCCGGGGCGCCGAACGAGTACGGTTTCCGGATGCTGCGCCGACGCCGAGACCGGGGGGAGACCGCAACCAGAATGTGTCGAAACATGCCAACTGAACAAGCGGGGCGCTTCCCGAAGATCCGACAGCAGGCGGCCGTGGTCGTCGCCGTGCTGACGGCGCTACTGGTGGTGTCGTGCGGCAGCGAGGCCGAGCCCGCGGCCCCGTCCATGCCGAGTGTCACCGAGGCCGCGGCAAAGGCCGAGCACGAGGGTCTCTCGATCGTCGTCCCCGGCACGCTGGCCGCCGATATCGCCGAGCTGAGCAAGAATCAGCAGGGACGGCTCGGCCTCGCGATCATGCCGGTCGGCGGGGAAAAGCTGGTGACCTTCGGTGATTGGGCCACCGGCCCGGCCTGGTCGACGATGAAGGTGCCGTTGGCCATTGCCGCGCTGCGCAAGAGCCAGGGCAGCCCGTCGTATTCGACGACCGCCGCCATCACCGCCTCCGACAACTCCGCCGCCGACGCGCTGTGGCAGTCGCTCGGCACCCCGCAGGAGGCGGCGCAGGCCGTGCAATCGGTCTTGCGCGAGGGCGGTGACGCGGTGACCACCGTTCCCGCCACCAAGGCCAGGGCGGAGTTCTCGGCCTTCGGTCAGGCCGAATGGGCGCTGGCCGATCAGGTGCGCTTCGCCTCGCGGCTGCCGTGCCTGCCGGACTCGGCGGAGGTCGTCGCCCTGATGGGGCAGATCATTCCGAATCACCAGTGGGGGCTTGGTTCGGTGTTCGAGACCGCCGATTTCAAGGGCGGCTGGGGTCCCGATTCCGAAGGCGCCTATCTGGTGCGTCAATTCGGCCTGGTCCCGGCGGCGGGCGGGCAGATCGCGGTCGCGTTCGCCGCTCAGCCGGCCTCGGGCAACTTCTCCGACGGAATGACCATGCTGAACAAGATGGCGACGTTGATCTCGCAGCATCTGCGCGAACTCAGCGGCGGGCAGTGTCCGTCCTGAGTCTCGCGGTCACTGTTACTCATCGTTCACGGGGGCGAGGCTCCATCGAGGCCCGATGCGAGGCAAGATAGCGGCCATGCGCATCGGAGTCTTGACCGGAGGCGGAGACTGCCCAGGGCTGAATGCCGTGATCCGCGCCGTCGTACGCACCGCGAACGGGCGTTACGGCGACGCGATCGTCGGTTTCCAGGACGGCTGGCGCGGCCTACTCGAGGATCGCAAGATCCAGATCTTGAACGACGACCGAACCGACCGGCTGCTCAACAAGGGCGGCACCATGCTCGGCACCGCACGCACCAATCCCGACGTGCTGCGCGAGGGGCTCGGCCGGATTCAGCAGACCCTCGACGACAACGGCATCGAGGCTCTCATTCCGATCGGGGGTGAAGGCACGCTCACCGCGGCCAGCTGGCTGTCCGATGAAGGTGTGCCGGTCGTCGGCGTCCCCAAAACCATCGATAACGACATCGACTGCACCGACGTCACATTCGGCCACGACACGGCGCTGGCCATCGCCACCGAGGCGATCGACCGGCTGCACACCACCGCGGAATCGCATCAGCGCGTCATGCTGGTCGAGGTGATGGGCAGGCATGCCGGCTGGATCGCGATCCACGCGGGCATGGCCGCGGGCGCGCACCTCACGCTGGTACCGGAGGTTCCCTTCGACGTGCAGCAGGTGTGCGCGATGATCAAACGCCGTTTCCAGCGTGGCGACAAGCATTTCATCTGTGTGGTGGCCGAAGGGTCGCATCCCGCGCCCGATTCCGGATTCACCCTGCGTGAGGGTGGTGTCGACGAGTTCGGGCACGAGCGGTTCACCGGCGTCGCGCAGCAGCTGGGCGTGGAGATCGAGCGCCGGATCGGCAAAGAGGTTCGCACCACGGTGCTCGGGCACGTGCAGCGCGGCGGCAGCCCCACCCCCTACGACAGGGTGCTGGCCACTCGTTTCGGACTGCATGCCGCCGAGGCCGTGCACGCCGGGCATTTCGGGCAGATGGTCGCGTTGCGGGGTACCGAGATCGGCCTGGTGCCGCTGTCGGAGGCCACCAAACAGCTCAAGCGGGTCCCGGCCGAGCGGTATCGGGAAGCCGAGGCGTTCTTCGGCTGAGCGCTCCGGGGGTCGGCGTCGCATCGCTGCGAACCTCCCCCGGAAACGCGTGCGCGATCAGTACTGTGAAGATCATGCGTGCGCGACGAGTGGCGGTGCTGGTGCTGTCGATGGTGGCCGCGATGGTCGTGGCCGGCTGCTCGGGTGATTCCGGGTCGGCCTCCGATGCCGGGCCGAGCGGCGAGAATCCGGTGCTCGGCGACTGGCACGGCACGATCGACGTGCCAGGCCAGCCGCTCGAGGTCGGGGTGACGTTCAGCGCCGTCGACAGCGCGACGATCGACATCCCGTCCCAGGGCGTCGCCGATGCCCCGCTGTCGGCGGTCTCCGCGAAGGCCGATCAGGTGGAGTTCACCATTCCCGACATACCGGGCGATCCCACCTTCCGCGGCCGCCTCGATTCGGCCGCAGGGCAGATCACCGGTGACTTCACCCAGTCCGGGCAGACGTTCGCGCTGGTGATGGACCGAGGGGCGATCCCAGCCGCGGCCCGCCCGCAGGAACCGAAACCGCCGTTCCCCTACGTGTCCGAGGACGTCACCTACGCCAACGGCGATATCACCATCGCCGGCACGCTGACCAAGCCGGAAGGCGAAGGCCCGTTCCCGGCCGTGCTGATGCTGACCGGCAGCGGCCCGCAGGACCGCAACGAAGAACTGTTCGGGCACAAGCCCTTTCTGCTGATCGCCGATACGCTCACCCGCGCTGGGTACGCCGTGCTGCGCACCGATGACCGTGGCGTCGGCGGCACCAGCGGCAACCTCGATCAGGCCACCTATGACGACCTGGCCGGCGATGCCGCCGCCGGGGTGGACTACCTGAGCAACCGTGCCGACATCGACCCGGCGCGCATCGGCCTGTTCGGGCACAGCGAGGGCGGCTACCTGGCCCCGCTGGTCGCCTCGAAACCCGACAGCGGGGTGACTTTCGCGATCCTGATGGCGGGCCCCGCCGTTCCCGGTGGTGATGTGCTGATCGAACAGAACCGCGCACTGTTCGCCGCGGGCGGCGCGTCCCCGGAGGAGACCGCCGCACAGGTCGACTACATCACCGCGCTGGCCGACGCGATGCGGGCAGGCGATCTCGACAAGGCCAGGCAGGTCGCGCGCGAGCACAACCAGACGCTGCCGGAAGGCCAGCGGATGACCGACGAACAGATCGACGCCCTGCTCACCCCGTCGATGACCTCGTTCATGAGCTACGACCCCGCACCCGCGCTCTCGGCCCTGCGGGTGCCGGTGCTCGCTTTCTTCGGCGAGAAGGATTTGCAGGTCCTGCCGAGCCAGAACGAACAGCCGATGCGCGATCTGCTCGCCGGCGACCCGGACGCCACGGTGCACACCTTCCCCGGGCTCAACCACCTGATGCAGCCCGCCGGAAGCGGCTTGCCCAGCGAATATTCGACCATCGAGACCACCATCGCGCCGGAGGTGCTCGACTATGTGAAGGACTGGCTCACCCAGCGGGTACCGGCGAAATAACCGCGCGCCGCACATGCGCGGACCGTCGGCACGCCCGCCGGTAGCCCTTACATAGACTGTTCGCCATGAGCGCACCTACCGTCGAGCTGATGGATTACGCCGATGTCGTGACCCGGTACGAGCCGGTGCTGGGCATGGAGGTTCACGTCGAGCTGTCCACCGCGACCAAGATGTTCTGCGGGTGCCCCACCGAGTTCGGCGCCGAACCGAACACCCAGGTGTGCCCGGTGTGCCTCGGCCTGCCCGGATCGCTGCCGGTGGTGAACGAGAAGGCCGTCGAATCGGCCATTCGCATCGGTCTGGCGCTCAACTGTTCGATCACCCCGTGGGGCCGGTTCGCGCGCAAGAACTACTTCTACCCGGATCAGCCGAAGAACTACCAGATCAGCCAGTACGACGAGCCCATCGCCACCGAAGGCCACCTGGATGTGGTGCTCGACGACGGCAGCACCTTCCGCGTCGACATCGAGCGCGCGCACATGGAAGAAGACACCGGCAAGTCGGTGCATATCGGCGGCGCCACCGGCCGCATCCACGGCGCCAGCCATTCGCTGCTCGACTACAACCGGGCCGGTGTGCCGCTCATCGAGATCGTCACCAAGCCGATCACCGGCGCGGGCGAGCGGGCGCCGGAAGTGGCGCGCGCCTACGTCACGGCGCTGCGTGATCTGCTGAAGTCGCTGCACGTCTCGGATGTGAAGATGGAGCAGGGCTCGCTGCGCTGCGACGCCAACGTCTCGCTGATGCCCGTCGGCGCCACCGAATTCGGTACCCGCACCGAGACCAAGAACGTCAACTCGCTGCGCAGCGTGGAGGTGGCGGTCCGTTACGAGATGCGCCGCCAGGCGGCGGTGCTGGCCTCCGGCGGTTCGATCGTCCAGGAGACCAGGCACTTCCACGAGGCCGACGGCTCCACCTCGCCCGGGCGCCGCAAGGAGACCGCCGAGGATTACCGCTACTTCCCCGAGCCGGATCTGCGGCCGGTCGCCCCGGACGCCGAGTGGATCGAGCAGCTGCGCACCACGATCCCCGAGTACCCGTGGCTGCGCCGGGCCCGCATCCAGTCCGATTGGGGACTGTCGGACGAGGTGATGCGCGATCTGGTCAACGCGGGCGCGCTCGATCTGATCATCGCCACCGTCGACGCGGGCGCACCGGCCAACGAGGCCCGCTCCTGGTGGGTGGCCTACCTGACCGAGAAGGCCAAGGAACGCGAGGTCGCGCTGGAGGATCTGCCGATCACGCCCGCCCAGGTGGCCGAGGTGATCAAGCTGGTCGAGGCCAAGACGGTGAACAACAAAGTCGCCAAGCAGGTCGTCGACTTCGTGCTGGCCGGTGCGGGCGATCCCGCGCAGATCGTCGAGGCCAAGGGCCTCGGCATGGTCAGCGACGAGGGCGCCCTGCAGGCCGAGGTCGACAAAGCTTTGGCCGCCAACCCCGATATCGCCGACAAGATCCGTTCCGGCAAGGTGCAGGCCGCGGGCAAGATCGTCGGCGACGTCATGAAGGCCACCCGCGGCCAGGCCGACGCGGCCCGGGTGCGCGAACTCGTGCTGGCCGCCTGCGGGGCCTGATCCTTCGGATCGGAGAACGCCCGTCCGCTGATCTGTGGGCGGGCGTCCCGCGTTTTCGGCTGCAGCTACCGGGCCTTACGGCCACCGCGGGCCATGCCACCTGCGCAGGACACGCCCGCCCGGCTGTCATCTGATGCCCGGCCCATACGGTGGGCCGCCTCCGCGGTCGACATCACCAGCCGCCGGCACCCCAGCGTCCGGTCACCGCGAACAATCGCGATGACCGGACTGCGAACGGGATCAGTCCGGTCCGCCCCCACCCGCGGCGGGCGGCGGAATCCGCACCACGCGGTCGTCGAACGGGCCGGGTGTGCCGCCATCGTTCTTATTGACAGTGGATACCCAGATGGTGCCGTCGCCACCGGAGGCAGCGCCGCTGAGCTGCCCGTACTTGTCTTGTGCCACCAGCGTGGGCGCCGCGGTCACCGCATGCGTGTCCGGGTCGGTGACGGCCAGCGCGAGCGCCTTCGCGCCGGTCAAGGCGATCGCCACGCCGTCGGCGGCCGCCGCGCAGCCCGCGACACCGGGGCGATCCGGCCAGGTCCAGGCGGTGCTGACGGCGCCGTCGGGGGCCAGCCGCTGCAGTCGGTCCTCGGTGGCGGTGCGATCGGTGATCCAGACACCCCGGGTGCTGTCGAGGCAGATATCGCCGGCGGTCCCGATCCCGGAGATCACCACCTCCGGCGACGCCGAACCGTTGGGGCTCGGCGAATTCACCCGCAGCAGCTTGCCCGCCAGCGACGACTGCGCCGCGGCCGCGCCCGGATTGCCCGCGTCGCCGGTGAGCACCAGCATCCGGTTCGGTTCGGTGAACTCGATGGCCCCGCGATTGCCGGTGGCGCCCTTCGGGATTCCGGTCAGCACCGGCTTCGGCGGGCCGCCGCCCTGGGCGATCCGCACCACCCGGTTATCGCTCGGGGTGGTGATGTAGGCGTAGAGCAGGCCGTCCTCGCCATAGGTGGGGGAGAGCGCCAGATCGGTGAGTCCGCCGTCGCCGGAACCGTCGACATCGACGCGCGCGATCTCCACCGGGGGCTGCTCGGGTACCACCTTCATGATCCGTCCGGTGCGGCGTTCGGTGACCAGTGCGGTCCCGCCGAGCGAGACCAGGCCGCCGGTGGTGTCCAGACACGTCGCCACCACCGCGGGATCGGGGTCGATGCACGGTCCGCTGGGACGGGTGGTCGAGGTCGGCGGCTGATCGGGTTTCTTCGGCTCGATATTCGCGCCGTGCAGCGTCGGCTCGGGCGTGAACGGACTGGATGCGGAATCGTCGAACCGCGCGCAGCCACCCAGCAGCATCGAGCCGAGCACCACCCCCACCACCAAGCGCCTCGCGCCAACCGACTTCATACCCCAAACGTAACGGAAACCTCGGTCCGCGCGCCTGCCGCGGGTGTCCACTCGGTGTGGCCGAAACAGGTCAACCGGACACGCCGTCGCCCGAGAGGGTTAACCGGCGGGCCCTCGCGGCTTAGGCTGAACGCGTGAGCGACAAGTCGAAAGACGAGCCAGAATCGGCTGCGAGCACGGCGGAGCAGCGGGCGGTGTCATCGTCGGAGGGCGGCGTCGGCAGCCCCTACGATTCACCGACCGGCGAGTTCCCCGCGGTGGGCGAGGAACGTCCGAAGATGACCAAGCAGATCCCGCGCACCGACGAGGAGCTAGGGCTCGATCCCGAGGTCGACGCCGCCCCCGGCTCCGGCGCCGCGGCCGCCAAGGGCGCGACCCCGGCCGCGGACGACGCCGGCGCCGACGCGAAGAGCACCGACCCGGACGCCACCTACGCCTACGCCAGCATTCCGCCCGCCGCCGCACCGCCCACCGGCGCCACGGCCGCCCGGGTGCGCCGCCGCAACGGCGACCACCGGCGGGGCACCCTCGATCTCGGCCTGTTCCTGCTGCGACTGGTCGTCGGCGGCACCTTCCTCTACCACGGCATGCAGAAGCTGGCGGGCTGGTTCGACGGCCCGGGCATCGACGGCACCCGCCAGATGATGGAAAAGGGCGGCTGGGACCATCCGTCGCTGTCGGCCGCGATGCTCATCGCCGGTGAGGTCGGCGGCGGCATCCTGCTCATCCTGGGCTTGGCCACGCCACTGGCCGCGGGCGCCGTGCTGGCCGTCATCCTGGACGCCTGGGCCTGGAAACAGGGCATGCATCCGGACTTCCAGTACACCCAGGGCACCGGCGCGGTCGAGTTGGAGACCATCCTCGCGGGCACCGCCGCGGTCATCATCCTGACCGGCCCCGGCCGCTGGGCGCTGGACCGTAGCCGCGGCTGGGCCACCCGTCCGGCCTGGGGTTCGTTCGTCGTGCTGCTGCTCGCGATCGCCGCGGCCGCGGGTGCGTGGTGGTACCTGCACGGCGGCAACCCACTGGTCGGCATCGGCCCCTTTGACTGAGCGGCCGCCGGATCCGACCAGAAGGGCGCTCCCGTCACTCGACGGGAGCGCCCTTCTTCATGGCCTGATTCGTTCGGCCACCACTACTTCACGTACCGCACCGCACCCTTGTCGGCCGAGGTCGCCATCGCCGCGTACGCGCGCAGCGCGGTGGTCACCGGGCGGTCCCGGTTGACCGGCTGCCAGGGATTCTCCCGCGCCTCCATCTTGGCGCGACGCTCGGCCAGCACCGCATCATCGACCAGCACCTCGAGGGTGCGGCTGGCGACGTCGATGCGGATCTGATCGCCGTCCTCCACCAGGCCGATGACGCCCCCACTGGCCGCCTCGGGCGAGATGTGGCCGATCGACAGGCCCGAGGTGCCGCCCGAGAAGCGTCCATCGGTGATCAGGGCGCAGTCCTTGCCGAGACCCGAGCCCTTCAGGAACGCGGTGGGGTGCAGCATCTCCTGCATGCCGGGGCCGCCGGCGGGGCCCTCGTAGCGCACCACGATCACATCGCCGGGCTTGATCTTCTTGGCCAGAATCACCGACACCGCTTCCTCCTGGGATTCGACCACCACGGCCGGGCCCTGGAAGGTGAACAGCTCCTCGTCGATGCCCGCGGTCTTGAGGATCGCGCCGTCGGGGGCGATATTGCCGCGCAGTACGACAAGTCCGCCCTCGGCGGTGTAGGCGTGTTCGAGGTCGCGGATGCAGCCGCCCTCGGCATCGGTGTCGAGCGAGGACCAGCGGTTGTCGGTGGAGAACGGCTCGGTGGTGCGAACCCCGCCCGGCGCGGCGTGGAACAACTCGAGGGCTTCCTCGGACGCCTTGCCGGAGCGGATGTCCCAGGTGTCGAGCCATTCGTCGAAGCTCGCGGTGTGCACCGTGGTGACCTCGGTTTCCAGCAGGTTCGCCCGCCGCAGTTCACCGAGCAGCGCGGGGATGCCGCCGGCGCGGTGCACGTCTTCCATGTGGTAGTCGGAGTTCGGCGCCACCTTCGACAGGGTCGGCACCTTGCGGCTGATCTCTTCGATGGTGTTCAGGTCGAAGTCGATCTCACCCTCCTGCGCGGCGGCCAGGGTGTGCAGCACCGTGTTGGTGGAACCACCCATCGCGACGTCGAGGGCCATCGCGTTGCGGAAAGCCTTGGCGTTGGCCACATTGCGCGGCAGCACGGAGGCGTCGTCATCGCGGTACCAGCGGGTGGCGATGTCGATGATGACGCGGCCCGCCTTCTCGAACAGCGCGCGCCGGGCGGCGTGGGTGGCGAGGGTGGATCCGTTGCCGGGCAGGGCGAGTCCGAGCGCTTCGGTGAGGCAGTTCATCGAGTTCGCGGTGAACATGCCCGAGCACGAACCGCAGGTCGGGCAGGCGCTGCGCTCGACCTCGTCGAGCCCTTCGTCGCTGACCGCGGAGTTCGCGCTGGCCGAGATCGCGGTGACGAGATCGGTCGGCGCCTGTGCGACACCGCCGACCACGACGGCCTTTCCGGCTTCCATCGGGCCGCCGGAAACGAACACCGCCGGGATGTTGAGCCGCATAGCGGCATTGAGCATGCCGGGGGTGATCTTGTCGCAGTTGGAGATGCACACCAGCGCGTCGGCGGTGTGCGCGTTCACCATGTATTCCACCGAGTCCGCGATGATCTCGCGGCTGGGCAGCGAGTACAGCATGCCGCCGTGACCCATCGCGATGCCGTCGTCCACGGCGATGGTGTGGAACTCGCGCGGCACACCACCGGCTTCGCGCACCGCGTCGGCGACGATCTCGCCGACGTTCTTCAGGTGCACGTGCCCTGGCACGAACTGGGTGTAGGAGTTGGCGATGGCGACGATCGGCTTACCGAAATCGGAGTCGGTCATACCGGTGGCCCGCCACAAGGCGCGGGCGCCTGCGGCATTGCGGCCGATGGTGGTGGTTCGTGAACGAAGCGGTGGCATGGGTGGGTCCTCGGGTGGGTCGCGGGGGCTGGGATGCGACGACGTCGAGCGGCTCGGCGGATCGGCCGGGGATGCCCGGCGGTCCGGCCGACGCACTGCTCGGCGTTCCTCGACGTTACTCCCGCACCGCGCACGGGCTGTGTGCCGGTGGGGGAGCGGAGATCAGCTGCCCGGGGTGGTGTCGGTGTCGCGTGCGGCCGCGGTATCGGCCTCGCTGGGGCTCGGTGTGTCGCCGCCCGTGGTCGGGTCGGCGCCCGAGCTGGGCTCGGTGGTGCCATCGGTAGTGGCCTCCGCCGATTCGATCGGTTCCGCGGGCCCGGCGAACGGGTCGGGGATTCGTCCACCCGAGGCGTCCACCAGTTCGCGCAACCGGTCGTAGCTTACCGCCGGTAGTTTGACCTCACTGTCGTCGTCGAGGTGGACCCGGACATACCCACGCTTGGGAATGCGGATGCCGCGCACCTGCGCCCAGTCGATGTGACGTGATCCGAGGACCGTGCGCAGATCCAGGCCGTCCCCGGAGACCGTGGTCTGGGTGCGCAGGATCCACACCGACACCGCGATCGGCAGGGCGAACAGCCACCACAGCGCGGCGGGCCAGCCGACGAACGGGAAGAACACGCACAGCACCAGCACCAATACGCCGATGAAGTTCAGTCGTGTGATGCGGATGACACGGGCCGGTGTGCCCTCGCTCGCCTGACCACCCGTATCCGGCGCCGCGTCGGACGTGTGGGACGATTTAGCCGGTGGCACGGACTGATGCGGTGATGACACACCACCATCCTCGCATCATGGTGGACGGACTCGAGCACCCACTGTCGTCCCACATAATGGGACGGCGTAGGCCAGCAGTTTGACTCTTCACCTCACGCACAAATACCGTCATGCGCGTGAATCGAAACGAGTTGCTCGTAATCGGCCGGCGCGTCCAGCGTTGAGCCCGACTACCTGATACGTCAGCTCGCACTGCGACGCGCCACCCTCGAACAGCCATGTGCTGTCGGGGGCTTTTTTGTGTTCGGACCATGACCGCTGTCCGGACGGGCAGGCACCGCCACTCGCGGCTCGCCCGGGGTCATAACGACAAGAGGTAAGGAACCAAGACGGTGAGCGCACCAACCGCCCGGCCCGGGCCCTCGGCCCGCAGGCCAGCGCCTTCGGCGAACCAGCCGGCAGCTGCCGGTACTCCCGCGACGACCACGGCCAACCGCCGCCAGCTCCCGCCCGAGCGGGTCACCGGCGCGCAGTCGGTCGTCCGCTCGCTCGAGGAGCTCGGCGTCGACACCGTATTCGGCATTCCCGGCGGCGCCATCCTGCCCGTCTACGACCCACTGTTCGACTCGACGCGGGTGCGCCACGTGCTGGTGCGCCACGAGCAGGGCGCCGGTCACGCCGCCACCGGCTACGCCCAGGCCACCGGCAAGGTCGGTGTCTGCATGGCGACCTCCGGTCCCGGCGCCACCAACCTGGTCACCCCGATCGCCGACGCCCAGATGGACTCGGTGCCGATCGTCGCGATCACCGGTCAGGTCGGGCGCGGACTCATCGGCACCGATGCCTTCCAGGAAGCCGACATCTCCGGCATCACCATGCCGATCACCAAGCACAACTTCCTGATCACCGACGGCGCCGACATCCCGCGCATGATCGCCGAGGCGTTCTACCTGGCCGCCAGCGGCCGTCCGGGTGCGGTGCTGGTCGACATCCCCAAGGACGTGCTGCAGGCGCAGACCACCTTCAGCTGGCCGCCGGAGATGCGGCTGCCCGGCTACCGGCCGGTCACCAAGCCGCACGGCAAGCAGGTGCGTGAGGCCGCCCGGCTGATCGCCGAGGCCAAGGCGCCGGTGCTCTACGTCGGCGGCGGCGTCATCAAGGCCGATGCCTCGGCCGAACTGGTGGAACTGGCCGAACTGACCGGCATCCCGGTCGTGACCACACTGATGGCGCGTGGCGCGTTCCCCGACAGCCACCGCCTGCACTGCGGCATGCCCGGCATGCACGGTTCGGTGGCCGCGGTGGCGGCGTTGCAGAAGTCGGACCTGCTGATCACCCTCGGCGCCCGCTTCGACGACCGCGTCACCGGTCAGCTGGATTCCTTCGCGCCCGGCGCCAAGGTCATCCACGCCGACATCGACCCGGCCGAGATCGGCAAGAACCGCCACGCCGACGTGCCGATCGTCGGCGACTGCCGCGAGGTGATCATCGAGCTGATCGAGACCCTGAAGTCCGATCCGGCCCAGACCATGCCGTTCGAGCTGAACGAATGGTGGACCTACCTCGACGGCATCCGCGACGCCTACCCGCTGGGCTGGACCGCGCCGAGCGACGGATCACTGTCGCCGGAGTTCGTCATCGACGCGCTCGGCCGCCTGGCCGGACCGGACGCCATCTACTGCGCCGGCGTCGGCCAGCACCAGATGTGGGCCGCCCAGTTCATCAAGTACGAGAAGCCGCGCACCTGGCTCAACTCCGGCGGCCTCGGCACCATGGGCTACGCCGTGCCCGCTGCCATGGGCGCCAAGATGGGTGCTCCGGAGAAGGAGGTCTGGGCGGTCGACGGTGACGGCTGCTTCCAGATGACCAACCAGGAGCTGGCCACCTGCGCGGTGGAGGGCGTGCCGATCAAGGTCGCGCTGATCAACAACGGCAACCTCGGCATGGTCCGCCAGTGGCAGACCCTGTTCTACGAGGAGCGCTACTCCAACACCGACCTCGGCACCCACACCCTGCGTATCCCCGACTTCGTCAAGCTGGCCGAAGCGCTGGGCTGCCACGGCATCCGGGTGGAGAAGGAAGAAGACGTCGAGGCCGCGATCCGGGAGGCGCAGTCGATCAACGATCGCCCGGTCGTCATCGACTTCATCGTCGGTAAGGACGCCCAGGTGTGGCCGATGGTCGCCGCGGGCACCAGCAACGACGAGATCATGGCCGCGCGCGGCATCCGTCCGCTGTTCGACGAGGACGAGACCGCCGCCGAGCCCGCCGTCATCCACGAGGCGCTGTCCCATGATCGGACGCAGGCCGGCCGTCCCGCCGACATCACCGCACAGACCAGCGAGGGGAACCAAGAATGAGCAGCACCCACACCCTCAGCGTCCTCGTCGAGGACAAGCCGGGCGTGCTGGCGCGAGTGGCGAGCCTGTTCTCTCGCCGCGGCTTCAATATCGAATCGCTGGCGGTCGGCGGCACCGAGGTGCCCGATATCTCCCGGATGACGATCGTCGTCACCGTCGAGGATCTGCCGCTCGAACAGGTGACCAAGCAGCTCAACAAGCTGGTCAACGTCATCAAGATCGTCGAGCAGGACGCCGAGGCCTCGGTGGCCCGCGAGCTGATCCTGGTGAAGGTGCGCGCCGACGCCAGCGTGCGCACCCAGGTGATCGAGGCCGTTACGCTCTTCCGGGCGAAGGTCATCGACGTGTCACCGGACGCGCTCACCGTCGAGGCGACCGGAACCCGGTCCAAGCTCGACGCGCTGCTGCGGATGCTGGAACCGTACGGCATCCGTGAGATCGTGCAGTCCGGTGTGGTGGCGGTCGGACGCGGGCCGAAGTCGATCACGGCAACCCGCTGAGCTACCCCGAAAAACAAAGCTCTACTAACGCCTATCAAGTGAGAAGGGAACCACAACAGTGGCAGTCGAGATGTTCTACGACGACGATGCCGATCTGTCGATCATCCAGGGCCGCAAGGTCGCGGTGATCGGTTACGGCAGCCAGGGCCACGCGCACTCGCTGAGCCTGCGCGATTCGGGTGTCGAGGTCCGTGTCGGCCTCGCCGAGGGCTCGAAGTCGCGGCCGAAGGCCGAGGAGGCCGGGCTGACCGTCGGCACCCCCGCCGAGGTTTCCGCATGGGCCGACGTGATCATGGTGCTCGCCCCCGACACCGCGCAGGCGTCGATCTTCACCAACGACATCGAGCCGAACCTGAAGGACGGCGACGCGCTGTTCTTCGGCCACGGTCTCAACATCCACTTCGGCCTGATCAAGCCGCCGGCCAACGTCACCATCGGCATGGTCGCGCCGAAGGGTCCGGGCCACCTGGTGCGTCGTCAGTTCGTCGACGGCAAGGGTGTTCCCGCGCTGATCGCGGTCGACCAGGACCCGAAGGGTGAGGGTCAGGCGCTGGCGCTGTCCTACGCCAAGGCGATCGGCGGCACCCGCGCGGGCGTCATCAAGACCACCTTCAAGGAAGAGACCGAGACCGACCTGTTCGGTGAGCAGGCCGTGCTCTGCGGTGGCACCGAGGAACTGGTCAAGACCGGTTTCGAGGTCATGGTCGAGGCCGGTTACGCGCCGGAGATGGCCTACTTCGAGGTGCTGCACGAGCTGAAGCTGATCGTCGACCTGATGTACGAGGGCGGCATCGCGCGGATGAACTACTCGGTCTCCGACACCGCCGAGTTCGGTGGCTACCTGTCGGGCCCGCGGGTCATCGACGCCGACACCAAGAAGCGCATGCAGGACATCCTCAAGGACATCCAGGACGGCACCTTCGTCAAGCGCCTGGTCGCCAACGTCGAGGGCGGCAACAAGGAGCTCGAGGCGCTGCGCAAGCAGAACGCCGAGCACCCGATCGAGGTCACCGGCGCCAAGCTGCGCGGCCTGATGAGCTGGGTGGATCGCCCGATCACCGAAACCGCGTAAGTTCCGCACGCGAGAAAGGGCCCGTTCGCCGATGGCGGACGGGCCCTTTCGCGTGTACACCTCAGGCGACGGTGCGGGCGCGGCCTTTCGGGTCGGCCGGATCGATATGCCAGCTGTGCACTCGTCGCGGATGGATCCGGATGATGTCGTGGGAGAACCACTCCGGCACCACCGGCGGCACCTCCACGGTGAGCGTTTCGGCGATGCCGCGGATCTCGACTCCGCGGCCCTTGCCCGGTACGAGCTCGCCGGGCCGGTCCGGCGTCAGATCGTCGAACAGCACGCTCACCTTCGGGTTGACGAGCACATTGCGATAGCGGCGGGTGGCCGCGTGGTTCGGGCCGCCGATGTCGATGGTGTCGTCATCGTTGAGTCGGAAGCCGAGCGGGACGGTCATCGGCTGCCCGTCCGGGGTGACGGTGGACAGCCGGCACAGCCGTACACTGCGCAGGTACTCGCGTTCGACGTCGGTGAGATAAGCCATGCCGCCGACGCTAAAACCTCGACATCGGTTGAGGTCAAGGGGTGCGGGCGGCACCCGCGCTGTGCCGCCCGCAGATCGTCACCAGCCGAACGATCCGCTCGGCAGCAGCCGCTGCAGCAGCCGCCACAGTGGGTCGTTGCCGCGGCCGCGATCCCAGTCCCGGCTCCGGTCGTGGTCCCAGTGGCGATCACGGTCCCAGTTCTTGTCGTGGTCCCAGTTGCGGTCGTGGTCCCACGGGTTGTCCCAATCCCGGTGCGGCCGGTCGACCTGGGTGATGGCCGGGGGTGCCGTCGCCGGGTCGGCCGCGGCCGGAACCGCTACCGCTGCCAGCGGAAACACCGTGATAGCGCCTGCGATGGCGACGCGGGCCGCCGTCCGGCGCAACCCCGTGGACGATGTCGTCGTGAACACTGTCGTTTCCTTTCCAGCCGGCCGCGATGCTTGTCGATCGCAGCCCTTCGCCGTGACTCGAGGCCCTGGCCGCGGGACGTGCGTGGTTCGCGCGGGCGAGGCGTGAGCGCGCACCTGGGGGCCGCGGCGGTCCGGGTTCGGATGGACACCGGTTCCCGGCCGGCCGACGAGGTCGGGGGAGGGCCGAGCAGCGGTGACACATGTCCTACTCTTGCGCACTTCACCGCAAAGGTCACGGGTGCGGGCAGGTTTGTGCTCGAGGATCATTCGAATGGATGAGGCGCCACCCATCCGTGCATACCGGATGGGTCGGGGGCAATAGGGGACACACCGGATTTCGCCGGATCATTGTGCTGGTATCGGCAGCGGGCAAGACTGTGTGGATGACGAACACGGTGGTCGATACTCCGCCGTCGCAGCGCGAACACGATGGCCGCGCGGTGCGCGCGCAGCTGCCACGTTCGGCCCTCGGTCAGTTGCGGCTCGCGCCGGACCGTGACCCGATCGCCATCCTGGAACGGCAGGCGGCCACCCGCGTCCCGGAGTTGGTGCCGATCCGCTACGCCCGGATGGTGGCAGGCCACTTCCCCTTCCTGCGTGGCGCGCCCGCGATCATGGCCGCCGATCTGGCGGCCACCCCGAACACCGGACTGACCGTACAACTGTGCGGCGACGCCCACCTGTCCAACTTCGGTGTCTTCGCTTCGCCGGAACGTTCGCTGGTCTTCGACCTCAACGATTTCGACGAGACGCTGCCCGGTCCCTTCGAATGGGATGTGAAGCGGCTGGCGGCCAGCATCGCGGTCGCCGCACGAGCCAACGGCTGCCCCGACGACGAGGCTTCCGCGGCCGCCCGCACCGCCGCGTCGGCCTACCGCGAAGGCATGCGGCGGCTGGCCGGACGTGATTCCCTCGACGTCTGGTACGAGCAGGTCGATGCCGACACCCTGGTCGATCTGGTCCGTAAACCGAAGCGCCGCAAGAACATCGAGAAGACCCTGGATGCCGCCCGCCGCCGTACCAGCCTCCAGGCGCTGCACAAACTCACCGAACGCGGACCGGACGGCCGCCTGCGCATCCGGCAGCAACCGCCACTGCTCACCCCGATCGCCGACGCCGACGCCGATGCTGTGGAGGAGGTCTTCGCCGCTTATCGGCGCTCGCTGCCCGAGGAGCGGCGGGTGCTGGTGAACCGCTACCGGATCGTGGATTTCGCCCGCAAAGTCGTCGGCGTCGGCAGCGTCGGCACCCGCTGCTTCGTGGTGCTGCTCATCGATCGCGATACCGGCGGCCCGCTGTTTCTGCAGGTGAAAGAGGCCGAGGAGTCGGTGCTCGCACCGTATCTGGCGCCGAGCGTGTTCCGCAATCACAGCCACCGCGTGGTGCACGGGCAGCGATTGATGCAGTCCGCGAGCGATATCTTCCTCGGGCGGATCGCCGGACCGCAGGGCCGTCACTTCTACTGGCGGCAACTGCGCGATATGAAAGGTTCCGCCGAGATCGGCAGCATGTCACGCGCCGGCCTCCGTGAGTACGCCGCGCTGTGCGGGCACACCCTGGCCAGGGCGCATGCCCGCTCGGGCGACCGCATCGCCATCGCCGACTATCTCGGTTCCGGCGAATCGTTCGACCGAGCGATGGCCGGCTTCGCGCTCGCGTATGCCGATCAGACCGTCAGCGATCACCGAGCCCTGGTCGAGGCCATCGAATCCGGACGCGTCGAAGCTGCGGCGAACCCGTACTGAACCGCGGGGTCGCCGGACCGCGCAGGCATTGGGTGGCCGTGCGGGTAGCGGTCTGGCGTGCGGTGAGCCCCGCCATCTCGAACTGATCCATGGCGGCGTCCAGGTCGAACAAGTCGTTGTCGCCGAACACATTCGCGACCGTGTCATGGGTGACCGCGCCGATCTCGGCCGCGCAGATCAGCGTGACGGCGTGCGCGCGTTGGTCGTCGTTCGGGCGGCCGGTGGCCAGGCAGGTGATCAACTCGGCGACCGAATCGGTCGTCCACAGGCCGGGCAGCGCCGAGGCCGACTGCGCGACCGGTGGAGAGTCGGCGCGAGACCAGTGCCCGGCGTCCCACCAGTAGCAGAACGCGGTGAGCCCGGTGTCGGCGTGCGGGTTGAGCATCGGGTCGACGGCCCAGTCCGGCGGTGCGGGGTGCACGGGCGGAGGTGCGTCGTCGTCGGATTGCGCAGTATCCGACGTCCACACGCCCCCGGAGAGCACCGCACGGCCGCCGGGCAGCGCGTACAACGTGGATCCGCTGTTGCCGGAGCTCTCGAACCACGCCAGCGATGGCAACATTCGTGGCCCCCACTGGGATCCGGCGGCGGCGAAGGCGGCCGACATCGCCGCCCACCTGGCCCAGAGTTGCGGAAACGGCGGTAGATCGACGTCGGTACAGGTGCGTGCCGGTGCGCTCATCAGATCGCCGTGGTGAGTTCGAGGTGGATACCGTCGGGATCGTTGAAGCCGAGGATCGCGATGCCGAATTGGTCCATCTCGACGATGTCGCCGTGCTCCACCCCCGCCTCGTCGAAACGGGCGATGGCTTTCACCAGGTCTTCGCGGGAATCGACGGTGAAGCTGAGGTGGTCGAGACCGACGCGTTCGGAATCGAAGTGATCGGTGGGGTCGGCGACCGGTCGCAGTCCGAGCAGCATCCCGCCGGGGGTCTGGAAGACGACTCCGCCGTAGAGCTGGAAGGGGTCGGCGCGAACGAGTGGGTCGGCCGGGTTTCCGGGCGACTCGGCCGCCACTTCGAAGCCGAGCACGTCCTCGTAGAACTCACGTGAGCGTTCGAGATCGGTGACCGTCAAACGGATGTGGTGGACGAGGCTGGTGGCGAGCGACATGCGGGACTCCGAGGGGTGTGATCGATCGGCGGACGACGGCTCGGGGCTGCCGAGGTGAGGGGGCCGAACAACTGTGCGGTCCGTCACTGGACATGACACTATGCCGCGTGCTGACCATTACCGAGTGTCGGAAACGACATGTTCAGTACTATTCCCGACATGGATGTCGGGGTGTTCGTAATGGATGGTGTGGCCGATTTCGGTTTGGCGGCACTGCAAGAGACGTTCGACACCGCCAACGCGGCCCGCGAGCAGCTCGAGACGCCACCGGCGCCGTGGCGGGTGCGCACTGTGTCCTTCGGCGACAGCGTCACCTCAGGCCACGGGCACACCATCTCGACTACGCCGCTTGTCGACGGCGCCACCGAGCTCGACATGATGATCGTGCCAGCGGTGCAGGTGCTCGATCCCGAGCCGCTGGTCGAGCTCGTTGCCTCGGCCCGCAGCAAGCCCGTGCTGGACCGGATCCGGCAGGTCCACGAGAACGGCACGCATGTGGCAGGTGCCTGTTCGGGAACCTTCTTCCTGGCCGAGGCCGGTGTACTCGACGGATCCGCGGCGACCACCAGTTGGTGGCTCGGCCCCACGTTCCGCCGCCGCTATCCGCAGATCGCGCTCGACGAGAGCCGGATCCTGTGCCGCGGCCCGCGCGTCAGCACCGCGGGCGCCGCGCTGTCGCACATGTATCTCGCACTGTCGCTGGTGCAATCGGTGAGTCCCGCGCTGGCCGAACTCGCCAGCCGATACATGATCGCCGGCAGCGGGCGCAAACAAAGCGACTTCGTGCTGCCCGAGATCGTCGCCCGCGGGAATTCGGTGACCGCTGCCTTCGAACGCTGGGTGCGCGACCATCTGGCCGACCAGTTCCTGATCTCCACCGCCGCGCAGGCGATCGGCGTCACCGAACGCAGCCTGCAACGCGCCACCCAGGCCGAACTCGGCATGTCACCACGCGACTTCGTCAACGACATCCGATTGGAGCGCGCCGCGCACCTGCTACGCACGACCGACCTGACGTTGGAGGCGGTCGCCTCGCGGGTCGGATACCTGAACGCGGGGACCTTGCGGGGCCTGGTGAAGCGGCGCAGGGGCGTGACCATCGCCGAGCTGCGCTCGTCACCGCTCACCTGGTGAGGCGAGGTAGCGGGCCGGCGCGTTTTACACTGTCTACCGATGAGTAACTTCTTTGCCTCGGTGGACGAGGTGACCCGCAGGCTCACCGCTGCCGGGTATCTGCCGTCTACCGATATCGCCACCGCCGTGTTCTTGGCCGGCCATCTGGGCAAACCGCTGCTCATCGAAGGCCCCGCCGGCGTCGGCAAGACCGAGCTGGCCAAGGCCATCGCCGCGACCGCCGCGGCCGAGTTGATCCGGTTGCAGTGCTACGAAGGCATCGACGAAGCGCGCGCCCTCTACGAGTGGAACCACGCCAAACAGCTGCTGCGTATCACCGCCACCGAGGGCGAAGGCTGGGACCACACCCGCGAGCACGTCTTCACCGAAGAGTTCCTGCTCTCGCGTCCGCTCCTGGCCGCCATCCGCAATCCGGAGCCGACGGTGCTGCTCATCGACGAACTCGACAAGGCGGACGTCGAACTCGAAGGGCTGCTGCTCGAGGTGCTCGGCGACTATCAGGTCAGCATCCCCGAACTCGGCACCGTCACCGCTGTGCGCAAGCCGTTCGTCATTCTGACCTCCAACGCCAACCGTGAGCTGTCCGAAGCGTTGAAGCGACGCTGCCTGTACCTGCATATCGACTATCCGACGGCCGAATTGGAACGCGCCATCGTCCGGTTGCGGGTGCCCGAGCTCGATGCCGCGCTCGCCGAACCTGTCGTACGCACCGTCGCCGCGCTCCGTCAACTGCCGCTGCGCAAGCCTCCCTCGGTCGCCGAAACGGTGGATTGGGCGCGGACCCTCGTCGCGCTGGGGGCTCGCCGGCTCACCGGCACGATGGTGCAGTCGACGCTGGGGGTGCTGTTGAAACACCGGTCCGACCATCAGGTCGCGGCGGAAAGGCTCGGGCTGGGTGGGGCCGACGTGGTCGGGGAGTCGGCATGAAGGCGACCGGTGGACGACGAGGTCCGCGTCAACGCCTCACCCGGGTAAAGCCACTGTGCCGCCGCCGGTCTAGTGGGCCTCCGCCCCTCACGCTCGAATCGGTCCGGGCGCGTCCGTCGTGCGCGCTGCCGGGCCGCGCGGGGCAGGGCCGCTAGGTGACGCCGTCGACACCGCGCACCGGTGACCGCGCGGCCGGGTCGCATCACGAATCGATGACCGACCGCCTGGTCGCCTTCGTCACCCTGCTCCGCGAACACGGCATCACCGCAGGCCCCAGCGAAACCATCGACGCCGCCGAAGCCATCGTCGCCCTCGGCACCGACAACACCGACCACCTCCGCTCCGGTTTGGCCGCGACCCTGCTGCGCCGCAACGGCCAACGCTCGGTCTTCGACCAGCTCTTCGACCTCTATTTCCTCGGCCGAGGCGGATTCGGCGAAGTGCGCGAACCGAATTCCGACGCCATCGAAACCCTGCGCGACGAACTCGTCACCACCCTCGCCGCCGACAACCCTGATGCCACCACCGAACTCGCCCGCCGCGCCCTCACCGAACTCGGCGGCTACGGCAGCGGGGGACAGGGCGCGGGCGCCTCCGGCGTCGTCACCACCGCCTCCGGCGCGGGCTGGTCGTCATACTTGACCTTGAAAGCACTGCGACCCGACGACCTCACCGAACGCATCGCCTCCCGAATGGGCAGCGCCACCAGCGAATTCGACACCGCGGTGCACACCATCGAAGCCGACCGCCGCCTGCGGGCCTTCCGCACCGCCCTGCAAACCGAGGCCCGCATCCGCTCCGCCGACCTGCGCGGCACCGACTACATCGCCCGCCGCGGCGTCGAAATGAGCACCGACCGCATCGACTTCCTCGGCGCCCGCGAACAAGACCTCGCCGAAATGCGCCGCCTGGTCCACCCGCTGGCCCGCAAACTCGCCACCCGCCTCGCCGCCCGCCGCCGCAAGGCCGTCCGCGGCCAGATCGACCTGCGCCGCACCCTGCGCGCGTCCATGTCCACCGGCGGCGTCCCCGTCACCCCCGTCCTGCGCGCCCGCAAACACGGCCGCCCCGACCTCGTCGTCCTGGCCGACCTCTCCGGCTCGGTCACCGGCTTCGCCGAATTCACCCTCCTGCTGGTCGCGGCCCTGCAAGACCAGTTCAGCCGCGTCCGCAGCTTCGGCTTCATCGACACCTGCGCCGAAATCACCCCCTGGTTCACCCCCGGCACCCCACCCACCCCCGACCTCACCGCCCGCATCATCCGCGAATCCGGCGTCACCCGCTTCGGCAGCAGCAACTACGGCGAAGCCCTCACCGGCTTCGTCACCAACCACCTCGACGCCCTAGGCCCCCGCACCTCCCTCCTCATCCTCGGCGACGCCCGCACCAACCGCACCGACCCGAATCTCGCCGCCCTGTCCCTCATGCTCGACAAGGCCAAACACGCCTACTGGTTGAACCCCGAACCCGCCCGCTCCTGGAACACCGGGGATTCCGCGGCCCATCTCTACGCGGAGCACGTCACGATGCACGAGTGCCGGAATGTGGTGCAGTTGGCGGAGGTAGTGGGAAGACTGCTGCCGACCTGAACAGAGGTGGTCGTTGCGCCTGTAACGTCGGCCGCCTCTGCGTAGATTTCACGTACGAGTTTCCTCGAAAGTCGGCAGTGCGGGCACGGGCAGAGTGAGGCGGGCAGGGTGGATACGGCGCAGGAGCGGAGTTTCGACGTCACCGCGGCAGGCACCAAGCGATTTCTGCCTGACCTTCGCAAGCCATGTGATCTACGAATGAGTAGCTTCCCGGGCGTAGCGGATAACGTGACTTGGAGGCTGATCAGGTCTGGCTACGTACCGTCGGCCGATGGCATGACGTACGCCTCGCCGGATCTTGGCAGCCCATCGCCCGTTGTTCAGGTCGGCGAGGCGGGGTACGGCAGGCTTGAGCAGTCACCTGGACGCCGACGACGCGAGCCAGCACCCGCGAGGCGGCAAGGCTTCTCGGTTGAAAGTTGCGATTCCAAACAGAGTGCTGGACGGGCACCGGCCGCGAGCATCGACCGCACGCGGTTCGTAGAAACCGAGCAATTCGGTATGCCGTCCAGAGAGGCGGAGTCGTGCTGACGGAACCTAGGCTGATCACGGGTACGGCGAATGAACGCTGGCAACGGTACCTCGTTTGGAACACAGCAGTCGCGGATGTCGTTTACCCAGAAACCGACGAAGCCGTTCCCGCGTATATGGATCTCGAAGATGAGACCATCCGCCTCATAGCGGCCGCAGCGGGTACAAACGAGCCCGATCCGCGAAAGGCGCTGGCCGCAGTCGTCCAGGCAGTGACGATTGATCAACATGGCTTCTCGCTGACGAAGCTGACGAGCAGAACACAGAAATGGCCTGTTCGATCGGTGGAACCGCCTCCGTGCCTGGCCTTCTTGGCTCTGACGGTGGTAGCAGCGGAGGATATGGGCAACACGGACGAAGGCCTGGCAGCCACCGCATACTACGCGCGCCTTGCCCGATTGCTCGGACTAGATGACGCTGATTCAGCCCTCCGGAGACATTACCAACGTGACGCCGAGCTGCTCTGGAAGCGGGTCAACAGGTGGCTGGAGAACCTTGAGGGTGAGCGCGGGCTACCGACGGCGTTCGCACTAACCCACCGATACGTAGGCCTGCCGATGTCGCAGGCGCTCGTTCGAGAAGCCGACCGGCAGCGCTTTCCGGCGATGTTCAATCAGTTCGGCCTCGGCCCGGGTATGCGGCTATCACCAGACGACGTCGCCACGTACCTCGACATTTGGCTGACCGCAGAATCGTCAACAGCAACTGCCAACCTGCGTCGTTTGTGGAGGCGGTCAGATTCTCACGCTCGGATCGCCACGGTCGCGGCGCTTGAACTCGCGAACTGGGACGGAGCTCAGCCAGGTTCTGCCGCGACACCAAGCGCCGCTGCTGCCCTCCTGATCGCTAATTTGCGAAATGGTTTCCTCGGTTCCTCGCTCGATCTCTTCATTGGGGTCCGCCCCGTCTCTGGGGAGATGGACGGGCACATGGAGATTTTGGAGACCGCGGGCGGATGGTCAGCCATCGATTTTACACCTGGGACGGCGGGACTATGGCGGACCGGCTACACGGAAGAAATCGCGTTCGGATCGATGCTTGAGGGGATCGTTCGATTACGGCACGCAGGCTGTCCTGGAGGACCAGAGTACAAGCGGTCTCCGCGCCAGGTTGTCCCGCTGATTTACGACGAGCTTCAATCCGCGTATGTGCAAGCTGAGCGTATGCAGCTCGGCGTCGACTCAATGATTCTCGTTCGTTCGTTAGGGGAAAACAAGGCCGCGAGCAGCGCGGTTGAGGAGGTCGCGCGAGTTCTTGACGCGTATGCTCGGCCCGGTTTTTCGGTGGCGGATAAGTTGGACGGGCTGCCCGATGGGTGGACCCTGTTCAGCGGCGTCCAGATGTTTGCGGCCCCGTCGACCGGTTCCACGAGGTTCAATGAGCTGATTCCGCTTGCTCGCACCCAGCTGACGATCGCTGGCGGGCTTCAGATTCCTTCGCGGATTCGTAAGTGGTCAACCGTTCGGCCACCAGAGATACGTGCAGCGGTTCAAGGTGAGCTCCAGCTGTGCGTCACTTTGACTGAGGCCGAGACCAATACCGAACTGCGCATTTGGGAATCGAATACTGGTGCTCTCGTAGCATCATTGTCTGAACTCGGCCTACCCGACGGTGACTACCAGGTCTCGTTGTACACCGGCTTGAAAAGAGCTCTAAACCAACAGATATCAGTTCGTTTACGCTCCGGTGACGCGGTCGATAACCTTGCGTGGCATCGTGCGCCGAGGCTCTGCTACGTCCTGGATACGCCTACTGGAGCTCTTTCCGCGGCTGAGGCAGAGGCAGACTCCATCATCGTCGATGGCCTCTACTGTGACGGTATTACAGGCATCACTACAACCCAGGCTGCGACGAATACCGTCTTCTGGAGCAAACCGCGTGAGGGTCGTCGGATCGATCGGGTGCGGATCGGAACGCCAGACCCGAAGTCATGCGTCGCTACCGGCGCCCACCACATACAGCTTCCGACAGCGTTTGGCGGAAACGCGCCAAAGTTCATTCAGGGTGAGTGCACCTCTTGTGGTCTTGTGAAGCGCTATCCGGGTTGGTTGCCCCGGTACGGCAGTCGTGCACGAAGAAGATCCGCGGAGGCCGTCGAACCTCAGATCACGGTTAAAGATCTTCCGGCTGTGTCAGAAGCCGAGGTCGACTGGGACGCTGCCCTGGACGCCCTAATCCACCTGGGAGGCGGATCATTCAACTCGATTGACAGCATTGCCCGCCAACTCGAGGGCTCAGCCATCTTTGTAGATACATTCACTCGTACTCTGGAAGCACTCGGGCACATCGCAATTGAGCGTGATCAGCGCGGACGTCCGATACGATGGGAACTCTCGCCGTCCTGCCTGGCGCAGACCGCGAGTGGACAGTACAGGCTTACAGGTCGTTGGTCTAGGGCGTCGATCGCATCGATCGAGGCGCAATTCGGGGCCGATGTCCTCAAGATATGCCATCCCCCCTCAGGGCCCACGGAAATGCTGCTGTCACCGCTAGGGAGCGGTGAGCTGAAAATGATCGCAGATCTCGAGGAGGGAACTGTAGTCCCGGACGCAGGGTCGGCACTCCTCCATGCCCTGCCGAGACTATCCGATGTCGCTTCGGGGCTTGAACGAGTGCAGATGCCAGGCTTCGAGTCGGCAGAGCGATTCGAACTACGGAGTGCGACTTGGGTTCCTACAGGCGATCTCGGCAGCCCTGGCGCGTACCGAATAAAACGCGGGTTCGAGAATTTGTATGTTTTTCGTGACGAGAACGACGTGAATGAGGGCGTGGGTGCGATCACAGGCGTTCACCTGGCCAAGCATCTAGCCGCGAATGCCACCGGAAGGACCTTCGCCTTCTACGTCGAGAAGTCCGAGGCGATTCTCACGCCGCGCGGGTGCGAGCTGCCTGGGCTGTACAACCGCGCGGCAGTGGCATTGTCTGGACACCTACCATCCTCAAAGCTGGTGACGATTGCTCAGCAGAAGCGAAACTGCCTGTTGTACTCGGCAGTCGACAGAGCGAGTGCTGACCTCCTGACAACCCTCCTGACCACCTAAGGTTCCCGATGGATGCGATCACGCCGGTAACACTCGCGAATGGGCTGCGCGAAACATATCTTCGCTACTTTGACACTGCCTTCTGGCTGAACGACGACGCATTAATGGCTGAGCGCCGCGAGCTGCTGGGTAAGCAGGGCGCGCTTGTTGGCTCGGTCATGATCGAACCAGTGATTCCTTACTCTGATACCGCTCGACTCGATAAAGTCGCAGAAACTGCGGGTATTCCGGGGTCCATTGCGCGCCGCGTTGCCGCGGCATTGTTTCCGTACGCCCGCCCTGATGAGATCACCCTTCGAGATCATCAGGCGAATTCCATCATCCAGCATTTTCTCGATGGAAATTCGATCGGAAGAAATCTCGTCGTCACCTCCGGGACTGGGTCTGGAAAGACGGAGTCTTTTCTTCTGCCTCTACTCCTGAGACTTGTCAGGGAATCTTCGTCATGGTCACCTCAGGTGTCACCGACACCGTGGTGGAAACAGGCGCAGCCCTCGTGGCATCCACTTCGGGCCGGCGAAACCCGTTTGCCTGCCGTGCGGAGCCTTATCCTCTACCTGACCAACGCGCTAGTCGAAGACCAGATGACACGATTGAGGAGGGCCGTCCGTAAGCTCCGTGAGGATGATCCCTCGCACGCGATCTGGTTCGGACGCTACACGGGCAATACTATTGGAACGGGCGACAAGTCGAATGCGAGGGTGGCCGAGGCCGCGCATGAGCTGAGGACCTACGAGCAGGAGTACGATCTACTGGTCGAGGCCCAGCTGAACGGCAAATCAGATGTCGATCTCAGCCAGTTTCCGGACCCACGTTCCGGTGAAATGCTCACCCGTTGGGATATGATCGCTCACGCACCGGATATACTGGTGACGAATTACTCGATGCTCAATACGATGATGATGCGTCACCGCGAGGAGGAAATCTTCGCCCAGACTGCCGCATGGCTCGCTGAAAGCAGAAGCAACGTCTTTACAATTGTAGTCGATGAGCTTCACCTCTATCGTGGTACGCAGGGCAGCGAAGTCGCAATGATCCTCCGAGCCTTGCTCCGAAGAATTGGAATAGCAGCCAACAGTCCTCAGCTCAGGATCATCGCGACGTCGGCATCCCTAACCGACACTGATGGAGGGCGTCGTTACCTTGAAGAGTTTTTCGGCGTCGATCGAGACAGCTTCTCGATTCAATCAGGCCGGCAGGTAACGATTACGCCACCCGACTCCGTCGACCCCGAGAAACTGCTAGCCGGTTCGCTCGATATCGGGGATCTCACGCACGCTCTCGCAGATGCGTGTCGTGACGAAAGAGAGAAACGAATTCGTGCGACCTCGCTTGAGGCTATATCAGCACGACTCTTCCCGGATGATCCCGACGGTCATCTGATCGAGGCCGCGCTAAGACAGCTGGCGAATGCTGATCTTGCTGTCGCGCGGAATACTCCGATCCCCATCCGGGCTCACGTGTTTGTTCGAGTTCCTCGAGGGATGTGGGCCTGCACTAATCCGGATTGCTCGGGCATCAGATATCATTCCAGTAGCCGACGTGTCGGTCGGCTTTTCAGTACCCCGGTGAGCACCTGCACTGAATGCGGCGCGCGCGTCCTTGAACTTCTGTACTGTTACGAGTGCGGTGACGTCAGTCTGGGGGGATACATCGTTGAAGCGCAAGGTCGCGAGATCCTCCTCTCGCCAACTCCAGTGGACGAGACCCAAAGCGCTAAACCGGTCTTCTTGAGGCCCGCCAAGCAGTACTATTGGTATAGGCCAGGAACGATAAGCAGCTACGATTCCTGGACGAGTGACAGTATCAAGCTGGCGTTTTCGCCGGTTTCGTGGAATCCCGCGCTTGGCGTCGCCGCGCGCCATGGTGAACCGACCGGGGTTGGACTAGTCTTCACTGGAGACTCCCCTGAGGACCGGGTGCCAGCTCTGCCCGACCGATGCCCGTCATGTGGGTACCGACCAAGAGGCCGTGCCCCAAAAGGGGCATTCAGAGCGGGGCAGGTATCCTCGGCCATCCGCGCTCACACCTCTGGCGCAGCGGCCGCGACGCAGCTGTATCTTTCGCAGCTCGTGAGGTCACTCGATGAGGGACAGCCCAGGGAGAGCGGCACGAACTCGAAGACGGTTGTATTCACCGACAGCCGGGACGATGCAGCCCGAACCGCGGCCGGCGTAGCTCGCAATCACCACCGTGATCTCATCCGTCAGGTACTTCGCCGGGAGCTCGCCAAAGGAGCCGACCCCCTTGCTGCACTTGATGCGATTGTTGCCGACCCCGTCCAGCTACAGGCAAGGCCGGATCTGTTGCTCGGAGCAGTCGCCCGGATGAAGCAACGAGCGGGCGCTGTCATCTCAGCTGACGAACAGAACTCAATCGATGAGGCGCTTGCTCAGCTGAGTGCAATACCGACGGTGGCCTTCGGTGAAATGTGTGATCGCATCACGGACGTGCTGGTCGGATTAGGGGCAAATCCTGGTGGGACAGACCCGTGGAACCAGCAGCTCGAGGATTCCTTGGACGGCAGAACTCCCTGGTATCGAGCCTTTCGACCACCCGAGCCCGGCCTTTGGCCCGAACCCCCAATCACGATGGGGCAGGAGAAGCTCAAGTCGTCCCTTCGGTCCGCGGTTGTCGATGCAACTTTTGACCGTGCGCGACGTGATCTTGAATCCGTTGGGATTGCTCGCGTTGACATCGATGGTTGGAGGCCGGTCGCCGGCCCACTGGCGGAAAGTGATCAGGCTCAGCTCGTCCACAGTGTGGTGAGAATCCTCGGGCTGATGGGCAGGACCGAGGGGAGTAGCCGCGGTGGTGTCGAGGCTACGGCTCTGATTCCTGCGCCGATCCGAAAGTACGTCAAAGCGGTTGCTGTGGCTCGAGACTGCGACGAGGGTGAGCTCAGTGATCAATTAGTGGCTCTCATGGGCGATAGTGCCGTCTCCCGCGCGGTCAGTGGGTGGCTCCTCAAGACGACTTCAGCAGATTCAACCCTGAAGTTTCACCCTGCGGGCGAACATGAATGGCGTTGCAACCGATGCAGTTTCGTGCATCTTCAGCCAAGTCTGGGCGTTTGCACCAACCGGCAGTGCTTTGCGCCAAACCTTGAGCGCCGACGTATTCGGGATGTCTCAGATGACTATTATGCGTGGCTAGCGCATCGCGTACCGAGGCGCCTATCCATTGCTGAACTAACGGGGCAGACGAAGCCCCTGGCTATCCAGCGAGAACGTCAGCGGTGGTTCAAAGGTGCATTCACGCAGTCCGAGAATAGGATTGCGGACGAGTTGGACGTTCTGTCGGTCACCACGACCATGGAGGTCGGCGTCGACATCGGGTCACTTCGATCGGTTCTAATGGCGAACATGCCGCCTCAACGATTCAATTACCAGCAGCGCGTGGGTCGAGCGGGGCGAGCCGGCCAAGCACTGAGCTTCGCAGTCACGATTTGCCGCGACAGAACTCACGACGAGTACTATTTCAACAGGCCGGATCGTATTACTGGAGATCTTCCGCCGCAGCCGTTCCTTGACCTGGCGCGAACGCGCATTGTTCAACGTGTCGTCAACAGTGAGTGCTTATTCGAAGCGTTCGCGGCCCAGTCTCCGTCACCGGCATGGACCCCGGACAGCAACCACGGCACGTTTGGTCAGCTCGACGAGTGGCCGTTGTTTCGCGATGGGATTACTGACTGGCTGGGGAACTCGCCAACAGTCGACTCGATCGTCTCGAGGCTAACCGCACATACTCCCCTCGAACCTCCAGATCGAGCATCGATACTCGACTACGCCCGTTCGATGTTAGCGACGCGGATCGACGAGATCGTAATCCACGAAAAGGGCTCAGCCGATACTGAACTGAGCGTGGCACTCGCCCGACATGGTGTCATCCCGATGTTCGGGTTCCCGACGAGAGTCCGAAGCCTCTGGAGCAATCGGGTCCAGAGCCGTGCGGACATGGAGCGGTTCGCGGTGAGCGATCGCGCCCTCGAGCTAGCGGTACGCAGCTTTGCGCCGGGTGCCGAAGTAGTCAAGGATGGGCTGGTTCACACCGCGAACGGCTTCGCCGCATACGTCGTGCGAGGCAGTCGGGCTGAGGCTGTCGATCCCCTCGGGAGAGCAAAGTCTGTGCGCAGGTGTGACAAATGTGGCCAAACCACGCTATCAGACGTTGCGATTTGCGGGGCGTGCGGAAGCAATTTGGCGTGGATGAACCTCTACGAGCCTCGTGGCTTCCGCACTACCTATTCGCCGCGAGGGTTCAATGATGACCAGGAAGTACTGAGCACAACGTCTAGTCCAGCTCTCATCCCCGGAGCGTCTCCGACGACGTCAACACAGTTGGAGCACGTCAAGCTGGACATCTATGACCAGGCCCAGCTGGTGACGATGAACGACAACTTCGGGCGCGGGTATGAGTTTCATACCATGGTGGACAGGTCGGTTGTCGCTGACACGCCACTGACGGCTGCGACGCCAATCAACACCATCGGTGAGGTGCGGGTAACGGACGCGATCCTCGTTACTCCCGGGCCACTCGATATCGGTTCAGGGACAATAGCTCTTTATGAGCTCCCCTCGGGGAAGGCGGCGTATACGTCGTTCGCCGAGACGCTCAGGCGCGCGGCGCAAGTCCTGCTCGATCTCGACCCTCTGGAGATAGCCGCCGGTCTTGTCCCGATGCGCTTGTCAGCAGCTGGTAAGAGCGGTGAGCACAGCGTCCAAGTGGGCGCCGGAGTGTTCCTCGCGGACACGGCCGAAAACGGTGCTGGCTACGCTTTGGAGCTTGGTGACCCAGTCGCGTTCCGTCGGCTGCTGTTCGATGCTCTCGACGAGCTTCGTACTACATGGGAGGGCCCGAGCCACGCCAACAACTGCGACACGTCTTGTCCAGACTGTTTGCGGTCATACAGCAACGCGCGACAGCACCCGCTTCTTGACTGGCGCCTCGCGCTAGACATGTTGGAACTGGTCACTGGCGAGAAACTCACCGCTGCGCGGTCGATGCCGGAAGCTGCGACGTGGATTGATACCGCTGCCAAAGCCCTTCCCAACACTTCAGCGCATTCAATCGAGGGTGTGCCAGCACTAGTTCGAAATGAGAAATGCGTGTTGCTTGTGCACCCAACCTGGCGCCAGCAGGAAACGTATTTCTGTGGCGCACAGGAGGTTGCAGTGCTGGCCGCCCAAGACCTATTCAAGTCGGTCTCGATGCATGACCTGCGCGAATTTCGACGAAACCCCATCTCAGCTTGGAGGCATATCTCCTGACTTATCGCAGTTGCGGTTTAAGGCGGCTATGCCGCCTTCCGCGCTACGCGCCGAGATCGTGATGGTGATTGCTAGAACGTCGTGTTATTGCGGCGGCTGGAGATTGCTGCCGACGTAGGGTCCACGCACATTTACTCTATCGCGTGGGTCGTCGCACCGTTAGCTGACCCGGGATAGGTTCTTCCTGTAATACTCATGGCGGGCGTGATCGTCCTGGCCGGTAAAAGCCCGGAATGCCCCAAGTTTGTACTTGAGGCCAGAGCTGTGCTCCTCCTTGAGGATTTCGAAGTCCCTGCTCAGCAGGCTGATTCGTCGATCGACCTCGGGGTCATCCAGTTCTAGTCCCGATGCCGCGGAAATCTGAGCAGCGGACATGAACTCACCGCTTTCGCGTAGTGCGATGTAAACCGGATCTGCACTAGGCCGGAGGTCGCGCTCACGCCGAGGAGCTTCGTGGCGGAGGGCTGCCGCGATAGCGGAACCGATCGCCTTTGCCACGGGAGGCGGAAAGGCGTTGCCGATCTGCCGATACTGTGCGGTCTTTCCGCCGGTAAAACGCCACGCGAACTCATGCTTCAAGCGGTCGGAGCTGCCGTCTGAGTCGGAGTCCCTGACGTACATCCATCCTTGGAGCCGCGCGACCATCTCAACGGTCAGCTTGGGCCCGTACTCGGTCATTGGGCGTTTGGCGTAGGGCGGCGCTGTGTCGTGCACGCCGTATGCGTCGACACCCAGCTCGGCCCACGCTTGTTTGGCGCGTGTCGGACCGAGATCGGCACCGCCATGCTTCTTTGAACCACCGACGATCGTGGGCGCAATGCGATTCGCTTTCCTCGCCCATTCCTCGGCCTTATCCCACCCATTCTCCTGCATTAGGTCGAGTAGCGTTTCGCCGACTGTTGGAGGCTCGCCGACCGGTGCTGGCCAGGAGAAATACTCAAAATCGCCCGTTTGCATCGCTACAAGTACAAAGCGTGGCCGCAATTGAGGTACGCCGAAATCCGAAGCCTGTATCAGACGCCACTCCGCGGAGTAGCCGAATTCACGGAGTCGGTCGAGAACGTGCTGGCGATATCCGGCGAATCGGGGCATGCTGAGCCCGCGAACATTCTCCAGCAGAAGTGCCCTCGGCTTGATAATTGCGACTTGCTCGACTGCCCACGCGAATAGATCTCGCTCGTCATTGGCCCCGAGTTGCTTGCCGGCGATCGAGAATGGTGGACAGGGGACTCCCCCAGCTAGGAGGTCGATCGGGCGACCGTCGAGCCCCTCCGCGTCCGGTGCGAACGCTGCAGGGTTGAATACCTCAAGGTCAGCAACGTCCCCAACCTCTACCTTCCACTCCGGTCGGTTGAGGCGGATCGTCGCGGCCGCCGTTGGGTCGAGTTCGACCGCCAGCTTGTGCTCGAAACCTGCACGCTCCAACCCGAGCGCCTGGCCGCCGGCGCCGGCGCAGATCTCGATGACGCTGAGTTCGGTCATTCCTGGGCCTTTCGGGGAGTCGGCTGGTGGTGACGGTTCATATCTGCGGGAGTATCTTTCAGGATGTTCAACCACCGCGATAAGCCAATTCGGAGGTAATGCTGGCAGCATCGGAGGATGCCCGTAGGAAGGCTCATGAGCGTGGGCTCTACCCTGCGCCGATGAACGAGGGTCGTTCGCGGAATATGCAGGCGAACCGCCGGAGCGACACCAAACCCGAAGTATCGCTTCGGCGGGCACTTCATCGGATGGGTTACCGATACCGGAAAGACCTGCGTTTCGAGGTCAGCGGGGTGAAGGTTCGGCCGGACATCGTCTTCACGGCCCGAAAGGTCGCGGTGTATGTCGACGGTTGCTTTTGGCATGTCTGCCCTCTCCACGGTCGGCGGCCGACGACGAACGAGTGGTACTGGACGCCGAAACTGAGGCGAAACATCGAGCGTGACCGTGCGGCCGATAAGGCCTTGGCTGCCGCCGGCTGGCGTGTGGTCCGCCTCTGGGAACACGAGGAACTCCCTCGTGCGGTTGCCGCCGTGGTGGCAGCGCTGGCGGGCGGATCCGAACATGTGAGCGATACTATGGCATCGCCGGAGCGTCGGTGTGACCGACGCTCCGAATGATCGGCTCGGGTCGGAGCGATTGCTACTGCTGGATGGACGTTTCGGCGTGTGGCTCAGGATTCGCGGCTCAGTGCGGGCCCGTAGTGGGTCCCGTGGGGTGGTTACATTTTGACGGGTGGCGCTGGCAGCTGCGGGTCGTCGGGCGTGGCGATGGCGTAGTAGCGGTCTCCGATCAACGCGGCCGGCCGTTCGTCGGTCGGACCTGTGACCTCGGCGAGACGAACGGCGATGTAAGTGCCTTTCTCGATCTTGGGAAGTCTCAGCTGGCTTGCTATCTTGGGTCCGTCGTTCTGATGTCCCAGCAGCACGATTCCATCGGCTCGCAAATGATGACGTGCATCGCGACACCGCTTCATTCCGTCGTGCTGTCTGGCTACCGTCACAGCAGTATTTCGGTCGATAATGGTGCCCTGAACCCTGCGTATCAGCTCATTGATGCGCTGCTGCCCGGAGATCTTCATCATTATCGCATCGACGTTTGACTTGTTCTGGTTGTGCAGCGTCAGTAACAGATTTCGCGGTAGTGGGGACTTCCGGCAGAGCCACGTGATTCTGCTTCGGCCTTCGCGGCTGATCGTGGTCTTTCCGTCCTGGTTTCGACCGATATTCAGTATCGACGGATCGATCCGAACCAAGCCGACATCGAAGGTGCCTTTGTGATCGTCGGCGGCCATAACCAGGCATATGTGCCCTATGGCTTCCCGGGGAATGCTCCATTGGCCTTTGAGTGAGAACTTTGCGTCGACTGCCTGGCCTTGGATCTTGTAGTCCATCTCCCTGCTGCCGCCGCGTTCCAGCTCAAACTCCGCCCTCACGACGATTTCTACTTTTGTCCCGAGATATGTCTTTTCTGTCTTCTCGAGTGTATCTACGTCATACCGTCCGGTTCGTTGGCCGTCCAAGACTTCATCGATGGATTGCCGAAGTGCCGATCCGAACCGGGCTTCCATGTTCTTCTGAGACTTAAACCATTGCCAGACATGCTGCAAGCCAGTATCGAACGTGTCCGGCTCGTCATCGGGGCGCGGATCTGGCGGGAACAAGGACATGCTCTCGGTCACAGGCCAACCGTACCGGCTGAGCAAAGCTCTGTCTTGATGCTGAGGTAGTCGAACGGGCTGAGGAGCAAGACTTTTGGCGACTGGCCAGACCGGAATCCGGGCAGGGGCAGTTGGATGGGACATGGAACAACCCAGCAGGCTGAGTCGGCTTCACCGGACAGAACGAGGAGCCTGCAAGCTTACGATGATTGCTCATGGTGGCAATGAACGCGGATGTGGCCTTCGTTGATCTGAAGCACGCAGACCTGGAGGTAGAGAGGCGCTATCTGGGTGGAGCCCAGGGTACGGCTGGCGATGATGCTCTGGCGCGATTGTTGCCAGTTGGCAACCAAGGGGGCTTTCGTTGCAACGGCTCGGTTTGGCGCAAGACAGTTCGGTTGGCGGTGTTATATACAAGCGGGGCAGAGCCGGACTGGCCGGACCATCTAGACCCAGAGACGGGAATCTTCACCTACTTCGGCGACAACAGGCGGCCCGGTTCGGAACTGCATGAGACGGGTCGTGGCGGTAACCTGTTGCTGCGAGACGTCTTCGAGGCGGCGCACGGTACGGCGCAAGATCGATTGAAGGTGCCCCCGTTCCTGTACTTCGAGAAGGCTGCGCCGGGAAGGTCGGTGCGGTTCCGGGGATTGCTGGCCCCCGGTGCTGCGACTTTGAGCGCGGATGCCGACCTGTCGGCCATCTGGCGAAACACATCGGGGCTGAGGTTCCAGAACTATCGTGCGATTTTCACAGTGCTCGATGTGAGCATCGTTCCCCGTGGTTGGTTGTCTGACGTACTTTCTGGTGCACCTACGACCTCGGGTGCGTGTCCGAAGCCATGGCTCGAGTGGGTCGAGGGGCGAGTGTACAGGCCGTTGGTTGCACCGCCTACCGTGACGATCCGATCCAAGTCAGATCAGCTCCCGCAGGACCCCGGTGGCAAGGAAATCCTGAGAATTATTCATGAGCACTTCGCGCACCGGCCAACCGATTTCGAGGAATGCGCCGTTGCGATCTGGAGACTGATCGCACCGGCTACCGGCGATTGTACCGTGACCCCGCCCTCTCGCGATGGAGGTCGCGATGCCACGGGTCAGTACCTTCTTGGCCCGCCCGCTGATCGAGTGCCCGTACTCTTTGGTCTCGAAGCGAAGTGTTATCAACCAGGCAATGCAATCGGAGTGAAAGAGATGAGCAGGTTGATCTCGCGCATCCGGCATCGCCAGTTCGGAGTGTTCGTGACGCTCTCATACTTTGGTGCCCAGGCGTACAAGGAGGTGCGTGACGATGGCCATCCGATCGTTATGGTCTGTGGCAAGGATGTCGTTGATACCTTGCAGCAGAATGGCATCGGCAATGCTCAGCGGGTCAAAGCATGGCTGGAGAGCCAGTTTCCGCCCACCGTCAAGCCTGTGGCGGACATGACGATTCCCTTGCGCAACTTTCCAGCCGTGCATTACGAATGATTCCGGAGCCAGGCCAGAGTGTCGGTGTACGCGGACTTTACGAAATTCGAGCCACTACCGTCGCTTATATTGGTTCTGGGCTGCGCAGTTGGGTGCAGCACAGATTGCTGGAGTTGAACATGCGTGCGAGGATCGGGAGGCGAGGATGTGCAGTTGTAGCGGTCGACACGGTTTCTTTTGTGGGCATGCAGTAATCGTCCTGTGATCTAGGCAATTGTCGCGAGAACGGCTGACCTGATGGCGCGATCTACCGAGATTGGATATCGCCTCCTGCGACGAGGCTCTTTGTCTCTGTGAACCGAGAGTCACTCCGCACCATCGGAAATCGCAACCCAACCCACCCATCGGAAGCGTCCCACGTCCTCCGCACCTCTTCCGCGCTTCGCAACCGCGAGTACAGCTTCTGCTCAGCGGGTGCCCCGGCGAGGTGAAGCCGTTGGGCCCAGAGAGGTGGCCGAGTTGGGCGGCAGGAGCGGTGGCGGCGTTGAGGGCTGGGAGGAGGGCGAATTCGACTCTTACCGGAAGCGGCGGATGGAGCACAGCGCACCGATCCGGGACGTTGGCATCGGCTCGAAGGTCCGCCACCCCGATTACCTACCGAACGTTGCCTGACAAGGCATTAGCCTGGAACACATGGACCTCGGGGAGCGGCTCCAGAGTATCCGGAAGCGGCGGGGGCTCACTCAGCGTGAGCTGGCGGAATCCGCCGCGGTGTCGTTGTCGCTTGTTCGGAAGGTCGAGCAAGGGGAGCGCGACGATGCCCGGATCGATACGCTACGCCGACTGGCTGTCGCGCTCGGCTGTCCGTTGACAGCGCTGCTCGGGCCCGCTCCCGACCTTCTGGAGAGCGACGCCGCCGATGCGCGGTGGGCGCCGACCCGGGCAGCGCTGCGGCTACCGGCAGAGGATGTGGCCGCGCCGGCACCTGGGCTGGAGGCCGTGCTCGCGCATGCCACGCGGCTGTATCACGACAACGAATACGAACAGCTCGCCCGAATCCTGCCGCGCTTGATTCAGGACGGGAACGGTGTGCCACCGCTGCTGCGATCGCGGGTGCATCAACTCGCCGGGTCGGTGCTGGTCCAAACGCGCCAGCTGGAACCTGCGCGACTGGCCTTGGAGTCTGCGGTGTCGGACGCGGAGTCCACCGGCAACGTGCTGGATGCGGCGTCCGCTGTCGTCACACTGTGCTGGTTGCTGATCGTGGAACGGCGGTTCGACCAGGTGCGTCTGCTCGCCACGGAATGGGCCGACCGGATAGAGCCACGTTTGTCAGCGGCAACCACGCGTGAAATATCGACCTGGGGCTGGTTCCTGTTGCGTGGTTCGGCGGCAGCTGTCCGCGACAATCGGCCCGACGAGGCCGAAGACATGATGCGGCTCGCCGCAGCCGGGGCGGTGGCTGTCCGGCCCGAACGCAGCCCGTACCACCAGTACTGGACCACCTTCGACCCCGCGACAGTCGCGATGAAGCGGGTCGAGAACGCTGTCATCGATGACCGGCCGGATCTCGCCCTGCGCCTCGCCCGCGATATACCCCAAGACCTTCGCCCGACCTCGGACAACCGCAACCGCCATCTGCTCGACGTCGCCGCGGCGCAGGTCGATTTGCGGCGCTACGACCGGGCGGTCGATGTGCTGGCGAAGCTGTCGGACGAAGCACGGCCGTGGTTCGTGGAACAGCGATTGGCGCGAGAAATCTTGAGCCGCATCATCACCAAGCGGCGCACCCTCACACCGCAGATGCGCGACCTTGCCGAAGTGGTCAGGCTCGAGTATTGACGTGGTATTTCCGACGAGTACGAGCTGAAAGTGCCATAGCCACAAGCTCTCTCCCTCGATAAAGCTGCTGACCGGCCCCGCTGCCGGGACGCGGCCGATCCTCCCGGTCTCCTCGGCGGCGGGGTGCATACCAATCGTCGACGGATGGGGTGGTGCGAAGTGAGGCCGATAGCGCTGGGGTGGATCGACTACGACCGCAGCAGGGCGCCTGGTTGGGATGCCGCACAGATGCGCCGCTTGGCCCGGCGGCTGGGTTATCGGTTGGTGTGGCCAGGGTCGACGTCGGTGCTCCCGTTGGTCGATCAGGTGCGCGACGCCGGTGCTGACGCCGTACTTCTGCCCGCGCCCGATCACGTCGGCGCACTCGAACTCGACGGTCTCATGCACGTTGTCGACGTGGAAACGGTATGTCCACGATTGTCATTCGCGCGCTGGTCGATCATTGGGACGCAGGCGTGAGCGGCTGGGTACCTGCCGGATACACCATCGCCGTTGGGGTCCCGATCCTTGTGATCGCCGCCGCGATCTGGTGGCCGCACGACCGGGATTGAGGTGACGTGGGCGTTACTGCCCGGGGAGGGGTAGCCATGCGTCCGCGCTACCGACCGTCCAACTCCGCAACGACCGAAGCGAATCGCTCGGCGAAGTCGGCGCCGATGACGAAATAGGAGAAGCCGATTTCCTCTCGGCGTCGCTGGATCTCATCTTTGGCGGCCGCTGGGTCGTCCGGTAGGACGGTCAGCGCGTCCGCTGCGCGGAGGGCTGCGGGGTCGGTGGCCGGGTGGGCCATGTGGGGCGCGACTGTGTCGCCGATGACCGGCACGTGGAGGGCGAGCTCGATGTCCCGGGCGGTGCGGAAATCCCGTGCTATGCGGGCGACTTCGCTACGAGGCTGATCGCCGAGCGTGAAAGTGACGATGTCGGCGACCTCGGCGGCAAGCGCCTGTGCCTTCGGGCCGTACACCGCCATCGCCACGGGGGTGTGATGATCGTGTCCGTCGAGATCGCGCAGCGTGTCGACTGTTTTTCGGATCTCGCTCAGTCGCTCGGTAGGTGGGGTGGCGTGCACGCCCTTGTCGCGGAGTTCGTCCTCGATTCCCGGCCTGCCGGTGCCGATGCCCATCTCGAATCGGCCATCGGTGAGCAGTGTCAGGGAGTGCGCTTCCCATGCGGTCAGCCACGCGGGACGCAGGGGAGAGGCATACACCCAGGTGCCGACGCGCATGTCGGTCAGGGCAGCGGCGGTGGCGAGCATCGGGCCGGGTGCCGGTTGCGTCTGCGGGAAGTCGGGCACCAGCAGCGTCGAGTAGCCGTAGTCGGCGATGCGGCGTACTCGATCTCGCCACGTGCTCGGATCGGTTCTGAGCGGGGCTACGACCCCGAATCGAAACGGCCTCGTCATGACTGCGCTCCTGTCTGTCGGCCCCACCGAGATAGGGACGGCATCCGCGACCGAAATTCATCGGTGCAGGGGCGCCGTGGCCGCGTACGGCCGTGACACGGCCGTTACCTGGGCAATCGTCCACACTCCATAGTGGAATGCGCTGAGGGATAGTTACCTCACAGTCACGTGCTCTAGAGGTGGAGGAATATCGCAAAGCATGGCATCGTTGTAGCCGAGACCGGGCTTGACATTTGCTCGGCTCATCTACAGGAAGTATGAAGTACAGAACATGGCTCAAGGCAGCGTGAAGTGGTTCAACAGCGAAAAGGGCTTCGGCTTTATCGCGCAAGACGGAGGCGGCCCTGACGTCTTCGTGCATTACTCGGCAGTTTCCGGGTCGGGTTTCCGGACCCTCGAAGAGGGTCAGCGTGTGGAGTTCGAGATCGGGCAGGGCCAGAAGGGCCCGCAGGCTCAGGACGTCCGCGCTATCTGAACAGCGTGACTTTCGCAAGCCCCGCACCGTACGGTGCGGGGCTTGCCCCTTTCTGGGGGGCGGATGTCAGAGCAGTCGCTGCCGGTCGTGGACGACGAACTCGTGCTCGAATGCGGCCTTATCCGATTCGGACATCAAGTGGTAGAGGCCGGACTCCCGGCGGTAGACGGCATCGCTACTCCGCCATTTCTGTTGTTGCAGTTCATGTTTGACGACCAGGCCGCAGCCGATCACCGGCAGCGCGGACGAAATCCGGTCGTGGCATGGTCGTGCGCCCCATAACCATTGGCCGGCGGTACCGAACCCCACCCAATCTGTGGGTCCCCGGCAGCGACACGCCGAAGCGCGGGGCGAATCCGGCTCAGGGAAAGCCGGGACTCCGCCGTGACCGGGTGCACCTCAGGCTGGGAAACGAGACAGCGATTGGGTCGAGCGATCCGATCATCGTGAGCGGGCGGGTGCGTGCTCCGAGCTAGGCCCACTACTGGCGGGCGATGCGCAGATGGGATGCGGCGGGCGAACTGCCGAGCACCGCGACCTGGTAGCCGGGAAGGGTGCCGAGGTCGTCGAAGAGAGGTTCGCCGGAGCCGAGCAGGATCGGCACCACCGACAGGGTCATCTCATCGATCAGGCCGTCCCGGAAGAACTGGCGCAGGGTCGCCGCGCCGCCTCCGATGCGGACGTCCTGTCCGTTGGCGGCGGCGAAAGCCTGTCGCAGAGCCTCTTCTGGTGCTGCGTCCACGAAGTGGAAGGTGGTTCCGCCCGCCATCGGCACCGAGGGGCGCCGGTGGTGGGTGAGCACGAAGACATCGTGGTGGAACGGTGGATTCTCGCCCCACCAGCCGGTCCAGTCGTGGTCGGGCCAGGCGCCGCGGACCGGGCCGAACATATTGCGGCCCATGATGGTTGCGCCGATGCCGTCTTCCTGGGTGGCGACGAGATCGTTGTCGATGCCGGTGCCGCCACCCTCCTCGCCCATCATCGCGCGGCCGGCGCGGGTGCTGAAGATCCAGTCGTGCAGGCGTTCGCCGTTCTCGCCGAGGGGGTTCTCGACGCTCTGGTTCGGCCCTGCGACGAAGCCGTCCAGGGAGATGGAGATATTGGCTCGGACCTTGGGCATGATGGCCTCCTCGCGGAATGTGGTTGCTGTTTGCAATCGGTTGACTCGAACTGTAGCGACAGGTGGTTGTATATTGCAAGCAGTGGAGATGGATCGAAGGAGGACCGCATGCGCGAAGACGGACGTTCGGGATGCCCGATCAACGCGACCATCGAGGTGATCGGCGACCGGTGGACGTTGCTGGTGCTGCGTGACGTGATGTTCGGCAACCGCCGCCACTTCCGCGAGCTGCTGGCCGGCTCCGAGGAAGGTATCGCCTCCAATATCCTGTCCGACCGGCTCAAACGGCTGGTGGCGGCCGGACTACTGAGCCGGGAGGACGCCGGCCCGGGCCGCAAGGCCGAATACCGGCTGACCGAGTCCGCCATCCAGCTGGTGCCGATCATGGCGCATCTGGGGTCATGGGGACTGCGCCACCGCGAGACCACCCACCGGCTGCGGGTGCGCGCGGAGCTACTGGAGGAGGGCGGTCCGCAGCTGTGGGAGGAGTTCATGGACGAGCTGCGGGAACAGCATCTCGGCACGCCCCGCCCCGATCCGTCGGCGCCACGGCCGAGCGAACGGCTGGCGGCCGCGTACGCCGCCGCAGTAGGCGCGAACGGCTGAGTCGCGGGCAGGTGTGTTACGCCGGTGCGCCCGCTGCTTCCCGGCGGAAGAACGCCGCTGTGAGCTCCTTGGTCGAGGCCATATCGCGGTCGATCGTCTTCGGGAACGCGCTGTCGGCGAGGTCGAACTCCGCGGCGATGAAGGCGGCGATCGGCTCCGGCGCCGAGCCGCTGCCCATTTCGCGGGTCCGCGATTTCACCTCGGTCAGTTCGGTGATCGCTGCGACCAGGTCGGCGGGCAACTCGCACTGCGCCATCAATGTCGGCAGATGCATCGGCGCGACCGCGGCGCCGGGATGCTCGCGCAGCCACCGCAGTGCCATGGCCGGACGCAGCGAGTAGAACACCTTCTTCAAGGATGCGTTGCGCTCGAACAGCTTCCACTGCCGATCGCCGAGGTGCAGATAGTGTCGCGCCACCCGGTGGCGGTCGGCGACGGCCTCGGCCAGCTCGAGCAGTTCGGCGCGGAACCGCTCGTCCCCGCGGTAGACGATCGGTGACTGCAACCATTCGATCAGCACCGCGTTGCCCTTCACCAGCAGCCGCAACGCTTTACCGAGATCC
Organism: Nocardia cyriacigeorgica NBRC 100375; assembly: GCF_000308555.1. Lineage (GTDB taxonomy): Bacteria > Actinomycetota > Actinomycetes > Mycobacteriales > Mycobacteriaceae > Nocardia > Nocardia cyriacigeorgica. The sequence goes on along the minus strand of NZ_BAFY01000178.1, from coordinate 524 downwards.
CAGCCGTTGACGTCGAGCAGCCCGACCAGCGGCGTCTCGATGACATCCCGTGTCCGCCACGGTGACAGATACGCATCGAGGCTCGCGACATACAGGAACCGGCAGTCGTAGTCGGAATCCGGTGAGGGGAATCCCCATGCCCGGCTGCCGCTTTCGATCGCCAGCCGAACCCGTGCGTGATGCTCGCGCTCGACGCGATCCAACGTCGAGTCGATGGACGCGACGATCTTCGGGTCCATCGAGACGGGAATTGTGCGCAGGGACATGGGCGAACGCTAGGCACCGAAGCAGTGCTGCCGCTACACATTTCCGGCGTTGTGCGTCGCGGATCGGTCTCGGCGCTCACGTGCCGGAGCGGCCCGCACCTCGTCGGGCGAGGTAGGCCACCGCGCCGACGGCGGCGACGACCGCTCCGGCGCGGACCGATTCCACCGGCAGTGTGAACGCCAGGAGCAGGCAGCCGATGAGTCCGACGATCGGGACGGCGCGGGGTGGGCGGCCTTCGTCTCGGGTCAGGGTCCAGG
>NZ_BAFY01000179.1 GCF_000308555.1 Nocardia cyriacigeorgica NBRC 100375 | reverse complement strand
GGTGCTCGAATCGACCCGCCGGGTCGACACGGTGGTGCTGGACAAGACCGGCACCGTCACCACCGGCAAGATGACCCTGCTCGACGTCGTCGCCGCCGATGGTGAAGCCGCCGATGAGGTGCTGGCGCTGGCCGGCGCGCTGGAGGATTCCTCCGAGCACCCGATCGCCCAGGCCATCGCCAAGGGCGCCCGGGAGAAGCTGGGCGAGCTGAAGCTGGTGGAGGAATTCGCCAATATCGAGGGCCTCGGGGTGCAGGGTGTGGTGGACGGTCACGCGGTGATCGTCGGCCGGGCCCGGCTGCTGGCCGACTGGTCGCAGCAGCTCGACGCCGACCTCGAACGCGCGATGGCGGCCGCCGAGGCCGAGGGCAAGACCGCCGTCGCGATCGGCTGGGACGGTAAGGCGCGCGGGGTGCTCGTGGTGGCGGATGCGGTGAAGCCGACCTCCGCGCAGGCGATCACCCAGTTGCGTGCGCTCGGCCTGACTCCGATCATGCTGACCGGCGACAACGCTGCCGCCGCCCGCGCGATCGGCGATCAGGTCGGCATCGACGAGGTGATCGCGGAGGTGCTGCCGCAGGACAAGGTCGAGACCGTCAAGCGGTTGCAGGCCGAGGGCAAGGTGGTCGCGATGGTCGGCGACGGCGTCAACGATGCGGCCGCGCTGGCCCAGGCCGATCTGGGTCTGGCGATGGGCACCGGCACCGATGTCGCCATCGAGGCCAGTGACCTGACGCTGGTGCGGGGTGATCTGCGCGCGGCCGCGGATGCGATCCGGCTGTCGCGCCGCACCCTTGCCACCATCAAGGGCAACCTGTTCTGGGCCTTCGCCTACAACGTGGCCGCGATCCCGCTGGCCATGGCGGGCCTGCTGAACCCGATGCTGGCCGGCGCCGCGATGGCGTTCTCCTCGGTATTCGTGGTCAGCAACAGCCTGCGGTTGCGCAACTTCCGCTCCACCGCGCAGTAACAGCACAACAAAGAACGGGCGAGACGGCTTATCGGCCCGCCCGTCCTGGTGAAGGGAGTACAGAGTGCGGAATCTGTCAATAGCAGTGGCACGAATCGCCGGTCACGAGATCACCCAGACCGTCGCCCGCTGCGCGGTCGCCTGCGCCGCCACTGCAATCCAGCAGCTCATCACGAGTGCACGGACAGTGCACAGGACCTGACCGAAAGCAGGCGGCGTCGCAGCGCTGCCACTGACCCCTCATTCGACTCCTCGACTTCCGGGGCCGAAACTCGGTCGGGTGGTGATCGCCTCGGCAGATCCGCCTTCCGAGCGTCATGACTTTGCGTTTCGCGGGAAGGGCTATGGCTCAGCTGGTCAGCGGCATGCATATGGCCAACCCGTAGACGGCGCCGGAGGCTGCGAGAAATGGCGAAGCACCGACCACAGCAGCGAATACGGAAAGCAGCAGGCGGGAACGCATCAATTCGACGGCAGAGACTGGGCCATCCAGTCGTCTGATCCGTGCGCTGATGCCGACTGAACTGGCACCAAGTGCTCGCCGGGGAACGGGAGCGTCGGACAGGCGAACAATCGCGGACAGAACGGTGGTCCGCCCGTGCCTGCGGGCCGCTCGATCGTCGGCGCACATTTCCAGCAGTTGGGCAACCTCGTTCCGAGCGACGCCGAACAGCTGGAGGCGCGGCAATACGTTCGCGAGAGCACGAGTTACCGCGAGCACAAGGTGGTGTCGCCCATCGAGGTGCGCTCGTTCATGGGCGAGGACAGCTTCCAAATGGTCGACATCGAGTGCGGCCACCGCGGCGCTGGTGACCACGACAGTCCCCGGCCGTCCAGCAACGCAATACGCGGCCTTCTCTGGCGCGTCGATGACGACCCCGTCCACGCCCGGCACACGGCGCCCTACGATATGTGCCGACCGGGCATGCTCCGCGCTGATCTTCCGGGCACGTGCGAGCGCTCGGGCAATGCGAACCGCCACTGCCATCAAGAAGCCCGACAGCGCGACGGCAAATGTTGCCACGCCGATTTGGGCGGCGAAGCCGTAGTGCCCGCTGCCGGCCGTACGTACCGCTGCGAGACATGCGCCGAGTATCGACGAGGCCGGCCGGTCCCACGTTCGCACGAGCTCTGCGGTGAGTGCGATAGCTGCGCCGACCCATGAGGCAACAACGCTCGCCAGTGCAACCAGCCATGCCGCGACCGCGGCGGTTGGGGTGCTTCCGAGACCTGTCAGGCGGGGCAGTAGCCGTGGCGAGACCACGCACACGACTGTGGCGTAGACAAGCAGGCAGATGGCGAGGCTCACTCCTTCTTCCCCCGCCGGGCGGCGACGCCCCGCAACACCGTCCGCAGAGCCGCCGATTCATCGTCGCTGATCTGTTCGACGAAGTGCGCGAGAATCAGGTCTGAACGGCCGCCGCCGAGGGCGTCGCGCATAAGTTTGGCGCTGTATTGTTCGCGGCTCAACGAAGGCCAGTAGACGTAAGCTCGACCTCGCCGCTCTCGCTCCAGCCAGCCCTTTCGGTGCAGGTTATCCATCGTGGTCATCACGGTGGTATAGGCCATCTCCCGGACTTGGAGTAGGTCCTCGAACACCTCACGCACCGTTGTCGTATCGTCGGCTGACCAGATCCGGTCCATGACGACCGCCTCCAGATCGCCGAAACGATGTGCCAATCGGTCTCCTCCTCGAACTGATCCTCGCTCAACTCCACCGTTGTGGTGGTTGTGAGCGCGGCCGATGACAGGTAGGGACTCCACCCACCTGGATACTATCTGTGTACATAAATCGTAACCGGTCGGCGAGCTTGGCAGTGCCGGTGGGCATCTCCTACGTGTGTCGCGTTGTGTGGGGGATGGCCAACCTGCTCGTTGTTGACAGGTTTGGGTGGCTGCTGTAGAAGCGCTCGAAAGCTCGCGTCCAGATAGATCCAGGTTCTCTGCCGCACTTACTCTACTAGTTACGTACGTATATAGTAGTTCGCTGGGGTTGGGTGGCCAGGCTCTATAGCCGTGGTAATCGCCTCATGGCCGTCGTATTCGTTCGGCTTCCGGTGGGAGCTGTGATAGGAGGAGGTGAGATGAACCCCGTCCAAATGATCTGCGGCATGCTCTGTCGGATGATGGGCTCGACCTGCCCGATGATGTAGCGATTCCAGTCGAGGTCGGCCGGATCGAATCCATGAATCGGCCGACCTCGGTTGGTCGTCTCGTGCGGTTTTCATCCGCATGCTGGCGGGAAGCTGCATGCCAGTGGTCCGGCGGGCGCTCCGCGTCCGGTCGATATGCCGCAACTCCAGGTAGTCTTCTGCGCTGACAGCCGACGGCGAGTCGCCCGAGAATCGGCGGGCCACCGGCCCACCAGCGCATCCGAGAATGTGATTGCGGTCGACCGCCGCACTGGACTGTCACACAGCGATGTCCCCCAAGGACGCCCGCGCGGCGATAGCGCGCCGGAACCGGTTCAACTCTTTGTGGGCATTCACTGCGACCGCACCCACCAGAACGCCGTTCGCCAAGAACGCGGTAGCAAACTGATCGTCCTCGACAGCACCGAAGACGATACGCTCCTCATCGGCGAGGTAGGGCAGGCCGGCGGTCTGGATTCGGGCGCCATGTATGTGAGTGGCGAACGAAGGGACAGCCGAGTACGGCTGCGCTGCAGATGGTCCGGCAAGGAGGTTGCGGGCGGCGAGCGCGCCTTGCTCATTGGCGTTGGCCCAGTGCTCGACTCGAACGAGTGCCCCGGCGAAGAGGTCGTGGGACCAGCGTGCGACATCGCCTGCCGCGACTATAGTGTCGGTTCCTTCCGCGAAGAGCGTGTTCGTTGCGATCACTCCGCTATCGAGTTTCAGACCGCTTCCCTCCAGCCAGGCGGTGTCCGCCACCACGCCCATTCCGGCCACGACCAACTCTGCTTGGATGGACCGGCCGTCCTCCAGTCGAACTGCTGGAAGGCCGTCTTCGTCGAACGCCCTTACTCGTGAGCCTGTTACGAGTTCGACGCCGTGGCGGGTGTGGTGGCCGGCAAGCCAGCGTGCCGCGTGGCGGCCGAGGGTGGCGAGCATCGGGTATGGACCGGCATCGACAAGGGTTACCGACAAGCCCTGTCGTCGGGCGGTGGAAGCGACTTCGCTGCCGATGAACCCGCCGCCGACGATTGTCACTCGATCAGGCCAGTTGGCGAGCGCCGCCCGCAGTGTCAGCGCGTCGTCGAGCGTGCGCAAAGTATGTACCCACGAGGGATGTTCGCCGAGCTGTCGTGGCCGTGCGCCGGTCGCTATGACGAGCCCGTCATACGGGACTTCAGAGCCGTCGTCGAGGACGACCGTTTTGTCTTGTTGGCGTAGCGCTGTGGCGCGCCGACCGCGCAACCATCCGTCGCCGAGACTCTCTGCTCCCGGTAGTGAGACATCGTCGTCGCCGTCCAGCGCGCTTTTCGACAGGGGTGGACGGTTATACGGCAGGTGTGCTTCCGCGCCGATAACCGTGATCTCCCCAGGGAAGCCGACGTCCCGCAGCGCTTGGACGGCGCGCAGTCCAGCCAAGGAGGCCCCTACCACTACTACTCGATCGAATCCGCTCATAGCTAGACACCTTACCCCCGTAGGGTATCTACTTGACGTGACAATCCCCACACCTCCTGCGTGCGGCAAAAGGCCAAGGCGTCCCCAATTCCAGTGAGCGATCCGACTTGGCGACAGTGGTGCCCACGCGCTCCTGGGCCTTGGCGGTTGGAGCGCCCAGGTGCGGGGTCGCGACGACCTCGGGCAGCTCGAATAGCGGGCTGTCGGTGCATGGGGCGGTCTCCAGCACGCCCGGCCCGGCGGCACGGCCGTGGCCGGATTTGATGGCGTCGGCCAGGGCCTGCTCGTCGATCAGGCCACCGCGGGCGGCGTTGACGACGGTCTTTGCCAGATCTCGGCGTGTTCGAATGGGGCACGGTATCTACGTAGTAAGGCTGTAGATATGAGTCAGGGGTAAGGCAACCGTTCCGAAGTGTGGCGCCCGCCATGTACTGACTCGACGCCAGTCATGAGCCTGCGTGGGGGCCGATGTGCGGGACCGGTTGACTCAGCCGATCCGCCGCGGCGGGCCGGTTTTATGCCCGGGCAGCCGGGTAATGCACTGACGACCAGCTGGACTTGTCGTCGAGGAGGAAATTCATGGGTACCGTCGCTGAACTGCTCGACTCGTATCCGGCCGATCTCGGCCGGGTCGACCGGAACGTGCTCGCTACGTGCATCGAGCGATGTTTCGAATGCGCACAGGCGTGTACCGCGTGCGCTGATGCCTGTTTGAGCGAGCCGGGCGTGGCCGAGCTGGTCAAGTGCATCAGGTCAGATCTCGACTGCGCCGACATCTGCGACACGACGGGAAGGGTTGTGTCTCGTCACACCGGTTACGACGCGAACTTGACCCGGGCGTTTCTCGAGGCGTGCGCGACCGCGTGCGCGAGTTGCGCCGATGAATGCGAACGCCATACCGCTCACGAACACTGCCGTGTCTGCGCGCAGGCATGCCGGCGCTGTGAAGCGGCGTGCCGGGAGCTGATAGCGGCCCTCGGCTGATCACCGACTCGGCGAACCCGGGCGGCCGATCCCGCATATCCGGCACGACACCTCGGGGCTGGATATGTGGGGATTGACCTTCGCCCACGCCGATTACGAACACCGGAGAGCAACGTAGGCGGCTCGTTGATCCGGCGGCGGTGGCCAGTCGTTTCCGTCATGCCTATCGGGCATCCGAATGCAGCGCCGAGCACTGTGATAACTAGGCCGACAGCACGGCCGTCCCGGTGGTGAGTTCTGCCGACCAAGTCGCTCGGCCGAGCTGCAAAGCGACGAACTGCGCCGACCACCCAGCGGCGCTCCGACCCCGCATGTCCCACGCCCCGTATAGCAAGGGAGGCTGCCAGGGCTTCGCGAGCGGGCCGGACGGGCTCACTTTTGTCCCAGAAGTGTTTCCATCTGGGCGATCTCTTGCTGCTGTGTGGCGACGATGGTTTCAGCCATTTGTTTTGCCTGGGGGTTGGTTCCGGAGGCGATCTCGGTTTGGGCCATCTCCACCGCTCCGCGGTGATGGTCGATCATCATCTGCAACCACATCTTGTCGAACTCGGGCCCCGACATCGCCCCGAGCGAGGACATCTGCTCCGGCGACATCATGCCGGGCATGTCGTGGTTCATCGTGCCGTCGGCGGGGTCCGGCTTTCCGGCACTGGCCAGCAGGGATTGAATCTGGGTCATCTCAGGCTGCTGAGCTGCTTTGATCCCGGCTGCGAGGTCGATGACCTGCTGATCCTGGGATCGCGTTGGCACCAGCTCGGCCATCTCCACGGCCTGGTCATGGTGCGGATACATCATCTGCAAGAACGTCACATCGGCATCGTTGAAGGTGCCCGCAGGGGCGATGCCGGTTGCCGCAGTCGCAGAGTCGGCCGAAGTCGTGGAGGAATGATGGACCGGTGTGGCATCGTCGTCATTCCCGCAGCCGGCCACGACCAGGGCTACCAATCCAACACACGGAATGAGCCTTCGAGCGATGATGGAACGTCGAGACATGTGAACTCCTCGGGAGTCGGGACATGACCTTGCATGTCGAAAGACAGACAGCCGACCGCGGACCAAGACCTGGCCCGCGGAGAATATCGGCCGGCACCCGGCTGACGGCGCTGCACAGCACAGCCTATCGCTGGCGCCCGGTTCACATCGGCATGGACGGGAACATCATGTTCCACATGTCGCGGAGCATATTCATCATCTGCATACACATCCCGAGCATCACGTTCACCTCCTCGCGCAAACCCCCACGCAGACCGACTACCTCCGATTGCTGGAAATATTCCGCCCCGCCCGGTTCCGAAATCAATGTCTGATCAGGCGGGTTCCAAACCGGCCCGGATCACTGTGATCAGTCGGGCTACCGCGGCGTCCGACGATGCCGAGACCGCAGCATCCAACGCATGCAAGCAGTAGTTTGCCAGCTCACCCGCGGGTGCATCCGTCCTCACCGTGCCCGCCGCCGCCGCAGCGGCCACCGCATCTGTCATCAACTGGCGTAGTCGTTGTTCGGCGTGGTCGACGTGCGGGCCGCTGTGGTGCACCATCGCGCCTAGATCGCTGTCGTGACGGTGCCTGGATTCGCGAAGAATTTGCGCATAGGTGCCCAACAGGACATCCAGTCGTTGCGTCGGGTCGGCCTCGGCCTCGCTCACCACCGCCAGCTGCTCCAAGTGGTGACCGACCTGGCGCTCATGCCAGGCGGCAAGAATCGAGCCTACGTCGGGGAAGTACTTGTACAGCGTTGCCCGCCCGATCCCGGCCTGCTCGGCGATCCGCGACATCGTCACCGACGCCACTCCGTGCTCGATCGCCAACCGTGCGGCAGCGTCGAGGATCGATTCACGCACCGTGCGACGGTGCGAATCAATCGTCTCGCTCCACAACTTCGGCACCCGCCCAGGTTACATCCTGCCATCGTTGTAGACAGACTGTTTATTATAGCGACATATTGTCTTGAAGGAAATGACGCTCGAACCGAAAGGGCTCCTGATGACCAACAGCTCACCGCAACGTGCCCACGGCCTGAGAACGCCCCGCTGGGTGAAAGTGACCGGAGTCGTCGTCGCGCTCCTAGTGGCGCTGCTCGTTGTCGGACTGCTCGTCAGCGGTGGTCAGCACGGGCCGGGGCGACACGCTCAGTTGGCCGCGGCGCCAACCACTGACGAGCTCGTGCGGTGCTGAGCCCGCGCGGGCGAAAACTTGCCCTCACGGTTCACGTCAGCAGCTCGGTCGGGTGGCTCGGCGCGGTTCTCACGTTCTTGACCTTGGCCATCGTCGGGATCACTAGTTCCGACGTGCAGGTGGTGCGTGCGATCGATCTCGTCGTCCGACCACTCGCGTGGTGGGTGCTGGTGCCGCTATCGGTCGGTTCGCTATTGACGGGCATCGTTCAATCCCTTGGCACACCATGGGGTCTGGTCCGTCATTACTGGGTGCTGTTCAAACTCATGCTCAACGTGGTGGCGACGGCTATCCTGATCCTTTACACCCGCACGGTCGACCACTATGCCGCCGTCGCGGCGCGCCCATCCTCAACACTGACTGAGTTACGGGCGCCGACTTTCGTTGTCCACTGCGCAGCCGCTGCTATGGTTCTGGCTGGTGCGATGATCCTGGCGGTCTTCAAGCCTCGTGGCCTCACGCCGTATGGGCTACGCGCACGACAGGCCGCAGCAGAAGGGCGAGTCGCGCGGTGATTCGGCCCAGGTTTCAACCACCGACCAGGTTGCGTGAAGCACGCGACCGGCTCCGTGCAAAAGCAGCGGACACGGCTGCTTGTCGGCGCTGTATCGATCTTGGGTGTCGTTAGCTGGAGCGAGCACCCTAGGGCACGAATCTGCGACCCGTGACCTGGTTTCTGGCCTGGTCCAGCTTCACCTTCTCTCATATCGTTCTGACCTGCGCATACGTAGCGCTGGTTGCGCTCTGGCGGGGCACGTGGGAGATGGGAACGCGCGTGACCTGGGAGCTGTCCTGGTCAGCTGGTGATAGGAAGCGAATTCTGCCCCGATAGGGAACGTCGAATATGTGTGCCTAAGCCCCGTGAAGTCTGACGGGGCGGCAACAAGTACTGGGGCACACTGGCTTACCTGCACGCAACCGGACATCACAAGCCGCGATAGGCGAGCGCCACCTTGAACGGGGCATGACAGTTGTCCAACATCTCGGCCCCCGAAGACGCCCGCCGGTGGACACCAACAGGCGAAGCCGCCCTGTGCCGGCCGCATCGAGGCCACCATGCGACGTCCGCGGGCCGCGCCCGCGGACGTCAGACCGCGAGGGCGGCGTCGAGTTCGCGGACGGCAGTGGAGTTGGGTGCGGCAGCGCGCAGGGCTGTGTGGGTGGCGTGGACCTCGGTGGCGAGGCGGGGTGAGCCGTAGGCGGTGGCGACGGTGCTGGTGGTGCGGGTGAGTGCGGCTGCTTCGTCGATGTCGCCTGCGTGGCACAGCGCTGCGGCCAGGCCGATGTCGGCGAAGCCGCGCGAGAGGGCGTAGGCGGGGTCGATCAGGTCGACGCAGTCGCGGGCGGCGTCGACCGCGGGCTGGCGGTCACCGAGTTTGACCAGGCATTCGGAGGCGAATCCGGCGTGGATCGCGCGATCGAATACCCAGCTCGGCATGTCGGATTCGGCCGTGTGGACGAGGTCGTCGGCTTCGGCGAGGGCGGAGCGGGTTTCGCGTGCGTCGCCGCGTTCGGCGTGGGCTTCGGCGGCCATGTCGAGGGCGTAGGCGGCGAGTAGGCGGTCGCCGGCGCGGGTGGCCCACCAGTGTGCGGCGGTGGCGTGGTCGACTCCGAGGCCGGGGCGTCCGTCGCGGGTGGCGGCGAGGGAGGCGTTGCAGAGCACTAGTGCGGTCAGTGCCGGGTCTCCGGCGTCGTCGGCGGCTTTGCGGGCGACCTCGTAATGCGTGGTCGCAGTGCGGATGTCGCCGGCGTCGTAGGCTTGCCAGCCGATCACCCGGGCCAGCGAGGCCCGCACGGCGTGCAGGCGCGGTTTGAGCTTGGAAGGGCAGTCGGGCAGCAGCGTTTCGACGAGCTCGGCCTGCCCGCGCCGGATCGCGGCGACCGCTCGCGGGCCGAATGCCTCGTATTGCTGGGCGGTCACATCGCAGACCGCCTCGAGCTGGCGGATCGCGGCTTCGTCGACTCGGCCGCCGAGCGCGTACCCGAGCCGGGCGCGTTCGGGCTCGTCGAGCCCGGCCAGCACCGCGGCCGCCGGAAGTGTCCCGGCGGCGGCGAGGAAACTCAACAGCTCTCGTCGGTTCATGTCGATCCACGCCTTCAGGTCGAGGGACAGGTGCAGGTCCGCCGGGTTGGGGTCCACGGTGAACCGTCGCCCGGTGTGCGCGTCGTATGCGCTGACGAGCGTTCCGCCGGCGCGCACGGCCGCATCGGCGGCCATCCAGAACCGGCGATCCGGCGGCGTTGCTCGCCCGGCTTCGATATGGGCGATGTAGGAGCGGGAAACACGGCACTGACTGGCGACCGCCTGTTGGGTCATCCCCGCATCGAGGCGGGCTTTCCCCAGCATCGAACCCAACGTCGATTGTGTCTCGTGCATCCCGACCCCACCTGGCTGCCGAATGTGGTTGTCCGACCACGATATGCCTGCCACACCCGGGCTGGTGAGAGTTTGTGAAGGCTCATGTGATCACCTCGATCACTCACGTGGTCACCGATCCCCTGAAAGGCGTAATGGTCCCGCCTCACAAAGGAGCCCACCGTGAACGCCACCATTTTGGTGACCGGTGCCGCCGGATACCTCGGATCGGTCCTGGTGCCCATGTTGCTCGACCACGGCCACACCGTGGTCGCCGCCGACGCCTTCCCGCACGGCCCATGCCTGGATCCGCACCCGAACCTGCGCATCGAGACCGTCGACGTGCGCAGCCTCGGCACCGAACTGCTCGACGGCGCCGACGCCGTCATCGCCCTGGCCGCTGTGTCGAACGACCCTGCTGGCGAACTGAACGCCACCTGGACCACCTCGGTCAACCATGACAGCCTCCACCGCCTGGCCCTCGCTGCCCGCGAGCGCGGAGTGCGCCGCTTCCTCCACGCCTCCACCGCCGCGGTCTACGGGGCATCGGATGCGTTGCTGCACGAGGATTCACCGTTGTTGCCGCGTTCGGAGTACGCGCGCAGTAAACGCGCCGCCGAGCAGTCGTTGACCGAGCTCGCGACCGACACCTTCACCCCGATCTCGCTGCGGCTGGGCACGCTGTTCGGGGTGTCGCCGAGGATGCGGATCGATCTGGCCGTGCACGCCATGGTCTACCGGGCGATGACCCGCGCCGAGGTCCGCGTCGACGGCGACGGCACCCAGTGGCGGCCCATGCTGCACGTGCGGGACGCGGCCGCAGCCTACCTGCGCTGCCTTCACATCCCCGCCGACCAGTTGCCGACGGCCCCGATCTGGAACGTGGTCGGCGAGAACATCCGCATCCGCACGCTGGCCCGCACCGTCGCCGGCGAGCTCGGCAACACCGCAATCGAATTCACCGGCGGGCCGCGCGATTCCCGCGACTACCGGCTCTCCGGCGGCGCGTTCACCGCCGCCACCGGGTTCACCCCGACGCATTCGATCCGGGACGGGGTCCGGGAAGTTCGCGACTGGTTCCGCGAGGATCCGGCCCGGCTCGACGCCGCGGCCGCCGAGCCGGCGTTATCCACCGAGGCCAGCCTGCGCCGCCAGCTCGTCGTCCCGGCCGTCGACGGCGGCCGCCCGATCCGCACCCAGCCGCTGCCGTTCGCGCTGCCGTCCTTCGGCCCGGAGGAAGAGAACGAGGTGATCGCGACCTTGCGGTCGGGCTGGTTGTCGACCGGCCCGCGCACGAAGAAGTTCGAAGCGATGGTCGCCGACTACGTCGGCGCCAAACACGCGATCGCCACCAACTCCTGCTCCGGTGCGTTGCAGGCCGCCATCGCCGCCGCAGGGATCGGCGCAGGGGACGAGGTGATCACCTCACCGATCACCTGGCCTGCCACCGGCAACGCCATCATCCACAACCGCGCCACACCGGTCTTCGCCGATGTCGACCCGCACACACTGATGATCACACCGGAGACGATCGCGAAGGTCATTACCCCACGCACCCGAGCGATCATGCCGGTGCACATGGCCGGCCAACCCGCCGACATCGCCGCCATCGGCGCGCTCGCGGCCGAGTACGGGCTGACCGTCATCGAGGACGCGGCCCACGCGATCGGCGCCGAGCAGGACGGCCGCAGGATCGGGTCCTGGTCGACGATGACCTGCTTCTCGTTCTACGCGACCAAGAACGTCAGCTGCGGTGAAGGCGGCATGCTCGTCACCGACGACGACGGCCTCGCCGAGAAGGCGCGGATGCTGGTCATGCACGGCATCTCCCGCGACGCTTGGAAACGGCACGCCGTCGGCGGATCCCCGCACTGGCAGCAGTACCTGGCCGGGCACAAATTCCACATGCCCGACACCGCGGCCGCGCTCGGCATCCACCAACTGCCCAAGCTCGACGGCTTCATCGCCGCCCGCACAGCACTCGCCGACCGCTACGACCGGCTGCTGGCCGACCTGCCCGCAATCCGCCCACTCCACCGCCGGCCCGGCGTCCGCCACGCCCATCACCTCTACATCGTCGACATCGACATCGATGCCCTGACCATCGACCGGGACAAGGTCGTGGCCGCGCTGCGTGAGGAGGGCATCAATACCGGCATTCACTTCATCGCACTCAACCGGCAGCCGTACTATCAGCGCGAACACGGCTTGACCGGCGACACCGCCCCGGTCGCCCGCGAGGTCTCCGACCGGATCCTCAGCTTGCCGCTCTACCCCGCGATGACCGCCACCGACGTCGACGACGTCGCCGCCGCAGTCACCAAGATCGCCATCGCCTACCAACGCTGAAAGGAACCCAACCCGAAATGGCGAAGAAGGAAGGCACCCAGATCATCCTGGTCAACCCGCATCACGAGGTGCTGATGTACCTGCGTGACGACAAACCCGACATCCTCTACCCGAACATGTGGAGCCTGTTGGGCGGGATGATCGAAGCCGGCGAGACACCGGCCGAATGCGTCGTCCGCGAGATCGAAGAAGAGATCGGCGTCCAGCTCGACCCGGACACCGTCCAATTCCTCTGCACCCGCGACCTCGATTTCGGCATCGAGCACACCTTCACCGCCGCAGTCGATTTCGACATCGACGACGTCGTACTGACCGAGGGCCAGGAACTGCGCTGGTTCAGCCAGGCCGACGCCGCCAACACCCAACTCGCCTACGCCGACAACGCCATCCTCGAAACCTTCTTCGGCTCACTGGAGAACACCACGGTGTAGACGACCACGAAACGGCAGCGGGCCCGGAACCAGAGGAGATTCCGGGCCCGCTGCTATCGGATCGTTGTCAGTACAGCGGGTAAGCCGGGGCCAGCGACGCCAACGGCTACCCGGACATCTCCGCTTGACATCTGGGTTGAGAAAGCCGTTCATGCTGAGAGTTGGGTGGAGCGGTGGAATGACCGGCCTATGGCCACAGGCCCGGGCACGGCAGTGCGGGAAGCTCGTCGGTCACGAATTCGTCGATCTGCACGTCAGCGAGGCGTTGGGCGGCAGCAGCCGACGCAAACGCCTCAGCAGCGTCAGAGGTGGCCGCGTAGTGCAACACGGTGTTGGTGCCCGGAAACCGCACGGTCAGATGAACAGTCGGCGCGGCCATCATCGAGCCGCCGAGCTCGGCTTGCGCGCACTGACGAGGCGCCGGGCGGGTCCACCGCCGCGCGGCCAACAACGTGGTGGGTCGACGGTGTACACATCGGCGGAAACCCGCACGGCGTCCATCCAGCCGCGGATATGCGCCTCTGTCGGCACCAGCACCACATCGGCATCCGCGGCGAGGGCGAAGGCGACAGCCGGATCAGCGATGACCCAGACACGAAGCTCCAACAGATGGTGGCTTGCTGCCACAGCGCGGAGCTCACGCATTGTCTCGGGAACATCGTCGGAGAGGTCTTCGCGGACAAAGCCTACGGCGCGCATTAGACCACGCCCCGCATGGTGGTCGCAGTACTCGGCAAGACCGATGGTGTGACGGTCAACGGCAGCCGCGCCCAGGTGAGCATGCCTCCGACCGCTGACTTGCACCGCCCGTGCTCACCGACCGCAGCCACACCGGTACTCACCGGATCCGCTGTCCGATCGCCGTGCTCATGCACCTGTACCTCGAGCCATGCCTGGCCACGCAGCAGCCACACCTCCAGCTCGAGCGGGGCCAGATCCGGGTAGCCAGCGGCCACTCGCGCATAGATCTGTGGCTGGGCCGCAGCGGCAACCTCCTCGAGTACCGCCTGGATGACCTGTTCGGCCGGAGCACACAGATGGCGCAGGCCTGCGCGAGTGAGCTTCTCGTGAACCTCGAGCTGCACGATTCCGCGCGCGGCCAAATTCACGCCGAGCGTGAAATGCCCAACCACGCTGCGCGAATCGCCCACCTGGCGTACCTGCGGGGCGGGGATATCGCGATTGCGGCGCAGGTGGCGCACCATAGCCACATTCTCGCTCGGGCTGAGGTACCACACCTGCACCCCAGGGATGCGCGTGAGCTGGCGCACCTGCCTGATCCGCTCAGGGCCGCGGCCCTCCTCCATGTGGGTCGGCGTCGGCGTGATGACATGCCTCGATTCAGCGCGCAGCAGATCCTGCCGCAACTGCCACAGCTCGCTGGTATTCGCGCCGGTTTCGTGCCGGACAATCCCCAGGACCAAGCCCTCGCCCTCGGCGAACTCGCGCATCATCTCATGCACCTCGACGATGTAGCTGCCGACGAGCTCGGTGCGTAGGTATCCGAACAACGTTGGTCTCATCGCCGTGCCACCCCAGTCAGCGCACGCAGTACGGTCCGCGTGGATGGGAGGCCACCCTCTGCGATCGTCTGGACGACCCATTGCCGTCGCCCAGCGGCTTCATCGGCAGGTGATGGCAGGGACGCGATTTGTCCGCCCACGGTGATGTTGAGATAGACCAGCGCGTCGTTGTCGTAGACCGACGGCGTTGTCAGGAACGTCATCCGGCGCCCATTTTTCACGACCGGTCCCAGCTCTCCGCGAATTGCCAGTATCTCGACAGCGCCGATCGCCAAGCTCGACGGCGCGGTCACCGAGTTCATGACGCCGTCCAGCAACGGGACGATGATCTTGTCCGTGCCTGGTGGGACGACCGCTGGAAGCAACAGTTCGCGCCGATAGCGCCGACAGCGGTCTCGTGCGGTCTCGCCGCCATCCAGCGTGATGAGGAGTTCTCGACTCGTGAGCTTCATGCTCCACCCCTGGCAGTCGGAGGTTCCTGAATGTCAGGAATCCAGGTCGTCATCTATGCGCAATCAGGGCCCAGCGCTTGACATCTCGGTGTGAGCTGTGGCCCGAACCACTAGTGAAACAGTGTGCTCCGGTCAGCGTAATATGGCAATGGTTGAATTGAAACAGTATCAAAATAGTAAGTCGTATTTCATACCGTTCAGTATGCTTGTTGATCGAATGCAACCGTCCTTGTCCGTCTCCGTGGCGGAGATGTTTAATTTGGGTGAAACACCAACCGACGCGATGAGGAGCTCACGTGGCACTGGAGTCGGTCAGCACTGCGGTTCTGCGGCGCCACATCGGACGCCAGCTCACCCGCCTGCGCGAAAGCGCGCCGGCGGTCGACGGCAAAGGCAAGCCGCGGCGGCTGTCGCAGGGTGAAGCCGCGCAGCACGTAGGACTGGGGCGATCGACGCTCATCCGCATGGAAGAGGGCGCGGAAGGCGTGAAGTTCCAGGAGCCGATCGTGCGGGCGCTGCTCGAGTTGTACGGCGCCCCCGACGCCGACCGCGACCTGCTGCTTGCACTGACCGCCGAAACGCGCAACGGCCGCAAGAAAGCTTGGTGGCACGACCGGACCGAAACCGAGATCCCCGACTGGTTCGGGCTCTATGTGATGCTCGAAGACTCCGCAGCCTCAATACGCCAATACGAATCTGAACTGGTGCCTGGCCTGCTACAGATCGAGGAGTACGCCGCCGGCCTCGGACGGACCCCCGTCGGTTTCGTCAGCGACGATCGCATCGCCGCACGCGTGCGTGTCCGAATGGACCGTCAAGCCCTGCTATCGAGACCCGAGGCGCCGCGCCTCGAAGTCATTCTCAACGAAGCCGTCATACGCCGGCCGTTCGGTGAGCCCGAAGTCTTCCGGCGCCAGCTCCAGGCCCTGCTCGACGCAGCCGACCGCAAAGGCATCTCGATCCGCATCGTGCCGTGGACGGCAGGCATGCACGCAGGGATGGTCTCCGGAGCGTTCACACTGCTCGACTTCCCAAAAGACCAGCATGGCGAGCCGCTCGAGCCGTCGCTGGCCTACATGGACACGCTGACCGGCGCCCTGTACCTCCAAAAACCCGAGGAAGTCTCGGCCTACGAACTGGTGTGGCGCGACCTGAAGAAGGCCGCCCTCAGCACCACTGATTCCAAGAAGCTCATCGCATCAGCAATCGAGGAAGGCTCACAATGACCACCGACCACAGCAGCCCGACCTGGCGCAAGTCCAGCTACAGCGGGAACGGCGGCAACTGTGTCGAGGTCGCGTTTTTCGACGGGGGCAATATCGGAGTACGTGACAGCAAGAACACAGCCGGACCAGCGCTGATCTTCACGCCCAGCGAATGGGAAGCGTTCCTCGCCGGAGTCCACGCCGGTGAGTTCGACCGGCCCTGAAAGTTCGGTCTACAGCACCACGGCGACCCGCCCTGTATGACGGGTCGCCGCCGTTTCACCTGTTGCGGCCAGGATGCTGATACCCGAGACCGGCCCACCCGGCTGCTTCTTCGCCTAGGCCGAGGTGCCGTCGAATTTCGGCGACCGCCGCCTCAAATGCCTTCAGTCGGGCCTCGATAGTCAGGTACTGGTTTCGGCCGTGAACAGGCATATGTGCCCGGCCCGTGTCTGGTCTCGACGATGCCGCGTGAACGCCGTTCGGTCACTCGCCCTGGCCGATTCGTTGAGCAAGGTCACGGGTGAGCGAACCTCTACGCGCAGCGCCCGCCGGAGCTGTGGGGCTGCGCACCGGCCTGCACCTGTTCCTGCTCCTGCGTACTCCGCCGGGAAAGGGATGTCGCGCTTCGTTGCAGCGGCGGAGCCGGGAACTACTGGCTACCCATCGGCGACTCGGACTCCGACCGTGCCGCGCGCCGCGTGCTCGACGTCTCCTGGCGCGGCACGCTCGCCGCGGACGCGGCCGGCGAGTGGGTGCTGCCGCTGCGCGAGGCCGTGCGCCATGATGCCGCCATCGCGCTGGGGCTCGCTGGCGGGCACGCTCGTCGACCGCCACCCGCGGAAACGCTGGACCTGCTCGAAAGGCGCACCGACCAGAGATAGAAAAGAAAGTTCGAGCGGAGAGGAAAAAACGGCGACCAGGGCGATACCGGAGGTGGAGGTGGAATCTGAGCACCCTCGGGCTCCGCCTCGAAACGAAAGACGGCAGTCGCACTCTGCGTGAGCGGAATCGAGCAATTAGATAGGCATCGATATGTGGCGGCAAATTCGCTATATTGGCCGCAGGGAGTCGCGATTTCCGGGCGCCGCTTCACTGCCATAATGCAGGTCCCAAGGTGACTGGCATGCAATTTTTCGAGTTGAGTGTGCAATTCCCTTAATTCGATTCTGTGCGACTTCTTGAATCGGTTCCGAATATTGATTCCCGGTCGGGTTGTGGACGGTGGCTTTTCGGTGGGGCGTTCCGTGGGGCGTTCGGTGGGGTGGTCGGTGGGGCCATTAAGACGCCCCATGCGCGCCGCCGATAAGCCCAGCTCACGGGCCACTTTTCGGCGTAACCGTCTCCCAGGCTCCCCGTACGGGGACAAAGAAGCACATGGTCGGCGGGGGCGGCGCGGCCCGCGGCCGGTCTCAGTCGGCTGGCATTGCTGGGCTTGCTGGTGAATGTACTAATCGACCCAGCTGCCATTCCCGTGCCCGGGTTCATTTCTATTCAATCCACCCCCTGTAATTCCTGAGCTAAAGCAGCGCCGGCCGCTGATTCGTTCTTGTATCGTCCGTCGCTTGCGCGAACGCGCCGTGGCCGGTGGAAATTGCCCGAAATTTTGGTGAGAAAGTCTGTTTGAGGCGCGTGGCGAGCTGAGATTTGGCGAAGATCGAGTTTCGCGGCCATTGTCGCCAAGGTGCTCGCCGACAATTCCGTTACCGAATGCGGGCGCGTGAATCGCCCACCTGCTGGGCTGTTCATCTGGTTAAGTCGGTTATGTGCTGGAAGCGTTGACCGCCGCCGGACATGCCGATGCGCCACTCACCCCGGCCCCGTGCAGCGGCTCACCAGCGGTCCCGTAAGCGGGCCGTCGCCCGGCCCCGGAAAGCCCATCTTGTTCGTGGAGGACGCCACCCTGATCACGCAGAATGTTGCAGTCGTCCGTATGCCCGGCGTGGCTGCCCCGAAGTTGGCCGGGCGTGGGATGCGTCTGTCGGACGGTCAGGTCTATCGCCTGGTTAGACAGAGCTGAACCCGTACCTGCTGTGCTTGTTCGGCGATGCCGCCGCCGTCGTTAGCTGTGTCCGACTCAACTACTGCAGAGGAAGAGGCGCTTGAATCCGCGGGCGCCGAAGTACAACACCGCCCAGATGATGATCACGGGCCAGAGCGCATATGGGATAACAATCGTGGCAGCCACGACGAGAAAGGCTTTCGCCGTCTGTCGGTCCGTGGCACGTGACGGCCGGTTCACGGACGGCGCCTCAGGCGCCGACCTAGTGGTTACACTCATTTCTTCCCCCTCGCTCAAACCAACACTTCAACGTTCACGATCGGCTTGGGTTGTTGCATCATCTCGAGTGGCGATCCACGTAAGTGCCTTTTCCAGGACTTTCTCCCCGGTGGTGATCTCAGCGAACTGAAGACCGGCGAACACTGCCACCAATTCGGGGCTGGTCAGGCCGAAAGGGATGGCGACAGCCGAACTCTCGGCCAAGGCTGCGAATCGGGCTCGCTGCTCCTCGAGTGCTTTGGCTACCCGTGGAGACCGGACACCTTCAATCATCAACTCGAAGCGAGTCAGCGTCTGACTCAGTCCTCCTGCGGCCCATTTGTCGAATGCACTGGTAGCAGATCCTTCGGCGGCGTCGAGGTCTGCGAGCTCGAGATCGGCCATGCGCTCGATTACCCCAGCGATCAGGTCGTCGCGCGTTCGAAACCGGTTCGATGTGGAGCCGGCTGGCAACCCTGCCTCGACGTCGACCGCCCGGTAGGTCAATCCGCGCAGCCCGGATGCTGCGATCACTCGGATTGCGGCATCGGCCAGGACCCGCACACGCTCACTCATGACTACAAACATAGTCGACAACTATGTTTGTAGTCGAGTGGAGGGACTGATTGCGTTGAGCCTGGTGTTGGCGCGTAGGTCTTCGCTCTGGGCGGCGATGTAACCGCCTGTGTCGGTGGATGCGAGCCGAGTGGCGGTGCTCGAGCTGCTCCGGGAGACGAGTTTCACGTCCCTGCGTGTGTCCGTTTCGCGGGGCGAGGGGCGGCGGCATGCTGCCGAACGGTGCGACGATCGCTGACACACGAAGGCGACCCGCCACCGGGGATACCGGTGGCGGGGTTACGTCCGTTTCGGAGTGGTGGGTTGTTAGACGGCCGGGATGGCGCGGTGCGCGGGTACACCGTTCCATGCCGTGTAGAAGTCGGCAGCCATGGCGTCGGCGGCGTCAGTGGCCGAGGGGAATTCGGTGCCGACGGGCAGTTCGCTGGCCTTGTCGAGCCAGCGCCACCGCGTGCCGTTCTCGGAGCGGATCGCGCCGACGCGGATCCGTTCGCCGGTTGTGGTGATGGCGTAGACGGTCAGCAGCAGGTCATCCCAGTAGGGCACAGGTTCGGTGATGACGCGGTACGGGTGCGCCTCGGTTGCCGCGATCTCATGCGCTGCCATCGAACTATCGAACATGATCAATCCTCTCGAGTTCACGAAATTGTTGTGGTGCCCGACTCTCGGTCCCGAAAACTCGGGCCAGGGCTGGGATGGATGTCTCGACCGGACCTGGAGGAATCCATGGGACTTCGGCGGTCAGGCCGTGTCTCGTCGGATCCGGTGTTCGGCGCTACGGTTTGAGTGCGAACTTCTTGGGGGCGTCGTTGGTTTGGTCGGCGACGCCGGTGGCGGCGAGTTTGACCAGGGCATTGTGCACCGCGCCGCAGGAGCGTTCGAGGGCTTTGCCGATCTGGTGCGGGGTGAACGATTCCCCGGGGTGATCACGCAGATAGTCCTCGACCTGTCCACGCAGCCCGCCCGGCGGCAGCTTGTCCGGCTTCGCTTCCCCGTTGTCGACGACGGTCGGCTCTGAGCCCTCGGGTTTCTGTGCGGCACCGGCGGTGTCGGCAGCGGCTTGCTCGGTGCGGGTTTCGCCCTCGTTTCCCGGGTCCACGGTCTCGGTGGTGGGTTCGGGCTGGTCTATGCGTGTGTCGGAGTCGGCTGGGCATGATGTGGCGGACCAGGTGTCGGCGCTGCGGGGGTCGGACTTCGGTTCGCGGTGGACGTGGTGGTCGGCGACCCAGCGTGCCAGTGTTTTTCGCGCGGTCGATGCGCCGATTTCGGCGGTTCTCGCCAGTTCGGCAGCGGTCGAACCGGGGTTGCTGTTCAGGGCGGCCCAGAGCGCTTTCTCGGTGTCGGTACGCAGTTCCGGTGGCGCGCTGGTCGTTGCGGTATCGATCGTTGGTGTGGACATGACGGCTCCTCGGCCATTCGAGTAGGGATGGATGGTCATGTCCCGGCCGGGACGGTTACCCGCGATTCCGGCAGGTGCCGGTGGGGTTCCCGCATTCATGGACGCTCGATACGGCGCGGAATGTCAAGCTGAATGGACCAGATTTCGCGTGCGAATCCGATACCTGCTGGTCAACGCTAGAAGACCCGGATTGCGCCCAACTCCGCGTGTGGTCAACGAACCCGAGGTTGACCGGTTGGGCGCGCGTTTTGAAATTCTGCGCGTCGATCCCCGATGCGTCTTGAGGCCAACACCTGCCCGGACACATCCCAGCTCGTTCAGCTCTGCCGTAGTCGGTGGTCGGGGCAGCTGAGAGTTTCGATCGGTGCGTTGAAACGGCGCCCTTCTGATGGTGTCCGTATGTGCACTACTTGCCCGAGGTTATGGCTTGGCGAAAGGAGGGGGCCGCGGGGCGCCGCTGACCGATATCCACTGACCGCGCCCCGGCGGAGGTGACCGGGTATGAGAGTTCTTTGCTGAATATCGAAAGAGTGGGTAAAACGCATGTCTGAAGGTGGCGGAATGCAAGGTGAAGATGATTTCTGGCTGACCACCGTCGAGGTATCGAATAGGTTGAAAATACCTCCAAAAACACTCGCTAATTGGGCGTCGCTAGGCAAGGGTCCACGCTACGTTCGAATCGGTAGATTCCGCCGTTATCGGTGGTCTGACTTACTCGCGTGGGAACAATCGCTCACCACCGGTGGCGACTCGGCGCGAGTCTCCGATGGATGGCGGGAAGCGAGCTGACTCCGGAAATCTATTGCGCCGCTGGGCTGTAACGTTCCCGGAGGAGTGCCGCCGAATCGCTCGACGAGGTAGGAATGGTGACTCGACAGAAACCTGTACCCCCGCTGCGTGCGCTCAAGCCATATGACACCTGGCACCTCAAGGAAAAGGACGAGAACGGCCGGAAAATCCGGTCGGCAAGCTACGGGCGTAACCGTCAGTGGCGCGGTGCTTATCAGGATGGGATCCGGCACGCGCCGCATACCCGAGGATTCGATACGTCACGCGAAGCTGAGACGTGGGCGCAGGAGCAGGTAGCGGCGATCAAGTCGGGGCGGCACATCACCAAAGAAGCGTCGCGGGTGATGATGTCTCAATGGTGCTGGGAGTGGCTCGAGCTGCAAGCGATCGATCGCGGCACCTACAACGGCTATCGCAGCAAGATCAGGCTGATTCTCCGGTACCTCGAGATGTACGCCGTTTCCGAGGTTCGTGAACCACACGTTCTCAAGCTGATGACCGGACTGCACCGGACCGGCTACACATACGACTACCGGGTGGACACTCACCGGCTCCTCACCCGCATCATGGCTGCGGCCAAGCGAGCGGAGCTGACGGTCGTCATGCCGTGTTCCACACAGACTTACGCCAAGCCGAACCGCGAGCGGCCCAAGATTCCCACCTACTGCCCGACCATGATGGAGTTCTGGACCTTCTTTCACGAGATGCCGGAAGAGACCCGCATCGTGGTCGCGTTGGGTGTCGGGTTGGGGCTGCGATTGAGCGAGGCACTCGGGGCTGACATCAGCGATATGAACTTCGCAACGCGCACCTACCGGCCGGGCACCCAGTACAAGTCCAAGCGCCGAGTGGGTGGCACGACGGTCGGCAGTCATGACGGCCCATTGAAGACCGAGGCATCGGGCATGGAGTTCCCGGTCGATCCCTGGGTGGCGGACTGGATCGAGGGCATGCTCGATGGTCGCACGTCGGGAAAGTTCTTGACATTCTCGGCCAGCCGTTCCGGTGGGCGCATGTCTCAGAAGGCCATGCGCAACCGGGTCGCCGCGGCTGTATCAGCCGTCGGCGGACCCACGGCGGAGTTGGTGCCGTGGGGTCCGGACGGCAAGGTGCGCCAGCGGATGGGCTTCCACTCGCTGCGGCACCTGTACGGGTCGCTGCTGGCCGACGGCGCCTACAGCCTGGCCGATGTGACGCGTCGGATGCGGCACAAGAACAACACCACCACCCTGGATGTCTATACCCATCTGGTGGACGGACAGCGCTCGGAGGCGCTCACGCTGGGGGAGGCCTTGCTCAGGGGGCTGCGGGAATACCGGCGGGCCCGGAATGGCTTGCATGTCGTGGGTGAATCGTAGGGAAATCGTAAAAACGGAGGTTAGACCCCAATAATGTGCAGGTCAGCGGTCGGATAGGCTGGATCGGTCATGAAGTCGGGTTTCCCGGGTCCGGTCAACGCTGCGCCCAAGACGGTCTACCTCGATCATGCGGCGACCACACCCATGGTGCCTGCCGCCATCGAGGCGATGACGGCTGCGCTCGGCCTGGTCGGGAACGCTTCGTCGCTGCACGGCTCCGGACGCGCGGCGCGGCGGCGGGTGGAGGAGGCGCGCGAATCGATCGCCGCCGACCTGGGCGCACGGCCGTCGGAGGTGATCTTCACCGCCGGCGGCACCGAAAGCGACAACCTCGCGGTCAAGGGGATCTACTGGGCGCGCCGGGATGAGGATCCGCGTCGCACCCGCGTCATCGCCAGCGCGGTCGAGCATCACGCCGTGGTCGATACCGTCGAGTGGCTGGAACAGCATGAGGGTGCCCGGGTGACGTGGCTGCCCGTCGATGCCGACGGTGTGGTGTCGGTGAGTGCGCTGCGGGCCGAGCTGGCCGCGCACGCCGACGAGGTCGCGCTGGTGAGTGTCATGTGGGCGAACAACGAGGTCGGCACCATCGAGCCGATCGCCGAACTCGCCGCGGTCGCGGCCGAATTCGGGGTGCCCATGCACAGCGACGCGGTGCAGGCGGCGGGGCAGGTGCCGATCGACTTCGGCGCCAGCGGGCTGTCGGCGGCGAGTTTCGCCGGCCACAAGGTCGGCGGTCCGCACGGGGTCGGCGTGCTGCTGCTCGGCAGGCAGGTGCCGTGTGTGCCACTGTTGCACGGTGGCGGGCACGAGCGGGATCTGCGATCGGGCACGGTCGATGTGGCCGGTGCCGTCGGACTTGCCGCCGCGGTGCACCAGGCTGTCACCGAATTGCCCACGCGCACCGTCGAGTTGACGCTCCTGCGTGATGAATTGATCGAGGGCGTGCGGCGGCTGATTCCCGACGCCGTGCTGAACGGCCCACACGACGAGCGCAGGCTCGCGGGCAACGCGCATTTCACCTTCGCCGGCTGCGAGGGTGATTCGCTGCTGATGCTGCTCGACGCCGCGGGCATCGAATGCTCCACCGGCTCGGCCTGTAATGCCGGGGTCGCCTCGCCCAGCCATGTGCTGATCGCGATGGGTGTCGAACCGTGGCAGGCGCGTGGGTCACTGCGGTTTTCGCTGGGGCACACCAGTACCGGCGCGGATGTGCAGGCGCTGCTGGAGGTGCTGCCGCAAGTCGTCGAACGAGCCAGGGCCGCCGGCCTGGCCGGTGCGAAGGGAGGCCTCTGATGCGAGTACTCGCCGCGATGAGCGGTGGTGTGGATTCGGCGGTGGCCGCCGCGCGCGCCGTCGACGCCGGCCACGACGTGGTCGGCGTTCATCTGGCGCTGTCGGCCACACCGGGCACGTTGCGCACCGGTTCCAGGGGCTGCTGCTCGAAGGAAGACGCCGGTGATGCCCGCCGGGCCGCCGATGTGCTCGGGATCCCCTTCTATGTCTGGGATTTCGCCGACCGCTTCAAAGAAGACGTCATCGACGATTTCGTGGCGGCCTACGCGGCGGGGGAGACCCCGAATCCGTGCCTGCGCTGCAACGAGAAGATCAAGTTCTCCGCGCTGGCCGATCGCGCGATCGCCCTCGGTTTCGACGCCGTCGTCACCGGCCACTACGCACGCCTGTCCGACGGCGTGCTGCGCCGCGCGGTGGACGCCGACAAGGATCAGTCCTACGTGCTGGCGGTGCTGACCGCCGAGCAGCTCTCGCGTGCCATGTTCCCGGTGGGCGACACCCCCAAGCCGCAGATCCGCGAGGAGGCCGCCGAACGCGGTCTGGCCGTCGCGAACAAGCCGGACAGCCACGACATCTGCTTCATTCCCTCCGGTGATACCCGCGCGTTCCTCGGCGCCAAGATCGGTATCCGGCCGGGCGCCGTCGTCGACTCCGACGGCACCGAGCTGGCCACCCATGACGGCGTGCACGGCTTCACCATCGGCCAGCGCAAGGGCCTCGGGCTGCCCGGCCCCGCCGCCGACGGCAAGCCGCGCTACGTCACCGAGATCGATCCCGACTCGGGCACCGTGCGGGTCGGGTCGGCCGAGGAACTCCAGGTCTGGACGATCGAGGCCGATCGCGCGATCTGGACCTCGGGTTCGGCGCCGGACGGGCCGGTCGAATGTGTGGTGCAGGTGCGCGCGCACGGCGGCACCGCGCCCGCGGTCGCCGAGGCCACCGGTTCGGGACTCACGGTGCGGCTGCGCGAGCCGCTGACCGGGGTGGCCCGCGGCCAGGCCGTGGTGCTGTATCTGCCGGATGCGGAGGGCGATCGGGTGATCGGTAGCGGCACGATCGCCGCGACGGCGCGCACGGCCGCGTCCGGCGCGCATCGGTGATCGCGACGGTCTTCGCCCGGTGGCCGGCTCTGCTTGTCGTGCGCTGCGACGTCGTCGATGAGGGTGAACTGTGAGCACTGAGACGCGTGGCGGCCTGCCGTCCGGGATCGCCACCGCGATCGGCTCGTGGCCGGGCACGGACCCGCGCGAGGCCGCGGCCATCGCGGTCGGTGAACTGCCGGGTCTGCCGCATCTGGTCGAGTTGCCTGCCCGTGGGGTGGGCGCCGACATGATCGGCCGAGCCTCGGCGCTGCTGGTGGATCTGCGGTTCGACACCACACCGCGCGGCTATCGGCTCGCGGACCGTCCGGGTGCGACCTCGCGTCGCGCCTCGGATCTGCTGCGCACCGATGTCGACGCGCTCGACGAGGCCTGGGAAACCGCGGGCTTGCGTGGTTCGGGTCGAACGGTGAAAGTGCAGGCCGTCGGCCCGCTGACGCTGGCCGCCGAGGTCGAACTGCGCTCCGGGCATCGGGCGCTCACCGATCCGGGCGCGCTGCGCGATCTGTCCGCCTCGCTGGCCGAGGGCTTGGCTCAGCATGTGGCGGAGGTGGGAAAACGCCTCGATGCCGAGGTCGTGCTGCAACTGGACGAACCCGCTCTGACCGCGGTGCTGAACGGCTCGCTCAGTGGGGCCAGCGTGCTCAATACGGTGCGCGCGCTGCCCGAGCCGGAAGCGCTCGCGCTGCTCGATGCCGTCATCGCCGGGCAGGACGCCCCGGTACTGATCCACACCTGCGCCGCCCAGCCCGCCCTGTCATTGCTGCGCCGATCCGCCGCGGCCGCCATCGGCTTCGATCTTTCCACTATCGGCACCGCCGAACTCGACGCCGTCGGTGAGATCATCGACAGCGGAACACAGCTCGTTCTCGGCCTGGTCCCGACCCTCGCGCCGACCACGCCGCCCGGCTGGCGCGAAATCGCCGAACCGGGCGTGCGGCTGATCGACCGGCTCGGCTTCCCGCGGCGCACGCTGGCCGACCAGATCCTGGTCTCGCCCGCCTGCGGGCTGGCAACCGCGCCGCTGGACTGGGCCAGGCGCGCGGTGGCCCTCGCCCACGAGGTCGCCACCGCCTACGCCGACGAACCGGAGTCGCTGACGTTCGAGGGTTAGGCCGGGGGCGCGCCGGCGCCGGTCGCAGGGCCGCGAACCCGCCCGATTCACGGCGTCGGCAGCGCGTGGACGTGCGCGAACGTCGCGGGAATTGTCGGTGGGCTCGGCTAGTGTTCGAGTCGTGAGTGACACCGGAAGCCCCGCCACCTCAGCGCCCGAGGAGACCGTGCCTGCCATGGATGCCGCCGCGCCGGCTGCCGAGTCCGCGAGCTCGCAGCAGCGCCAGGAGTGGCAGCAGCTGGCCGACGAGGTGCGCGAGCACCAGTTCCGCTATTACGTGCGGGACGCGCCGATCATCTCCGACGGCGAGTTCGACGCACTGTTCCAGCGGCTGCTGGCGATGGAGCAGGCGCATCCGGACCTGCGCACGCCCGATTCACCGACGCAGCTGGTCGGCGGCGGTTTCGCCACCGATTTCACCGCGGTCGACCATCTCGAGCGCATGCTGTCGCTGGACAATGCCTTCGATTTCGACGAGCTGCGCTCCTGGGCGGCGCGCGTGGAGGCCGAGACCGGGCCGGGCCTGCACTACCTGTGCGAGGTGAAGATCGACGGTGTCGCGCTGAACCTGGTCTACGAGAAGGGCAAGCTCGTACGAGGCGCCACTCGCGGGGACGGACGCACCGGTGAGGACGTCACCCTCAATGCCCGCACCATCGACGACATCCCCGGCGAGCTCACCGCGCATCCCGATCACCCGATCCCGGATCTGCTCGAGGTCCGCGGTGAGGTGTACTTCCGGCTCGAGGATTTCGAGACGCTGAACGCCGCGATCGTCGCCGAAGGCAAACCGCCGTACGCGAATCCGCGCAATACCGCCGCCGGTTCACTGCGTCAGAAGGATCCGTCGGTCACCGCGCGGCGGCGGCTGCGGATGATCTGCCACGGTTTCGGCCGCATCGAGGGATACACGCCCAGCTCCCAGCACGAGGCCTACAACGCGCTGGCCGCGTGGGGGCTCCCGGTGTCCAGCCACACGAAGCTGGTGCAAGGCGTCGACGCGGTGCTGGAACGAGTGGCGTACTGGGGCGAACACCGCCACGATATCGAGCACGAGATCGACGGCCTCGTGGTCAAGGTCGACGAGATGGCGTTGCAGCGCCGCCTCGGCTCCACGTCGCGGGCCCCGCGCTGGGCGATCGCGTACAAATACCCGCCCGAGGAAGCCACCACCAAGCTGCTCGATATCCAGGTCAATGTCGGCCGCACCGGCCGGGTCACCCCGTTCGCGGTGATGGCCCCGGTGACCATCGCGGGGTCGACCGTCGCGATGGCGACCCTGCACAACGCCTCGGAGGTGCAGCGCAAGGGTGTACTGATCGGCGACACCGTCACCATCCGCAAGGCCGGCGATGTGATTCCCGAGGTGCTCGGGCCGGTCGTGGACGCTCGCACCGGCGACGAACGCGCCTTCGTGATGCCGACCCACTGTCCCGAATGCGGTACCGAGCTGGCGCCGGAGAAGGAGGGCGACGCCGATATCCGCTGCCCCAACCAGCGGTTCTGCCCCGCTCAGCTGCGTGAGCGGGTCTTCCACATGGCCGGGCGCGGCGCCTTCGACATCGAGGCGCTCGGCTACGAAGCGGCGGTCGACCTGCTCAAATCCGGGGCCATCACCGACGAGGGCGATCTGTTCGACCTCACCGAGGAGCGCCTGCTCACCACCTCGCTGTTCGTCAACAAGAACGGCACGCTGTCCACCAACGGGCGCCGGTTGCTCGACAATCTCGCCGCCGCGAAGGACCGCCCGCTGTGGCGGGTGCTCGTCGGGCTGTCCATCCGCCACGTCGGCCCCACCGCTGCCCGTGCGCTCGCCGCCGAATTCGGCAGCCTGGAGCGGATCAGCCAGGCCTCGGTCGAGGAGTTGTCGGCCACCGACGGCGTCGGCCCCACCATCGCCGTCGCGGTCGCGCAATGGTTCACCGTCGACTGGCATCGCGCCATCGTCGACAAATGGCGGGCCGCCGGCGTGCGGATGGAAGACGAACGCGACGAATCGATCGAACGCAACCTCGAGGGCCTGTCCATCGTCGTCACCGGTTCGCTGGAAGGGTTTTCCCGCGACGGCGCCAAAGAAGCGATCATGGTGCGCGGCGGTAAGGCCGCCGGGTCGGTGTCGAAGAAGACGGCATTCGTCGTGGTCGGTGATTCACCAGGTTCCAAGGCCGCCAAGGCCGAGGAGCTGGGTGTGCCGATCCTCGACGAGGACGGTTTCCGCACCCTGCTGGAATCGGGCCCGGACGCGGTTCGCCCCGCACCGGCGGAACTCGAGACGCCCGCCGAATAGCGTGCGGAATGGGGGGACAACTCGATCAGCGAGGCCGGTCGGCCGGCGCTGTCGCAGCACCGGCCGACCGGCTCGCACCGGACTTCTACCGGCTGTGGGGCGCCTTCACCGTCAGCCAGATCGGTAGCGCGCTCGGTGCCGGTGCGCTACCGATGGTGGCGATCCTGGTGCTCGACGCGTCGAACCTACAGGTGTCGTTGATGGCGGCCCTGGCAGCAGTCGCGAGCGCGGCCATCGCACTGCCGATGGGACCGTTCATCGAATTCCACCGCGAGCGACCGATCATGGTGGGCGCCGACGCGCTCGTCTTCGGCGCGCTGGCCAGTGTGCCGGTGGCGGCATGGCTGGGTGTGCTCACCTACGCGCACGTGTGCGCGGTGGTCACCATCCAGACGGTGTGCGCCATCGTGTACAACGCCGCCAATGGCGCCTACGTGAAATCGCTTGTGCCGCAGCAGCAGCGGATCAACGCCAACAGCCGGTTCGAGACGACGTTCTGGATCGCCTCCACCCTCGGCGCGCCGGCCGGCGGCGCGCTCATCGCGATCTTCGGTCTCACGCTCACCGTGCTCATCGACGCCGTCAGCTATCTGCTCGCGGCGCTCGGAATCCGCAGCATCCGTACCCCCGAACCGGATCCCCCCGGGCCTCGCCCGGAACGGGCACGCCGCGCCGAGCTGCGCGCGGGCTGGGCCTATATCTTCGGCCATCCAGCCCTGCATCGCCTGTTCTGGAACGCGATGGTCTTCGGCGGATCGATCCTGATGACCACACCGTTGATGGCGCTGCTGATGCTGCGTGAACTGGGTTTCGCGCCATGGCAATACGCGCTGTCGCTCGGGTTGCCGTGTGCGGGCGGGTTGATCGGGTCGATGTGCGCACCG
This sequence comes from Nocardia cyriacigeorgica NBRC 100375, assembly GCF_000308555.1. Classification (GTDB taxonomy): domain Bacteria; phylum Actinomycetota; class Actinomycetes; order Mycobacteriales; family Mycobacteriaceae; genus Nocardia; species Nocardia cyriacigeorgica. The sequence goes on along the minus strand of NZ_BAFY01000179.1, from coordinate 19,598 downwards.
AAACTGGTGGGCGTGTTCGGGGAGCGTGCCGTGCTGCTCGGGTTCGGCGTTCTGCGCACCTGCTGGCTCGCGCCGCTCCTGCTCGCGGGACCGAACCTGCTCGGCCTGGTCGTCATCGTCGCCACCGAAACCCTGCTGCTGTTCTGCGCGGGTGTGTTCAACCCGGTGTTCGTCACATTCCGCATGAACAACACCGTCGACGGGCACATGGCGCGGGTCGGCACGGCCTGGTCGGTCAGCTCCAAATGCGCCCAGCCGGTGTTCATCGCCGTCGGTGGGTTGCTGGCAGCCGCTGGCGGGCTCCGGTTCGCGATCGGCGTCGCCGCGACCATCGTCGTCGCGAGTTCACTGCTGTTGCCCTGGGGTCGGGTGTGGTCCGCCCCCGACTGTGCGGCACGCGGCTCGGCTGGGTGAGTCCTGCCTCGATACCGCCTCTCCGCGATGAGTGCCGGTCAGGTCGATGTCCGGCAACCGAGCCGCTGCGCTCACCGCCGACGGGACCGGGCGGAGTCGGCCCGTCGCCGCGATGTGGCCCGTGTCCGCCGCTGCCGACCTCCCGGGCGAAGAGCGCGGGTGCGGTCGCGGCCGCGACGACGGGGTCCACCCAACGCGCGCGCCGTCCAGGGCGGCCACCCGGCGTAGCCCAGGTGGTAGCCGCGGCGTGCTGGTCAGCCGCTGTCGGTCCGCGCACGAGGCGGAAGAGTCTGGGCAGACGGAGGATTCAGTCGTTCTGTTCCGATGGCAACCACGAACGCCCGGGGCGGGTCCAGTCGTTGGCCTTGATCATCCGGCGGGCGGCGCGCTGGTTACGCCCGATCAGGCGATCCAGGTAGAGGTGGCCCGCCAGGTGATCGGTTTCGTGCTGGAGGCAGCGGGCCAGGTAGGCGGTGGTGGCTTCGACGGCGATCGCGTTCCCGGCGACGTCCACGCCGGTGACCTTCGCGTAGGCGGCGCGGCCGGTGGGGAACCATTCGCCGGGGACCGACAGGCAGCCTTCGAGGTCGTCGTCGGGGTCGGGCATGGTCTCGGGGAGAGCGGAGGTTTCCAGGACCGGATTGATCACGTGTCCGCGATGATGCACGCCCTCATCGACCAGGTCGTAGACGAAGACCGCCCGGGGATCGCCGACCTGGTTCGCCGCCAGACCGGCACCGTTGGCTGCGGTATTGGTCTCGAAGAGGTCATCGATGAACGCGCGCAGCTCGTCGTCGAACACGGTGACCGGGGTGGCGGGCGTGGTCAGCCGGGGATCGCCCGCGATGAGAATGGGTCGCACAGTCATGCATCGCAGAGTACTCAAAACCGAGTACTCGTGGCAGACTGATGGGGTGAACGAGACCCGGCTGTTCGTCCTGGCCGCTCTGGCCAAGCGCGGTCCCATGCATGGTCATCAGCTGCGCCGCGATGCCCGGCTCGACCGCGCCGACCTGTGGTCGAGGGTCAAGCCCGGCTCGCTCTACAGCGCGCTGCATCGCATGGCCGGCGAGGGCCTGATCCGGCCGCTGCGTACCGAGCAGCAGGGAGCGCTGCCGGCCCGCACCGTCTACGAGGTCACCGACGAGGGCCTGCGCGAACTGCGCGCGCTGCGCGATGAGGCCTTCACCGAGATCGATATCCGGCCCGACCCCGTCGATCTCGCCCTCGCCGTCAGCGCCGACCTCGACCGGGAATTGCTGCGCGGCTATCTCGACGATCGCATTGCCGCACTGAAGGCCCGTGCCTCCCATATCGACCACCTGCTCGACCGGCGCTGGCCGGATCAGAGCGCCGCCGACGACCTCATCGCCGAGCACGCCCGCATGCGCATCCGCAGCGAAATCGAATGGCACGAAAAGGTCCTGGCCGACCTGGACAAGCTCGACCAGCCGCACTGATCGTCGACTCCGGCCAGCACCGGTGCGCCGATCAGAGAATCGAGTTCGGTGAGCTCCGCTGATGCTTTCGCTGCCCGCCATCGCGGGCCGCCGGAACGGCGCCAAGGGTGTGCTGCCTGCCACCGAGTCCTCTCCCACTGACCGGACATCTCGCTGCCCCCGCCGATCCGCCGACCCTACTGTGACCCGCACCACGCCGATGACGTTGCCGAGCACAGGAGAACCGGATGAGCGCCCGCGTCCCCGTCACCCCGATCGCCGCCGCCGATATCGCGGCCTACGACCACGAAACAGATGTGCTGGTGGTCGGTTACGGCTGCGCGGGAGCCGCCGCGGCCCTCGATGCCGAGGCCGCCGGAGCCCAGGTGATTCTGCTGGAACGGCAGAGCGGTGGCGGCGGATCGTCGGCGCTGTCGGGCGGTGAGATGTATCTGGGCGGCGGCACACCCATCCAGCAGGCCTGTGGATTCGACGACACCGCAGCGGATATGGAGAAATTCCTGCTCGCCGCGCTCGGACCCGACGCCGACCAGGAGAAGGTGGGGCTCTACAGCCGCGAGAGCGTCGCGCACTATCAGTGGCTGACCGGGCACGGCGTGCCGTTCAAGCCCTCGCTGTGGGATTCGCCGACCTGGGTGCCACCCACCGATGACGGCCTGATGTGGATGGGGGAGAACGCTTACCCGTTCAACGAGATCGCCACACCCGCCCCGCGCGGGCACCGCGTCACCTCCGACGGCTTCGGCGGCAAGGTACTCATGGCCGTCTTGAGCGAGGCCGTGGACCGCACCGGGATCCAGGTACACACCGATACGGCCGCGCTGCGGCTGATCGTCGACGGCAATCGTGTGGTCGGCGTTGTCGCACGGCATTTCGGTGACACGGTGACCTATCGGGCGCGCCGCGGCGTCGTCCTCACCACCGGCGGTTTCGCCGATAACGCCGAGATGCTCGCCCAGCACGCGCCTCAGCTGGTGGGTCTCGGCGTCAACAGCGACGGCGGCGACGACGGCCGCGGCATCGTCATCGCGCAGGCTGTCGGCGCGGCGGTGAAGCACATGTCGGCCGGACAGGTCGGTATCTCGCTGGTGCCGGGGATCATGGTGCGCGGCATGATTGTCAACGACGTCGGGCAGCGGTTCATCAACGAAGACGTCTACCCGGGCCTGGTCGGTCAGGCCGCCCTGTTCAAACACAACCTGCGAGTGTGGGTGATTCTCGACGAGCAGGCCTACGAGGAAGTGCCGGAAGACGAACGCTGGGGCGTGCGGCCACATTTCGTCGCCGAGACCCTCGCCGAACTCGAACAGGAGATCGGCATGCCCGACGGCGCCTTGCAGCACACCGTCGGCGAGTACAACCGGCACGCCGAACGCGGCGAGGACCCGTACTTCCACAAGTCGGCGCGCTGGCTGCGGCCGCTGCGATCGCCGTTCGCCGCGATCGACGTGCGCCGCGGCATGGCCCCACCCGAATACGGTGACGGCGGGACCGCGGGCGGTGGCGCGGAGGTGTTCACCATCGGCGGTCTGCGCACCACCGTCGACGGGCATGTCCTCGATCTCGACGGCGAGCCGATCCCCGGCCTGTTCGCCGCCGGCCGCGCCACCTCCGGCCTGCACTCGTGGGGCTACATCAGCGGAACCTCCCTCGGCGACGGCACCTTCTTCGGCCGCCGCGCGGGCCGGGCGGCCGCTCACCAGTAGCCGCGCCTGCCGCGAGCCGATGTCGCGATAACTGCGCGGAGCCGGAAGGATGGGCCGCATGCTGCGCAGTTTTCAGGTGACCAATCACAAATCGCTGGCCGACCGGCAGGAGTTGCGGTTGAGTCGCGGGTCGGGCCCGGTCGCGGTGCCGGTGACGGCGGTCCACGGCGCCGTGGGAGCGGGCAAGACCAGCCTGATCGACGCGCTCGGCCAGATGCGCGACGCGGTGCTGCATTCGGTGACCGGCTGGGATCCGTATGCGGGGCCGGTGCGTTCGCCGCATCTCGGGTTCGCCGATCGGCCGACGGAGTTCGTGGCCTCGTTCGTGGCCGAGGGGTGCCCGTACACCTACGGCTTCGCGCTCGACAATGCCGACGTCATCGCGGAATGGCTGTACGCGCACCCGCGTTCGCGCAAGCGGATCGTATTCGAGCGGACCGGTGAGCAGATCAAGATCGGGCCGATGTTCGAGGCGGCGCGTTACGGGATCGCCGCGCTCGCTCCGTTGGTGCGGCCGAACTCGCTGCTGCTGAGCCTGGCGGGCCAGATGTACGCCGAGGCGCTGGTGCCGGCGTATCGCTGGTTCGAATCGATGCTCGAGGTGCAGTGCGGGCCGGCCGAACCGGCGCGGGTCGAACATCTGGTGGGCAGCCACATCTCCCGCTCCGCCGAGAACGCGGCCCGGTTGCTGACCCTGCTGCGCACCGTCGACCTCGGCATCACCGATCTGCTGATCGCCGAGAACGATCCGCTCTACGCCGATTACCTGCGCGAACTCGACGTCGACATCGCCGGGCTCACCGAGCAGGCCGAGCGCGCGGCGTCCTCACCCGCCTACGCCGAGACGCTGCTCAGCGATAACGGCGTCACCCCGGTGCTGCTCGAACGCGAGCTGACCAACCTGAAGAACGCCCGCGACGCCCTCTACGAGCGGATGGTGGACCGGCGCGGTGTCGGGCTGCGGCTGGTGCACGAGGGCATCGACGTCCCGTTCCACATCGGCGACGAATCCACCGCCACACTCACCCTGCTGCGGCTGCTGCCGACGATGCTCGACGCGCTCGACTCGGGCAAGGTGCTGGCCGTCGACGACATCGGCGGGCAGCTTCCCGCCGAGGAGACCGACCGGCTGATCCAGCTGTTCCAGAACCCGGAAACCAATGCCCGTGGCGCCCAATTGATCTTCACCACCAACAACCGCACCCTGATCGACCGTGGCAACGGCCGTTCGAGCCGGACCCGCTCCTCGGTCTGGCAGCTGCGCCGCACCGAGCGCGGCACCAGCGAACTCACCCCGCGCTGAGGGCGGCGGCCGCCGCGGCCGCCACTAGGCTGTGCTCATGCTGGAATTCGCGATGCTGGTGATCATGATCGGCGCCTTGGCCGGGATGATCGCGCTGTACCTGCGCGGCCGTCGCGGTGTCCGGTTGTCCGAGCCGGAGGTGGGCACGCTCTACGTCACCGGAGTGAGTCCGCGCCCCGACGACCTGACCGGCGAGCAGTACGTGACCATCACCGGCAATCTGACCGGCCCGATGGTGGAGGGCGCGGTCGTCTACGGCCGTTTCGCTTGGGACGTGAACAACTGGCCGTCCATCGGCGACACCTTCACCGTCGCCTATCCGCCGGGCAAACCGGACAAATGGCAGCTGTACAGCCCGGGTGCGGCGGGGCCGGGCGCCTGACCCGGCATCCGTCCCGCCCGCGATGGCAGGATGCGGGCATGGGTGTGAACGCCGAGCTGATCGTCCGGGACGCGCTACCGACGGAGTACGCGGCGGTATCGGAGCTGACCGTCGAGGTGTACGTGGGCGAGGGCTACGTGCCCGCCGGCAACCCGTATGTACACGAACTGGCCGACGTGGAGCACCGCGCGGCGTCGGCGCAGGTGCTGGTGGCTGTGCACGAGGATCGGGTTGTCGGCTCGTTGACCGTCGCCCGGCCGGGCACACCGTACGCGGAGATCGCACGGGCGGGTGAGCTGGAGTTCCGGATGCTCGCTGTCAGCAAGCGGGCACGCGGGCTCGGCGTGGGGACAACGCTGGTGCGCACCGTGATCGAGATGGCCTCGGCGCAGGGGTTCGACGCTGTAGTGCTGACCACGATGGCGCCGATGGTCGACGCCCGGCGCATCTACGACCGGTTCGGTTTCGTCGCTGTGCCCGAACGGGATTGGCGCACCGAGGACGGCCAGCCGCTCACGGTGCTGCGCCTACCGCTTGCCTGAACCGAGCGCCCGGCCGCAGCAGTCGAGTCGCGAATCAGCCGAGGACCGTCGCCACGATGCCGGCCAGATAGCCCAGGCGCGCGACCTCCGAGGGCCGGAAGTCGGGGCCGCCGGGACGTCCGAGCAGCAGTACCTTGCTGGAATCGCCGAGCGGGGCGGCGGCGAGTTTGGTGTCCATATCGCGCCAGATCTCGGGCACCCAGTCGGCCTCGGGGTCGAGCACGGTCGGCTTGTTCAACGGCATCCACGGCGCTGAGGATGCCTGGGTTTCCGGGGCGCTCTGGCTGCCGACGACGCGGTAGGCGCCCTGCGGGCCGAGATCGAGAATGGTGCTCCAGCCGACGCGCAGTACCCGGGGCGCGCCGTCGACGAGCACCTGTAATCGGTCGTCGCGGGCGCTGGCGACCTGGTCGATCAGCTCGAGCTCGCGGTGGGTGTCCAGCACTCCGGAGTACGGCCGGATCGAATCGACGCGCACATCGCTGATCGATTCTGCGGCGGTGATCAAGGTGTCGGGCAATGCCCCTGGCGACACCTCGACGACCAGATCGTCGACCGCGAAGCCTGCCCCGCGTTCCACGACATCCAGGGAGAGGATGTCGGCGCCCACGGAGCCGAGTGCGAGTGCGAGTGCACCGAGGCTTCCCGGACGATCCGGAAGTTGCACGCGGAGCAGGTAAGACACGTGCTGTCCTTTCCTTGGCGGCCGAGCCTGGCGAACGTATACCCGGTCTGGCAATCCTTACACCCTCGAGCGCCGGTTATCGAGTCGAAAGTTTCCGCGATCCACTCGGTTTGCCGATGCTTCCGGTGATTTCAGCATGTCGGCTCGATGTCTCATAGGTGTATCGAACATGAACCAGTCGTTAACGACGCGGGATCGGTCGAGTAGTCGCACCTGTGGATGCCGTCCGCGGCGCGGCGGTTGCGGGGCCGACCGAGTCGGGGGCCGGCGTGCCCGCAACGGCGGTCGCATCGAGCGGGCCCGGCGGCGGAGCGGTCGCGGCTCGGTGCCGGGCAGCGGCGATGCGGCGCGGGCAGGTCGCTAGGCTATGCGTGCCGTCGCGTATAGCGCAGTAGATGTACATATACGCAACGCACGCCCGTCCACGCGCAACTTTCGAAAGGGGTCCGCGGTGCCCGCCATCTCCCGCGACGAGGTCGCCCACCTCGCCCGGCTGTCCAGGCTCGCCCTGACCGACGACGAACTGGATCAGTTCGCCGGTCAGCTGGATTCGATCCTCAGCCACGTGCGGACCATCTCCGAGGTCGCCGCCGCCGACGTCCCCGCCACCGCTTCGCCCAACCCGGCGACCAATGTCACTCGCCCGGACGTGGTGGTGCCCGGCCTGACCCCGAACGAAGCCCTCTCGGGTGCGCCCGCGGTCGAAGAGCAGCGGTTCATGGTGCCGCAGATTCTGGGAGAAGCGGAATGAGTGAGTTGACGCAGCTGTCGGCGGCGGAACTGGCCGACAAGATCCACTCCCGCGAGGTCACCTCGACGCAGGTCACCCAGGCGCATCTGGACCGTATCGCCGAGGTCGACGGCGAGTACAACGCCTTCCTGCACGTCGCGGGCGAGCAGGCGCTGGCCGCCGCCGCGGCCGTGGACACCGCGCTGGACGCGGGGCAGGCACCGGTCTCCCCACTGGCCGGAGTTCCCTTGGCGCTCAAGGACGTGTTCACCACCACCGATATGCCCACCACGTGCGCGTCGAAGATCCTGGAAGGCTGGGTGTCACCGTACGACGCCACGCTGACCACGCGGCTGCGCGAAGCGGGCATTCCGATTCTCGGCAAGACCAACATGGACGAGTTCGCGATGGGGTCGTCCACCGAGAACTCCGCCTACGGGCCGACCAAGAACCCGTGGGACACCACCCGCATCCCTGGCGGATCCGGCGGTGGTTCGGCCGCGGCGCTGGCCTCGTATCAGGCGCCCCTGGCGATCGGCACCGATACCGGTGGCTCGATCCGTCAGCCGGCCGCGGTGACCGCGACCGTCGGCACCAAGCCCACCTACGGCACCGTGTCGCGTTTCGGCCTGGTCGCCTGTGCGTCGTCGCTGGATCAGGGTGGGCCGTGCGGGCGCACGGTGCTCGACACCGCGCTGCTGCACGAGGTGATCGCCGGCCACGATCCGCGCGACTCCACCTCCCGCGACGTGCCCGTTCCCGCGGTCGTCGCCGCGGCGCGAGCCGGTGCGAGCGGTGATCTGCGCGGGGTGAAGGTCGGTGTGGTCAAGGAACTGCATTCCGACAGCTACCAGCCCGGTGTGCTCGAATCCTTCGACGCCGCCGTCGCGGTGCTGAAGGAACTCGGCGCCGAGGTGATCGAGGTGTCGTGCCCGCACTTCGAATACGCGCTGTCGTCGTACTACCTGGTCATGCCGAGTGAGGTGTCGTCGAACCTGGCTCGCTTCGACGCCATGCGCTACGGCCTGCGCGTCGACGACGACGGCACGCACAGCGCCGAGCAGGTGATGGCGGCGACCCGCGCCGCCGGTTTCGGTCCCGAGGTCAAGCGCCGCATCATGATCGGCACCTACGCGCTGTCGGCCGGTTACTACGACGAGTACTACGGCCAGGCGCTCAAGGTGCGCACCCTGATCGCCCGCGATTTCGACGCCGCCTACGAGCAGGTCGACGTGCTGGTCTCGCCGACCAGCCCGTTCACCCCGTGGAAGCTGGGCGAGAAGGTCGACGATCCGCTGGCGATGTACCTGTCGGACCTGTGCACCCTGCCCACCAACCTGGCCGGGCATCCGGCGATGTCGGTGCCGTCGGGGCTGAGCAAGGACGACGGCATGCCCGTCGGCCTGCAGATCATGGCGCCGGCGCTGGCCGACGACCGGCTGTACCGGGTGGGTGCGGCGTATGAGGCCGCGCGGGGGCCGATCGGCTGAGTATCGGAGAATCCGCACCGGCGCGTTCGCCGGTGCGGGTCTCGATGATCAGGCCGCGTGCAAGCTCTCGGCTTGCCGCGCAACGCCTTCGGTCATTCCGGTGAACCCGCGGCGCAGCGCTTTGCCGAGCGCCAGTTCCACGACCGGCTTCAACCAGCCGCCGAGCTCGAAATGCGATTCGTAGCGGGTGCGGTCGGGGCCGAGGGCGGTGACGGTGTGGGTGCGCCTGCTGTGCAGCGCCCCGAACGGCACCGGCTTCATCGAATAGCTGAACTCCTCGCCGGGAGTGTGGCTGGTGATGAATTCACGCTGGCGCCGCGGCTTCGAGCCGGTCAGGTGGACGACCATGTCGATCGGCGCGCCGACCTCCAGGGTGGAGCGGCATTCGCTGACGAAGGGGTTCCATTCGCCGTACCGCTCGAATCCGGTGATCACACCCCACACGACATCGGCGGGTGCGGCTATCTCGACTGTTCCGTCCACGACAAACACACCCAAAACTAGAACCCGTTTCACCGCGGGGTCAACCCCCGATCTCAGCAGTCGGGCAGCGCGGTGCCCTGGTCCGCGCCGTAGCGGTGCCCGTGCCCGGGCGGCGCGTCCAGGGCGGCGAGCAGGTCGGCGGTGGTCTGCACGAAACTCGCCACCGGCAACCAGCCCGGTACCGGGGCGTCCACCCGCGCGCCACGCAGATCCGGTGCCCGCCACAACAGCGACGGCGACCAGTGCACCACCGGATCGGAGGTATTGGCCAGCACGGTGGCGCCGGATCGGTGCACGGACCCGACGGGCGGCCCGGCCCATAGCACCGAGCAGGTGCGCCGAGCCTGCTCGGCGGCGTCGGCGAAGATCGCGCTGCCACCCAGGGCGCCGAGGCTCTGGCCGTAGACATGCAGCCGCGGCTTCGTCTCGAGGGCCGCGATGCGCTGTTCGACGGCGGTGAAGAGGGCCCGGGCGGATTCGGCGGCGGCGTCGCGCCCGAACAGGAACGTCGCCCAGCTCGGCGCGTAGGAGTACTGCAGGCCGACCAGCGCGACGTCGCCGAGGAAGCGTTCGTCGAGACCCTCGATCGCATTGGCGTCGATCCAGCCCGAACCGGTGGGCACCGCGATCACCACATGCGAGCGGGTCAGCCCACCGGAGCGTTCCAGCTCTCGAACCGCCAGCGCGACACGGGAATCCAGGTCCGGCGCCGATTGCACGCCGACATACACCCGCACCGGCCCGACCGGCGCCCCGGAGACGAACCGCCTGCCCTCCGCACCCAGCGACGGCCAGCTGACCACGGACTCGGCACTGCCCGAACGTGTCGCCGAGACCGGGCGCGGCACCGCGGGGTCCATCGCGGCATTCGCGCCGGCGTAGGCGCCGCGCCGCCACTCGACGATCGAGGGCACGCCGACCAGGCCGAGCACCGCAGCCGCCACCACGCCGACAGCGATCGTGCGCGTGCGTCCGAGAGTGCGCAGCACCCAGCCGATTGCGCGAGCAAGGCCGTAGAGCAGGCCCGCGATCATCGTCGCTCCGAGCGCGCACCACAGCCAATAGTCCGGCCCGATCGCCGGGGTGCCCATCACGGCGCGCAGCCGGTTCTGCCAGTGGCCGGCATGAACTGCCGCACCGACGATCAGCAGCGCCGTCGCGCCGAGCACGGGCATCCGCCACCTCGGACGCTCCCGGAGCGCGCCGCATCTGCGCAGGACGAATCGGCCGATCCCGGTGATGCCCAACAGGATCGCCACCAGCAGACCCGTCAGCACCGCCTGTGCCATCGGGGTGCGCGGCAGCAGGCCGGGCGCGAGCGACAGCAGGACGCCGGCTCCGACGGCGAGAGTGGTGCCGATGCGCGGTGCGCGCAGGGATCGGCCGGGACGGATGAGCCGTAGCGGCCGTGCTCGGCGTTCGCGGTGGGGCGCGTGCGCGGCTGTCCGTTCGTGCCGCGGTCGCGGTACCGCGTCGGTGCGGTCGCGTGAATCATGCAGGCCGGTAGGAGTTTTCCGTACCGCCGGGTCATGGCCGTGTCGGTCGGTGGCTGTTCTCTCTACGGTGGTCACCACCTCCCCGAGCGGGCGGACTGTCGGGATGTCGACCTGTCCCGTTCGCGCCGACGGTTGCCTGTCGGGGTTCGCCATGCAGCTGCGGGCGTCGGTGTCCGGGTCGCTGTCCGACATGCGCGCGGCGGCAGGCATGTGGCGGGACGCGGGCCCCGCGGGTGCGGCCGTCCTGGAGTCTCGGGTGATCAGGGGCGTGGAATCGCTCATCGGGCAACCTCTGCTTGCTGAAAGGAATGACGTCGGTGGCGGAAGGGGTAGTTCGGTGCGGGGGTCTGCGTGGTCGGCCGCGTCACGGTGCCGGTACGGGCGCTGTCCTCGTCATGCCGCCGGAACGGGCGCTGCCGTCCACGACGGCCGACCGATCGACCGGGTGCGCATGGTGCCGCGACGTGCGCGGGTGAGGACCACGGCACCGGTGACCGCGGTGGCGCCGATCGCAGCCGCGCCGAACAACCAGGGCCGCGCGGGTGTATCCGCGGCCGCGGCGCCGAGGAACGATTCGGCGACCGGAACGCCATAGCCCTGGCGCCGCGAGTTCAGATCGACGAAGGTGTCCGCGACCGCCGCCATGACCTGGCAGCGTCCCCGCGCGAGCGCGTCACCCCTGGTGTCGCAGGCCAGGCCCATCCGCTGGCCCAGCGTCCGGTCGATCGCCTGGCGTGCCCACGGACCCAGCGGCGCGCCCTGCCGGTCGGCATAGCGCAACAGGTCGTAGCCGAGATCGTGGGCCTTGCAGGCGGTGTCGAACTCGGCGGGCAGCGGCACCGGTGACGAACAGTCGCCGTGTGGGGCGACCAGCAGCCCGTCGACCAGCGCGGGGCGGTAGCCCATGACGTCGGCGAAATCAGCGGGGACAGCGGCGGGCGAACCGGCGCCACCGGAGGTGACGTCGGTGACCGCGGCGGCGGCCGAGACGCTCTGCGGGGTGGGGGCGGTGCTCGCGGCCTGCGCCGCGGGGGCAAGCATGACCGTGGCCGCCATGGTCGTCAGCGTGGCGGCGGTCAGGGCGGCGACGCGGCCGAGGCGCGGGCGTGGGTGGCCCGGTTGGGCTTGCTCGGCCGGCGTCGACGGGCGGACACCGCGACGGGCGCTGGTCGGTGTGCTCATGATCATCGACGCTAGGAATGGGCGGTCTACCGGGACGTCCCGCCGCGGAGCGGTTCACGGGCCGTGCCTGCGGGGGAGCGGCCACCAGGGCTAGGACCTGGGTAGGGGGTCGGAATTCACCCGCCGGTATGAGGCCGGGACAGGCCGGAGTTCCTACTGTCGTAGTCATGACGGACCCGACTGTCGCGACCACCGACCTCAGCACCCCCGCCGCCCGGCGCCGCGCCCGGCTGCGGCAGCTGAACGCCAGGATGTGGTTCGACCTGTTCACCGTGCTGGCCGCGGTGGTGCTGTTCACCGTGGCCTGGCCGACGCTGCACCTCACCCATGACGTGCCCGCCGCCGTGCAGCCGTTCCTGGCCGCGCTCGCCGCCTTCCCGGTCCTGCTGGTCCGGCTCAACCCGTCGCTGGGCTGGGCCATCTCGGCGGGGTCGGCGCTGGTGATCGCATTGGCGATTCCCCGCACACCGGGCAACGACATCCCGTTCCAGGTCGTGCACATCATCACCCTGCATGTGCTGCTGTTCGCGGTGGCACTGCGCGCACCGATGCCGATGATCGCGGTGGTGTGGGGCGCGACATCGCTGCTGCTCGGCACCACCATGGCCGGTGACAGCGCGTTCTCCGAGTCGGTGTGGGCGTGGCCGGTGTCCTTCGGCGCCATCGTGTTGTTCGCGCTGCTGATCCGGTGGCTGGTGCAGTCGCGCCAGCTGCTCACCCAGCAGGAGGAGGCCAACGAGCTGGAACGGGCGCGGCGCGCGATTCTGGAGGAGAAGGCGCGCATCGCCCGCGATCTGCACGATGTGGTGGCCCACCACATGTCACTGGTGGTGGTGCAGGCCCAGACCGCGCCCTATCGAGTGGAAGGCGTCACCCCGGCTGCCCGCGCCGAATTCGAATCCATCGGGTCCACGGCTCGCGAAGCGCTCAACGAGATCCGCGGCATGCTCGGCGTGCTGCGCAGCGACGGCCAGCTGCCCGAACACGCGCCGCAGCCCACCGCCGCCGACGTCGAGACGCTGTTCCTCGGCGCCAGCCGCGCAGGGGTGGCGATCGACTGGACCGTGGACGGGCCGCTGGCGGCGGTGTCGGACACGACCGGCCTCGCGCTGTACCGGATCGTGCAGGAATCGCTGTCGAACGCCTCCCGGCACGCGCCGGGGGCCGCCGTCCACGTCCGGATCACCGTATCCGCCGATGTGGAGATCGTGGTCAGCAACGACCCCGGCGCCACCGCGGCCCGCCCGGTCGGCAACGGCGGGCACGGCATCACCGGTATGCGGGCCAGGGCGCTGGCCGCGGGCGGTGAATTGACCGCGAGCCCGCGCGAGGACGGCGGCTTCGAGGTGCACGCCCGGCTGCCGATCGGCCCCGGCCCGGCGGTGGGCGTGCTGGATGGCACCGGCGTCGAGTCGGTGGGCTGAACGCCGATCGTTACCGGCTCGGTCAGCGCGTAGTCGCTCCCCGGCGAATCGGCTCGGCCGGAGTGCATCACTCGGCCCCGGGGGTGACACGCGGCGATTCCGTCGGCTGGAGGCAATTAGGGTGGGCGCGTGGCTATAACGGTTCTGATCGCCGACGACCAGGCGATGGTGCGCCAAGGCTTCGGCGCCCTGCTCGCCGCGCAACCCGATATCAGCGTGATCGGCGACGCACCCGACGGGAAGGTCGCGGTGGCAGAGGCCAAACGGCTGCGACCCGACGTGGTGCTGATGGATGTGCGCATGCCCGAGATGAACGGTCTCGATGCCGCCCGCGCCATCCTCGCGGCCGGCTTCGACCCGCCGGTCCGGGTGCTCATGCTCACCACCTTCGACATCGATGACTACGTCTACGAGGCGCTGAGCATCGGTGCCAGCGGGTTCCTGCTCAAAGACGCTCCCGCCGAGGAATTGGTGCGCGCGGTCCGAGTGGTCGCCGACGGCCAGGCGCTACTCGCGCCGACCGTCACCCGGCGCCTCATCGCCGACGTCACCAGCCGCCGAGCCGCAGCCCGCGCCAAACCCGCTCCCGCCTTGGCGGCGCTGACCCCACGCGAACGGGAAGTGCTCGAACTGATCGCCAAGGGCATGTCCAATACCGAGATCGCCGAGGCGCTGTTCGTGGCCGAGCAGACCGTCAAGACCCACGTGTCGAAAGTGTTCGCCAAACTGGACCTGCGCGACCGCGCCCAGGCGGTGGTGCTCGCCTACGAATCCGGGCTCGTCACCCCTGGTTGATGCGTTGACCGCAAACGCGCCGCGGCCCGGTAGGCTCACGGGGCCGTCTGTCACCGGAAGGGGGTCGCGTTGCTCAACAGCGGTGACGTTTTCGCCGGGTTCACCATCGAGCGACTGCTCGGCCAAGGGGGCATGGGATCGGTGTACCTGGCCCGTCATCCCCGGCTGGACAAGCAGACCGCGCTCAAATTGCTGAACCGCGATCTGTTCGCCGACGCCTCGGTGCGCGCGCGTTTCGAACGTGAGGCCGACCTGGCCGCTCAGCTCGACCATCCGAGCATCGTCGCGGTCTACGACCGCGGCACCGAAGCCGACCAGCAGTGGATCAGCATGCAGTACATCGACGGCGCCGACGCGTCGTCGGTGACCGCGCTGACGCTGCCCCCGGAGCGTGCGGTGCAGATCATCGAAGGGGTCGCCGACGCCCTCGATTACGCGCACGGCATCGGCGTGCTGCACCGGGATGTGAAGCCGGGCAACATCTTGCTGGCCCGCTCCAGCGCCGGTCACGGCGAGCGGGTGTTCCTCACCGACTTCGGCCTGGCCCGGTTGCGCGCGCAGACCACCCAGCTCACCCAGCAGGGCATGTTCACCGCGACGCTGGCCTTCGCCTCGCCGGAGCAGATGACCGGCTCCGAACTCGACGGCCGCTCGGATCAGTATTCGCTGGCGTGCACGCTGTATTGGCTGCTCACGGGCATGGCGCCGTTCGATTCGCCGAACCCGGCCGACATCATCCACGGCAACCTGCAGCTGGCCGCCCCGCCGCTGGCGGTCAAACGGCGCGGGCTGCCGCTGTCGCTCGATGCGGTGCTCGGGGTCGCGATGGCCAAGCATCCGAGCCAGCGTTTCGGCACCTGCGTGGAATTCGCCGCGGCCGCCCGGCACGCGTTGAGTAATCCGGGGTATCAGCCGGTGCCGGCGCGCAGTGCGCCGGCGGCCGCTTACCCACCGCCGCCGGTCGCGGGGTATCCGGCCGCGCCGCCGATGGCCCATGCACCGGCCGGTGCGCCGATGCCGCAGTACCCGCAGGTTGCGCCGGTGACGCCCGGTGCGCCGCCCCCGTATCCGGCCCAGCAGGCCATGCCCGATCAGGTTGCTCGCGCGGGCTCGGCGGCTGCACCGGCCCCGCCGGGTGCGCCTGTCGCGCAGCCCTCCTATGCGGCTCAGCAGAGTGTGGCCGTCGATCAGACAGCTCAGGCGGGTGGTCCGCCGGGACTCCCCGCTCCCGCCGGACAGCACGGCGGAGGTTCGTACGCGCCGACAGGTGCTCCGGTGCACCAGGGCGGTATGGGTCCGGCTGTGGAAAGCGTGACACCACAGGCGGGTTCGGTATCCGGTCCGGGCTCGGGCGGGCAGCCTCATCCTGGACCGGGACCCGGTGCCCAGCAGGCGGGGCCGAACGGGCAGGAGGCACCTGGTGTGTCGACCTCCGGAGCCGGCTCCGGTAACCCGGCGGCGGATTCCGGCGGTGCGGTCGTGAGCGATTCGAGCAGCGATGCCGATCATCCGGGGGAGACCGAAGGTGCCGGCGACGGCGCTGACACCGGCACCGACGACAACAGCAACCATCCGACGACGGTGACCGCATACTCCGGGGCTCAGGGCGCGTCCTCGCTGCTGCTCAAAGGTGAACCCGCGCAGCCGGCTTCGCCGGACGGCGCTGCCGGACCGTCCGGCGCACCCACATCGGCGGCTCCGCAAGGTCATCAGCAACCCGCGCCCAACGGTGGCCCCGGTTTCGGCGCGGTGCCTTCGTACGTGCCGAGTCCCGGTCCGGGGCAGCGTGTTCCGGTGAAGCGAGGCAGCAGTCCGGCGCTCATCGCGGTGCTGACGATCGTCGGGCTGCTCGTGGTGCTGCTGGTGCTCGCGGTCGTCGTGATCGTGGTGGGCGGCGACGACGGCGACGAAGCCGCCGCTACGCAGCGGCCGACGTCGACGTTCACACCGGCGAAAGACATCACGCCGCAGGAAGATCCGGTCGATCGCAGCCGCCGCCTCTTTCCCAGCTTGCTGCCGCAGGGGACCGAGGACAGCGGCCAGGGGTATCAAGGCGCGATGTGCACGGCCTACGAGCCCGACGATCAGGTGCGCATCGAGGACCGAGCGCTGTCGTCGCGCCCATGGCTGACCGTGTGGGAGTGTCGCCGCCGCGTCGAATCCGATACGCATATGGACTACACCATCGTGGTGTACGAGGACGCCGACGACGCCCGTGCCGTGCTCGGGGAACTGCCGCCCAACTCCCGCAGCACCGGCGTCAAGAGCGGCGCACCCTACACCGCCTATCACTGGATCGAGCCCGACCCGCCCGGTCCGCTCACCACCACGCAGCTGGTGGTCGGCTTCGGCGGCAGTGACCCGATCCGCGCGAATGCCTTGATCTCCGTGCGCTATTCGGGGCCGATCGCGGACGAATTCGGCCGCCTGTCCTCGGAGAACGCCGTCATGCGGTGGTGGGCGGACGCGCCGCTGTAGTCCGCGGACGGCCTGCACTACCGACAGCGAACGGCCCCGGTGCGCGGTGATCGCGCGCCGGGCCGTTCGGTGTTCGGATCAGTCGACGGCCAGTGCCTCCACGATCGGCATCCGCGCCGCGCGCAAGGCGGGCGGGATCGAGCCGAGCAGGGCCAGCAGCAGGGCGATCGTGCCGTAGACCAGCAGCAGTGGGCTCGGCTCCCACGCGATGTCGATGGTCATGGCATGTCCGATGGCGGTGGTGGACAGATACTGCACCACCACGCCCACCACCAGACCGATGGCCGCGCCGGTGATGCCGATGCCCGCCGCCTCGGCCAGCACCGAACGCAGCAGGAACTTGCGTCCGGTACCCATGGCCCGCAGCACACCGAGTTCGCGGCGCCGGTCCAGCACCGACAGCATCAATGTGTTCAGCAGCGCCACGGTCGCCACCAGCACCACGATCCACAGAATGGCATTGCTGATCGACGTGCCCTGCCGAAGGCTGGCCGAGATCGCGTCCACCGCTTCGGTTCCGGTCTGAATGCTCAGTTCCGGGCCGGCCAGTTCCCGGATCGTGGCTTTCGCCGCCGCGACGTCCACGCCCGGTTTCAAGTCGATGCCGATGATCGTTTCGCCCGGCCGCTGATACCACTCGTGCAACCGCGAAATATCCATCACGACAATGCCGGAGATCACCGAGAAGTAGGGGATCACCTGCACCACGCGGACCGTGTGGTCGCCGGTCGGGGTCGGCAGCGTCAACTCGTCGCCCACCTCGGCGCCGAGCGAGCGCGACACATCGCGGGACAGCACCACACCCGCGCCGGTGCCCATCTGCTCGGCACTGGCCGGGGTGATCGAGCCCTGCACATGGGTGACGACGTCGGAGGGGTACCCCTGCAACATCACTCGCCCGGTGCCGAGGGTCGCGAATGCCATCTGTCCCGCGCGCGCCTGCTCCACCTCGGGGAGCGCGGCGATCTTGTCCACCAGACCGTCCGGTAGCAGCGGTCCGGTGGGGAACTGCTCCATCGACACCGGGCTCACGTAGAGATCGGTATCGCCGAGATCCTCGAACGAGGCCGTCGCCGAGTCGACCATATTGCTCGACGCCCCACCCATCGCGACGGTGGCCGCGACGCCGATCATCACCGTCATCATCGTCGCCCACACCCGCCGCGGTGCCCGTTCGAGCGTGGTCGCGCCCAATGCTCCCGGTGCGCCGAACCAGCGCGCCACCACAGCCGACGCCCGCACGATCGGTCCGGTCGCCGCGAAACACAGTGCCACCGCCGCGGCGAACGACAACGAGATCGCGGCCAGCGAGTAGCGCCCGAGGTCGGTGCGTGCGATGACGACCGCCGCGGCGGCCAGCCCGATACCGAGAACGGCTGCGGCCCAGCGCAGCACCGGGCTCGCGGTGTCGCTGCGCCCGACACCGATCGGCACCAGTGCCTCGATCGGCTGCACCTTGTACACCTGGCGTGCGGCGATACTCGCGGCGGCGACACTGGCCAGCACACATGCCGCGATCGCCAGCGGCACCGCGTAGCCGGGCACCATGTATTCGGTGCGCGCCTCGACCGATTGCACGATCGCGGCGGGCAACTGTTCGATCGAGACCCGGCCCATGACCATGCCGACCACGGCGCCAACCGCACCGCCGAACAAGCCGAGCAGGGCGGCCTCGACCAGCAGATCCCGGACCATCGGCCCGCGTTTGCCGCCGATCGCGCGCAGCAGCGACAGGGTGGGCCTGCGCTGGGCTACCGCCATGCTCATCGCGTTGTAGATCAGGAAGGCCGACACGATCAGCGCGGCCGCCGAGGCCATCAGCGTCGAATACCGCACGATCATGATCGCGCCGCCGGCCTGCGCGGTGCGCAATCCCGGATCGGCGACCACGGCCCGCCCGTCGACCGCGTCGGTCAGCGCGGCGCGCAGCGTGTCGAGATCGGTGCCGGGCGCGGCGAGGATCTGCACCGAATCCAGCCGCCCTGCCCGATCGGTGATCTTCTGTGCCAGCGGCAACGGCGCGGCCACGATATGGCCGGAGTTGAGCTTGCCGGAGGTCTCGGGGTCGAGCACCCCGGCGACGGTGACGGTGGCCGATCCCAGCTGGAACTGCTCACCTTCGGCGCGGCCGAGCCCGTCGCCGACCAGAACCCCATGGGGCACCGACAGCAGTTTCCCGGCCTGCGCGCTCATCGGCCCGGCCAGATCACTGCCGAGGGCGGCGACGGAGGCATCGGCGCCGATCAGCAGCGCACGATCCTCGCCTGCCCCGACCTGGGCACGCAACATCGGCACCGCTCGATCTACGCCGGGTGTGGTGGCGATCGGCGCCAGCAGCGCCTGCTCGAAGCCGGCGTCGGTGACGCCGGTGATCTCGAGGACCGCGTCGCCGCCGAGCCCGCGGGTGAGCCGGTCGACCGATCCGGTGACCGAGCCGGAGATGCTGAGCACCGACACCAGCAGCCCGGCCGAGACACCCATCACCGTCAGCGACATCATGGTGCGCTCACGGTGGGCGAGTAGTTCGCCGATGTTGAACAGCCGTAGCCGGTCCCAGGCGGCGCGGATCATGCGTTGACCGTCCGCTCGGCGCGTTCGTCGGAGCCGATCTTGCCGTCGCGCAGGGTGATCACCCGGTCGCAGTAACGGACCGCGCCCATATCGTGGGTCACCATCACCACCGAGTTGCCGGATCCGGCCACCTCACCGAGCAATTCGAGGATCGAGGCGCCGGTCTTGGAATCGAGGTTGCCGGTGGGCTCGTCGGCCAGGATCAGCGGCGGATCCATGATCAGCGACCTGGCCACCGCAACGCGCTGCATCTGGCCGCCGGACAATTCCGCGGGCCGGTGCTCGGCCCGCTCGGCCAGACCGACCCGCTCCAGCAGCTCCAGGGCGCGCGGCTTGGCCTTGCGTAGGCCGGTGCCGTCGAGCAACTTCGGGATGGCGACGTTTTCCCAAGCCGACAGCGTGGGTAGCAGATTGAAGAACTGGAACACGAAACCGACGCGATGCCTGCGGAATTCGG
>NZ_BAFY01000180.1 GCF_000308555.1 Nocardia cyriacigeorgica NBRC 100375 | reverse complement strand
GTTTCCGGGAGCTGGTCGAGGCCATGGCACCCGACGACCGCGCGCGGATGCTGCGCGAGGCGCCGGCCAAGGTCGCCAAGAAGGCGCTGGCCGGCCTGAGCCCGCGCGAGCGCCGGATGACCGCCGCGCTGCTCGGCTACCCGGAGGGCTCGGTCGGCCGGTACATGACGCCGGAAGTCGTTGCGCTGCCGGGGAATCTGACCGTTGCCGAAGCGTTGCGCACCGTGCAGCTCAAGGGTGCGGGCGCCGAAACCGTCTACACCCTGCCCGTGGTCGATACCGGACGCCGGTTGCGCGGCATCGTGGAACTGCGGGAGCTGGTGCTCAGCAGCCCGGAGACGATGGTGGCCGATCTCGTCGTCACCGAGCCGGCGTTCGTGCGCGCCACCGACTCCGCGGAGAAGGCCGCCCGGTTGATGCGCGAGACCAACGACCTCAACCTGCCCGTCGTCGACAGTGAGGACCGTCTCGTCGGGCTGCTGACCTTCGACGACGCGGTGGAGGTCATCGAGGCCGCCGATACCGAGGACGTCGCCAAGCAGTCCGGTTCCTCGCCTTGGGAAGGCCACTACATGGCCGCGGGCGTCTTCCAGCTCGCGCGTTACCGGGCGCTGTGGCTGCTGCTGTTGCTGCTGGCGGCGACCTTGACCGTCAGCGTGACCGATTTCTTCGAGGGCACCCTCGAACAGGCCGCGCAGCTCGCGCTGTTCATCCCGCTACTGATCGGAGCGGGCGGCAATGCCGGCGCGCAGGCCGCGACGGCATGCGTGCGCGCGCTCGCGGTCGGCGAAGTGCGTGGCAGCGACCTGCTGAAGGTGATCTGGCGGGAATGCCGGGTGGGGCTGGTGCTCGGCGCCATGCTGGCCGGGGCGGGTGTGGTGATCGGCGCCTTCTTCGTCGGCCCGCGCATCGCGGTGGTCGTCGGCGTCACGCTCATCATCATCTGCGGGTGGGCGGCGACGATCGGCGGCACCATGCCGCTGCTGGCCAAGCGGTTGCGGATCGACCCGGCCGTGGTGTCGGCGCCGATGGTGACCACGCTGGTCGACGCGACCGGCCTGATCATCTACTTCACCACCGCGAAGCTGGTGCTCGGAATCTAGAGCCGCGCTCAGGGCAGCGGATACATGGTCATCAGCTGGTCGCGGGCCCGCTCGACCTCCGGCTGGTTCTTGCCGAGCACGGTGATGACGGGCAGCGCGCCGCCGGGCAACTCCGGGCCCACCGCGAAGGTGTAGCCGACGAATTGACCACCGCCGACGCGGGCGACGTAGACGGTGCGGTTGTCGACCGTGATGGTCTGGTCGCGGCGGATCTCGTCTTCGGCCTGGTAGCCGTATTCGATGGCGGTCGGCGCGTCCGCGGTGCCGAACCGGCAGGTCTGGGCGGTCTGATAGTCGTGCACCGGCAGCGGGGTGGCGGCGAGCTTGGGCAGCGCCTCGCACGGGTCGGCGCCGGTGAGCACGGTGCGCACCGAATCCGGTGAGGTGCCGTAACCGGGGCTGTCCGGCAGCTGCTCGATCGCCGTGTCGATCAGCGCGTTGGCGATCGCGCAGGGGTCGGCCGGAGTCGGTGCCTGCACCGTCAGCACGATCTGTGCCATCGACGGGAATTCCGCGGTCACCCAGCACTGTTTCGGCTCCGCGGTGGACCCGAGATCCTCCGGTGAGAGCACCTCGACCTTGACCTCACCCACCAGCCTGGTCTCTCGCACCGAGCTGGAGGCCGGCGCCCACGCCAGCGACCAGGTGGCCTCGACCGGCGATCCGGCGGCATCGAGGTTTGCCCGGCAGCCATGGATCGTCTGCCCGCCGACCTGCACGTCGTCGACCGTGCCCTGTTCTTCCAGCGCCGAACGCGGCACCAGCGCACACGGATCGACCGTGCGAATACGCTGGAACACTTCGGAAACCTGCGCCTCGGAGACGGCGGGGGTGAACCAGATCTCATCGACCGGGCTCGACGCGCTCTGCTGCTGACAGCCCGCGCCGCCGATCACTACTGCGGCAACGATTGCCAGGCGACGCAACAACGAAACTCCCTCGGGTGGACGCCGACCCACCGAGGGGGACCGGTCTTTCGGACAAAATAACTCGAGCCCGACGCCACGATCGAATCGTGGACGCCGGGCTCGAGCAGACCGCCGGTTCTAGAACTCCCAGTCTTCGTCTTCGGTATTGACGGCCTTGCCGATGACGTAGCTGGAACCGGAACCGGAGAAGAAGTCGTGGTTCTCGTCGGCGTTCGGCGAGAGCGCCGACAGGATGGCCGGGTTGACTTCGGTTTCGTCCTTGGGGAACAGGCCTTCGTAGCCGAGGTTCATCAGCGCCTTGTTGGCGTTGTAGCGCAGGAACTTCTTGACGTCTTCGGTGAGGCCGACCTCGTCGTAGAGGTCCTGGGTGTATTCGACCTCGTTGTCGTAGAGCTCGAACAGCAGCTCGAAGGTGTAGTTCTTGAGCTCGTCGCGTTCGGCCTGGGTGACCTGCTCGAGGCCCTTCTGGTACTTGTAGCCGATGTAGTAGCCGTGCACCGCCTCGTCGCGGATGATCAGCCGGATCATGTCGGCGGTGTTGGTGAGCTTGGCCCGCGAGGACCAGTGCATCGGCAGGTAGAAGCCGGAGTAGAACAGGAAGCTCTCCAGCAGGGTGGAGGCGACCTTGCGCTTGAGCGGCTCATCGCCGCGGTAGTAGTCGAGCACGATCTCGGCCTTGCGCTGGAGGTTGCGGTTCTCCTCCGACCAGCGGAAGGCATCGTCGATCTCGCGGGTGGAGCACAGCGTGGAGAAGATCGAGCTGTAGCTCTTCGCGTGCACCGATTCCATGAACGCGATGTTGGTGAGCACCGCCTCCTCGTGCGGGGTGAGCGCATCGGGGATCAGGCTCACCGCGCCGACCGTGCCCTGAATGGTGTCGAGCAGGGTGAGGCCGGTGAAGACCCGCATGGTCAGCTGCTTCTCGTCGGCGGTCAAGGTGTTCCACGACGGGATGTCGTTGGACACCGGCACCTTCTCCGGCAGCCAGAAGTTGCCGGTCAGCCGGTCCCAGACCTCGGCATCCTTCTCGTCGGGCACCCGATTCCAGTTGATGGCCGACACCCGATCGATCAGTTTCATCCTGCCTCCACGCCTTTCCCGCGCACATCCGAGCACGCTGCTGTCACGGAATTCCCTACACTCGGAACACTACTCCTTGTGTGTGACAACTCCGGACAACACAACACCTTGTGTCGAGCGGCCATCCTCACCGAGCCGATGGGGAGCTGTGGCGGCCGCTGCCGTGCGCCCCATTGTCCGCCATCGCCGGACCGGGGCGTGCATCGGTGCCTGGTGCGTCGCGCGCGATCGCGGAGGATTTGCCGGACCCGCAGGTTGGGGTGTATCGGATGTGCCCCGGCCGGCGCGGGGTGCTCCATTATCCGGCTGCGATGGGTACCACCTTTGGGTTCCCGGCGGCCGGCCACCTGTTCGGTCGGCAGCGTCACCGCCTGCTGGCGCGCCGGTATCCGATGGTGGCCGGTACCGCGAACAGCACGATCGCGGCGGCCGACCACATCAGGGTCAGGGTGAGCGGCCGGGCCAGTTCACCGCCCTGGGCGAGGGCGCGCATCGTATCCACGGCGGTCGACATGGGCTGGTTGTGCACGATCGGTTGCAGCCATTGCGGGTAGGCGGCCAGCGGGACGAAGCCGGTGCTGAAGAACATCATCAGCGAGGTGAGGATCGTAATGGCCTCCACCAGGGTGGCTTTGGCGGTGTAGACGGCGACGGCGGTGACCACCGTGGCGAAGGCCAGGCCGAACAGTGTGGGCACGAGCAGGAACGCGACCGTCGCGGCCAAGCCCTGCTGGAAGCGGAAACCCAGCAGGTAGCCGACGAGCACGACGATGACGGTCCCGGCGAAGATCCGGCAGCCCTCGGCCAGGATCCGCGACGCCAGACCCGAGGCGCGATGCACCGGCAGCACCCAGAACCGGGCGAGCAATCCGGCGTCACGCTCGCGACCGAGCAGCACGCCGCCGGCCACCGCGCCGGACAGCGCCCCGACGACGGCGACCATCGGCACCGAACCGTAGAGCGCGTCCTGACCGGTGAACTTCTGGATCTGCCCGCCCACCACGATGTCGAGCATGAGCAGCAGCAGACAGGGGATGAGCAGGGTTTCCAGCAGGGTGATCGGGTTGCGGGCCCAGCGCAGCAGCAGCCGCTGGGTCTGGATGACGGTGTGCCGGACCAGCGCGGCGGCCGAGGTTTCCGGTGCGGCGCGCAGGTCGGCGGGGCGGGCGGCGGGCAGGGTCATCATCGCCTCCGCGCACTCAGCCGCACCGCCACCGGCGCGCAGACCGCGAGGATGCCGACGACCCAGGCCAGCGGCGGCGCCATCAGCGACCACGACACCTCGCCGGCGTTGCCGAGGGTGTCGCCGGCCAGGGCGCGCAACGCGATGACGAACTGGGAGACCGGCTGATTGCGCACGAACGGCTGCACCCATTCCGGGAACTGGGCCGCGGGTGCGAGTCCGGTGGAGAGCATGCCGAGGATCAACGGCGGCAGCACCAGCGCCTGCGTGGTGGCTTCCGGGCTTTTCGACAGCGTGCCGATGACGTCGGCCGCCAGGGTCAGCGCGATGCCGACCAGCAGCGCGAACACCACGAACCCCAGCGTATGCACGGCATCGAGGCGGAACCGGAACCCGATGACGTACCCGCACACCAGCGCTGTGGTGAGCGCGATCACCAACCGGAAGATGTTGCCCGACATGCGCGCCGCGACCGGGACGAACGGGTTGATCGGCATGGCGCCGAAGCGCCGGTTGAGTCCGGCGACGGCGTCGGTGGCCGACCGGAACGCCGCCGAGATGGCGGTGAACGCGGCCGCCTGCAGGATCACGATCGGCATCATGAACTGGGCGTAGCTGCTGAATCCGGTGCCTGCGAACATCATCACGGTTTTCAGCGGTAGATAGAAGCTGGCGGTGAAGGCCGCCGGGGCGAGTATCGAGGAGAGCACTTCTCCGGACTTCACCGATGGCACGACGAAACGGGCGGTGAGCACCCACCACTGGGCGGTGGTGACCGGCCGGGCCCGCGCACCCGTCAACCAGACGGCGGACGTCATGGCAATGCCTGTGCGGCAGCGGGTTCGGGTTCCGGCTCGGATTCGGTGCCGGCGAGGTGGCCGGTGAGCTGGAGGAACACATCGTCGAGCGACGGGCGGCGCAGCGCGATATCGACCAGTTCGACCCCGGCCGCGTCCAGCCGCCGCAGCGCCTCCGCCAGCGTTTTCGCACCCTCGGGGGCGGGGATCGCGATGCGATCGGATTCGGTGGTGAACATCGCCCGATTGACTTCCGGCAGCAGCGAACCGAGCGCGTCGGCGATGGCCGGCAGATCACCGAGATCCAGCGGCACGACCTCGCAGTAGCTGCCGCCGGTGCGGGCCTTGAGTTCGTCGGCGGTGCCGGCGGCGATCACCACGCCGTGATCGATGACGATGATCCGGTCGCTGAGCGCGTCGGCCTCTTCCAGGTACTGAGTGGTGAGCAGGGTGGTGATGCCGGCCCGCTGGAAACCGCCGACCAGATCCCAGACTCCCTGCCGGCTGCGCGGATCGAGGCCGGTGGTCGGTTCGTCCAGGAACACCACATCCGGGCGCACCACCAGCCCGCAGGCGATATCGATGCGGCGGCGCATACCGCCGGAATAGGTGCCGACCCGCCGGCCCGCCGCGGCGACCAGGTCGAAAGCGGCGATCAGTTCGTCGGCGCGGGCGCGGGCGGCGCGTTTGCGCAAGCCCATCAGCCTGCCGAACATGACCAGGTTCTCATAGCCGCTGAGCATGTCGTCGAGGGCGGCGTACTGGCCCGTCAGCATGATGGATCGGCGCACCGCGGCCGGGTCGGCGACCACATCGTGGCCGGCGACCACCGCGCGTCCGCGATCCGGCGGGATCAGGGTGGACAGGATGTTCACCGTCGTCGTCTTGCCCGCGCCATTGGGGCCGAGGATGCCGAGTACCTCGCCGGGTGCGGCGTGGAAGTCGACGCCGCGCAGGGCGTGGACGGCGCCGAAGGATTTCTCGAGGCCTTCGACGAGGACGCCTTGGTCGGAACTCATTGCTGGCCTCCCAGATGGGTATCGAGCACCTGCGCGATGATCGACAGCGCGTAGGGGGTGGTCATTTCGTCATGGGTGACGTCGACGTCGTGGTTGGTGATGGTCCCGGCCACATGCGGCCGCCAGCCCTCGGGTCCGAAGATGCCGGAGCTGTCGACGGTGGCGCTGAAATACACCAGGTCGCCGTCGTAGCGCGGACGGCGGTAGCCGGTGCGGGTGCGCGCGGAGGCGTTGTAGGAGGCCGCCATGCGTTCGATGGTGGTGGCATCGATGATCGAGACGCCGCCGAAGCGTTCCCGGATCAGTGCGGCCGCTTCCTGCGCGGTGGCCTCGGCCGGGACGTTGTCGATGCCGAAGACGGCGCCGAAACTGTTGACGAAGCCGCCGGGAGTGAGTTGCTCGATGCTGTCGCCGTCGATATCGGCGGTGTCGGCGTCCAGCAGCGCTACCACGCCCACCTGTGCGCCTTGGGCGCGCAGTTTCGCCGCCATATTGTGGGCGATGAGTCCGCCGAAGGACCAGCCGAGCAGGTGGTAGGGCCCATCGGGCTGAATGGTGCGGATCTCGCGGATATAGCGGTCGGCGAATTCGTCGATGGAGCGCGCCGAGGGTTCGCGACCGGACAGATCGGGCGCCTGGAGCCCGTAGATCGGACGGCCCGGCCGCAGCCGTTCGGCGAAACCGAGGTAACTCCAGGCCATCCCGGACGATGGGTGGACGCAGAACAGCGCGGGTTCGTTGCCGTCGGGGCGGATCGGCAGCAGCACGTCCAGGCCGAGACCCGACGCCTGGGCGGGCGCCTGCGGTGCGGCTTCGGTGAGCTGGGCCTCCGGTGACGCCGCGTAGGTCGCGAGGGCGCCGAGCGCGTCGATCCACAGTTGCGCCAGTTCGGTGACGACGGCGCCGTCGAGCAGAGTGCGTGGATAGCCGAATGTCGCGTGCAACCGGTCGCCGATGACCACCGAATCCACCGCGAGCGCCGACATCAGCGGGACATCGGGATGCTCGGGGGCGGGCAGCTCGCCGAGATCGTCGGTCGGCAGCCAGCCCAGGCCCTCCAGGCCGGCCGGGATGTCGCCGGTGGAGTACCGGCCGAGATAGTTGAACGCGATCTGTCCGGGCAGCTCGCGCGGAAGACGCTGCGCGGTCTCGGGATTCAGGTAGCGCAGCAGACCGAAGCCGATGCCCTTGTCCGGCGCCGCGCGCAGCGTGCGTTCGACCGCCCGCAGCGCGGCGCCCATCGCGTGACCACCGGCGAACGCCTCGTCGACGTCGACGCCGGTCAGCGCCAAGCGCACCGGATACAGGCTGGTGAACCAGCCGACGGTCCGCGACAGGTCCGCCCCCGCAACGACTTCCTCTTGCCGGCCGTGGCCTTCGAGCCGGATCAGCGCGGTGGGTTCGGTGACGCCGCGACGAGACCGCCAGCGCACCAGGGCCAGGGCGAGCGCGGCGAGTAGACCGTCGTTGACGCCGCCGCCCGACAGCCGCGGCAGATTCGTGAGCAGGGCGGCGGTGATTTCGGCGGAAACGTCCACCTCGATGGTGCGCAAGGTGTCGGACAGGTCGATCGCCGGATCCAGCGCGCGCGGGCCGAGCAGCGGGTCGGGGCCGTCGACGACCGCACGCCAGTAGTCGAGTTCGGCCATCCGGTGCTCGGTGCCGGCCTGCTCGGTCAGCGCGTACGACCAGCGGCGCATGGAGGTGCCGGTCTCGGCGAGCACCGGGGTGGCTGCGGTGCTGACCTGCGCCCATGCCGCGATCAGGTCGGGCACCAGGATGCGCCAGGACACCGCGTCGACGGCGAGGTGATGCAGGATGACGATCAACCGGCCCGATGCGGTCCTGGCACCGGCCGCGCCCACCGGATCCAGCCAGAGGAACTGTGCGATGACGCCCTCGGCCGGGTCGAGCCGGTGCAGCGCCGAATCCAGTTCGGTCACCGCGAATTCGTGCAACTCGACAGTGTCCGCCCCGGCGTCGAAGGTGATCCGGTGTAGGAGCGCGCCGACGTCGACCCCGCCGGGGGCCGCGACACTCCACTGCCAGTCCGTACCGTGATGGCGCAGCCGTGAGCGCAGCATGTCGTGCCGGTCGACGACGGCGGTGAGTGTCGCGACCAGCTGATCGCGGTCGATGCCCGGGGGCAGCTCGAGCACCGCGGTCTGGGCGAACCGGCCGAAGTCGCCGCCACGTTCGATCATGTAACGCACGATCGGTGTGAGCGGCAGCTCGCCGACACCGCCGCCGGGCAGCTCCGCCAGCGTGACCGCGGGCCCTGCCGCATCGGCGGCCGCGGCCAGCGCCGCGACGGTGCGATGTTCGAATACCTGCAACGGCGTGCAGGCGATGCCGCGTAGTTTCGCCCGCGACACCAGCTGGATGGCCAGGATGCTGTCGCCGCCGAGCGCGAAGAACGAATCGTCGGCGCCCACCCGTTCCCGGCCGAGCAGTTCGGCGAAGATCTCGGCAAGGGCCTGCTCGGTCGGGGTGCGCGGCGGCCGGTAGGCGGTCTGCTCGGTGGCGAAGTCCGGCGCGGGCAGCGCGTCGCGATCCAATTTGCCAACGGCGGTGCGCGGTATCTCGTTCAGCACGACGAATGCCGCGGGCACCATGTACGAGGGCAGGATGTCGGCGGCGAACGCCTGCACCGCGGCCACGTCGATCTCGGCGCCCGGCGCGCGCACCAGGTAGGCCGCGAGTGCCGTGGATCCGGTGGGACCGGGGACGCCGAGAGTGACGGCCAAGTCGACGCCATCGGCGCGGCCGAGCACCGCATCGATCTCGCCGAGCTCGACCCGCTGGCCGCGTACTTTGATCTGGAAGTCGGTGCGGCCCAGGTATTCCAGCTCCACCGGGCCCGTGCTGGTACGCACCCAGCGCGCGAGGTCGCCGGTGCGGTACAGGCGAGTGCCGGGCGCGCCGAACGGATCGGCGACGAAGCGCGCGGCGGTGAGGCCGGGGCGGTTGTGATAGCCGCGCGCCACCGCGGGACCGGTCAGGTACAGCTCGCCCGCGACACCCACCGGGACCGGGCGCAGGTGATCGTCGAGCACCAGCACCGCCGCCCCGCGAATGGGTGTGCCGATGGTGACGGGCGCGTTGGGCAGCAGCGGCCGCGACGCGCTCGCCCAGATGGTGAATTCGGCGGGACCGTAGAGGTTCAGCATTCGCCGATGCGGTCCGCTGCACCAGCGCTCGACCAGCTCGGCGCCCACGGCCTCGCCCGCCACCGCCAGCATCCGGACGCTCGAGACGGCGTCGGCGTCGACGGTGGCCAGTGCCGAGGGCGTGATCACCAAATGGGTGACCTGCGCGGTGTCGATCAGCTCGGCCAGCGGGCTGCCGCCGTAGACCTCCGGCGGCGCGACGACCGCGGCCGCCCCCGATCCGAACGCCATCAACGCCTCGAAGATCGAGGCATCGAAGCTCGGCGAGGCCACCTGGAGGACGCGGGCCCGCTCGTCCAGCCCGAGCAGTTCGGCTTGCGTGGCAACGAGATCGGCGAGCCCACGATGAGTGACGGTGACGCCCTTCGGCGTGCCGGTCGAGCCGGAGGTGTAGATCAGCCAGGCGGGCTGATCCGGGTGCGACTCGACGAGGGGACCCGGCGCCGCATCCGATGCGGGCAGGTCGTCCAGGACGATCCAGTGCGTGCTGTCGGGCAGGGCGTGCCGGTGGGCGGCGACCGTGACGCCGAGCCGGGCCCGGGAATCGCCGAGCATGTGCTCGATCCGGTCCACGGGATGTTTCGGGTCGACCGGAAGGAACGCGGCCCCGGTTTTCGCGGTGGCCCAGAGCGCCGTGAGCAGTGCGGCAGATCGTGGCATACCCAGGGCCACCACAGTTTCCGGCCCCGCCCCGGCGGCCATAAGCTCGGCGGCGAGCCGGTCGGAGTCGGCATCGAGTTCGCGGTAGGTCCTGACCTTTCCGTCGGCGACGACCGCCGGACGGTCCGGATATCGCTGCGCCGAGCGGGCCAGGATCTGCGCGAGGGTGCTGGTCCCCGCGCTGACGGGCCCGTGCACCGGCACCAGCTCGGCGCGTTCGGCCTCATCGAGCAGCTCGACCTCGGCCAGCACGACTTCGGGGTCGTCGACGACGGCGGCGAGCAGCCGCACCCACCGCCGGGCCAGCGTCGCGGCGGTGTCGGGTTCGAACAGGTCGGTGGCGTAGGTCAGCAGCCCCTGCACACCCTCGGGCCCGCCGGGACCGAAGCGTTCGCGCAGATCGAGGATGAGGTCGAATTGCGCGGTGTCGCGCTGGAAGTCCTGCACCTCCACCCGCAGGCCCGGCAGCTCGAGCACCGGTTCGACGAAGTTCTGCAGCGACAGCGACACCTGGAAGATCGGGTGATGCGCCGTCGAGCGTGGCGGATCCAGAATCTGCACCAGCCGCTCGAAGGGCACATCGGCCGCGGCGAACGCGTCCAAGTCCCGCCCACGCACCGAGGCGAGGAACTCGGCGAAACCGAGCCGTTGATCCACCGGTGTGCGCAGCGCCAGCGTATTGACGAACATGCCGACCAGCCGGTCCAGCGCTTGATCGCCACGACCGGCCACAGGCGTGCCGATGACGATGTCGCCGGTGTTGCCGAGCCGGGCGAGGACGGCCGCCAGTGTCGCGTGCAACACCATGAACACGCTGGTCTCGGTGGTCGCGGCGAGTTCGGTGAGCCGGCGATGCAGCGCGGCGTCGATGGTGAGCGGCACATCCGCACTGCGCATCGACTGCACCGCAGGACGCGGCCGGTCGGTGGGCAGATCGAGCACATCGGGTGCGCCGGCGAGGGTGTCGGTCCAGTACCGGATCTGCTGGGCCGCCAGCGATTCCGGATCGGATTCGTCGCCGAGCAGCTCGCGGTGCCACAGGGCGAAGTCGGCGTATTGCACCGGCAGTGGCGCCTCTTCGGCGGCGGTCTCCGTCGACGGCGCACCCACCGGAACCGACCGATGACGGGCGTAGGCGGCCATCAGATCGGTGGCGAGTGGCGCCATGGAGAACCCGTCGGC
This sequence comes from Nocardia cyriacigeorgica NBRC 100375, assembly GCF_000308555.1. Lineage (GTDB taxonomy): Bacteria > Actinomycetota > Actinomycetes > Mycobacteriales > Mycobacteriaceae > Nocardia > Nocardia cyriacigeorgica. The sequence continues at coordinate 40,904 of NZ_BAFY01000180.1, read as the reverse complement.
GCTGATGTGATGCACCACCAGCACCAGCACATGCGTCGGTTCGGCCGTGCCGATCAGGCGGAACAGGCCGAGCCGCAGCGGCGGCTGTTCGGTGATGTCGAACCCGGCCCCGGTCAGCTCCGCGATGCGGACCCGCAGCGCGGCACCGTCATCGGTATTGGTGATCTCGAGCGCAGGTGTGGCGATCTCGGCGCCGATCACGACCTGACGCGGGCCTTCGGCGTCGGCGGGATAGATCGTGCGCAGGCTCTCGTGCCGAGCCACCACATCGCCGAGTGCCCGGCGCAGGGCGGCGAGATCGAGGTCGCCGCTCAGGCGCAGCGCGACGGCGATGGTGTAGGCCGCCGACGCCGGATCCATCCGGTTGAGCACCCACATGCGCTGCTGGGCGGGCGAGAGCGGCACCCGGTCCGGGCGCACCCGTGGCGCGAGCACGAACCGGCCGCGCGCGCCGTCGGTGGCGGGCACGATCCGGGCCGACAGCTGGGCGACGGTCGGCGCGTCGAACAGGTCACGTAGCGCGATGGTCGAGCCGAGCGCCGCGTTGACCCGCGCCACCACCCTGGTCGCGCTGAGGGAATTGCCGCCGAGTTCGAAGAACGACTCGTCGGCACCGACCCGTTCGCTGCCGAGCACGTCGGCGAAGACCTCGGCGACGGCCTGCTCCACCGGCCCGTGCGGCGCGAGGTAGGGCCGGCGGGCCGCGGCGAAATCCGGCACCGGCAGGGCGGCGCGATCCAGCTTGCCGACCGGCGTCAACGGGATCTCGTCCAGCACCACCAGATAGGCGGGCACCATGTAGCCGGGCAGTTCGGCGGCGACCCGGGCACGCAGCTGTTCCGGGTCCAGCGTCGTACCGGTCACGGGCAGCACATACGACACCAGCACCGTCGCCCCGGCCGGTCCGGCCCGGCCGATGGTGACCGCGTACTCGACGTCCTCGACCGCCGACAGCACCGCGTCGATCTCGCCGAGTTCGATGCGTAGACCACGGATCTTCACCTGGAAATCGCTGCGCCCCAAATACTCCAGCGCAACCTCGGAGTCGCCGTCGCGCACCCACCGCACCATGTCGCCGGTGCGGTACATCCGCTCGCCCGGATCGCCCGACGGATAGGCGACGAACCGCCCCGCGGTCAAGGCGGGCCGGTTGAAGTAGCCGCGGGCCAGCGCCGGTCCGGCCAGGTACAGCTCGCCCGCGACACCGACCGGCACCGGACGCAACCAGGTGTCGAGCACCAGCGCCGACGCGCCACGGATGGGCCCGCCGATGGTGATCGGCGCTCCCGCGGTGAGTTCGGCGGGACCGGTCGCCCACACGCTGAACTCGGTGGGGCCGTAGACGTTCACCATGCGCCGGTCCGGGGCCCAGCGCGCGATCAGTTCCGGGGTCGCGGCCTCTCCGGCGACGGCCAGCACCCGTAGTTGCGGCAGGTCCGTCGGTTCCATGGTGGCCAACGCCGACGGCGTGATCACCGCGTGGCTGACCCGCCGGGTGCGCAGCAGGCGCTGGAGTTCGTTGCCGCCGTACACCTGCGGCGGCGCGACCACCAGCCGCGCGCCCGCGCTGTGGGCCATCACCAGCTCCGACACCGACGCGTCGAAACTCGGCGAGGCCACCTGCAATACCGCCGCCGACGGGTCGATACCGAGCGATTCGCGTTTGCCCGCAGCGAGATTCGCGATACCGCGGTGGCTCACCAGGACGGCCTTCGGCTTCCCGGTCGAGCCGGAGGTGTAGATCAGGTACGCCGTCTGGTCCAGGTCGATCGGGCCGCCGCGCTCGTCGTCGGTGATCGGGTCGGCCGAGACGGTCATGGCGCGGCGCATGGTGGGCAGGTCGTCGAGCAGCAGCCAGTCGATGGTGCCGGGCAGGGTCTCGCCGATCTCGGTGACGGTGACGCCGATCGGTGCCTTCGAATCGGTGAGCATGTGCTCGATCCGCTCCACCGGATGACTCGGATCCAGCGGCACGAACGCCGCGCCCGTCTTGGCCAGCGCCCACACCGCCACCACCGACTCCAGCGAACGGGTCAAGGCCAGCACCACGAACACCTCGCGGCCGACGCCGCGCCGCAGCAGCACCCGGGCGAACCGGTTCGACCAGGCATCGAGATCGCCGTAGCTCATGGTGAGCTCGCCCGCGTCCACCGCGATGGCGGCGCTGTCGATGCGGGCGCCGTCGGCGAGGATGTCGGGCAGCGGCCGCTGCGGCGCCGACGGCGGGCCCTGCACCGGTGCGAGCGCGGCGAGTTCGACGTCGTCGCAGTAGCGCAACCGCGCCACCGGACGCCGGGGATCGTCGGCGAGCTGGATGAGCAGGCGGACGAAACGATCCAGCAGCGGGCCCGCCTCACTCGCGTCGAAGTGGTCGGCGAGGTATTTCAGGGTGATCCGCAGCGAATCGCGGCCGTCGAGCCCGCGCAGCGGAATCACCATGAGGTTCAGCGGATACGGCGTGGCATCGGTGCCCGCCACATCGAGCACCCGCATCCCGGCGATGTCGAGGGCCTGCGATAGTGCTTCCCGATCGATCGGATACGACTCGAATACCGCCAGCGTGTCGAACAGCTCGGGCAGTCCGACGGCCTGATGGATGGCGGCGAGCCCGACATGCTGATGGTCGAGCAGCCGGGCCTGATCGGCCTGGATGCGAGCGAGCAGGTCCGCGACCGACTCGCCCGGCGCGAACCGCACCCGCACGGGCAGGGTGTTGATGAACAGCCCGACCATGTCCTCCACGCCGGCGAGTTCGGGCGGCCTGCCCGACACCGTGCCGCCGAACACCACGTCGGTGCGGCCGGTGAGCATGGCCAGCAGCATGGCCCACGCCGCCTGCACCATCGTGTTGACCGTCGCCCCGCAGTCGCGCGCCGCCGATTCGAGCCGGGCGAGGGTTTGCGCGGTGAGTTCGGCGGAGATCTCGGCGGTCCGCGGGGATTCGATATCGGCCAGCGACGCGACCACCCGGGTGGGGGTGTCGACGCCCGCGAGGTAGCGCGACCACGCCTGGATCGAGGCGTCCTGATCCTGTTCGGCCAGCCAGGCCAGGAATTCGCGGTAGGACCGGGCGGGTGCGAACGCGGTGGTGTCGCCCGCGGTGACGTAGAGCGTCAGCAGCTCGCGCACCAGCAGCGGCGTCGACCAGCCATCCAGCACCAGGTGGTGGTTGGTCATGATCAACCGGTAGATGTCCGGCGCGAGATGGATCAGGGTGAACCGCAGCAGCGGCGGACGGGTGAGATCGAAGCGGGTGTTCGCGTCCAGGGCGATCAGCCTGCTCAGTTCCCGCTCGCGTTCGGCGTCATCGGCGGTATGGGTGAGGTCGATCTCCTGCCAGCCCACCTCCGCCGCGCCGAGCACCAACTGACGTGGACCGTCCGCGGTTTCGGTGAACGCCACCCGCAGGTTCTCGTGCCGGTCCACCAGCGCCTGCGCGGCGCTGCGCAGCCGGTCGGCGTCGACGACGCCGGCGAGGGTGAGCAGCGACTGCACCGTGTAGCCGTCGGCGGTATCGGAGTCGTAGCGGGCATGGAACAGCAGCCCGTACTGCAACGGCGACAGCGGCCACACATCCACCAGGCCGGGGTAGTGCCGCTCCCAGTCGTCGATCTGGGATTGGGTGAGGGTGACGAGGTCGAAGTCCGACGGCGAGCGCCCACCGGCGCCCGGTGTCCGGGCCTGCGCGACCAGCGCGCGCAGGGCCGCGCTCCACAGCTCGGCGAGTTCGGCCACTTCGCCGGCATCGAGCAGGTGGCTCGCGTAGTCCCAGGTCACCTCCAATCCGCCCGCGGTCAGCACGGCATTGATATCGACCACGGCGGGCAGCGGTGCGTGCTCGTCCTGGGTGGCGGCGAAGCGGCGCGGCAGCCACGCGCCGGAGGTGGCGGTCCCGGCACGGCCGAGGTAGTTGAATCCGAGCTGCGGTTGCGGTGTATCCGACAGTGCGGCAGCGGTTTGCGGGTCGAGGTAGCGCAGCATGCCGTAGCCGACGCCCTTGTCCGGGACCGCGCGCAACTGTTCCTTGGTCGCCTTCACCGCGGCGCCCGCGGCGGCCCCACCGGCGAACGCGTCGTCGAGGTCGATACCGGCCAAGTCGATCGCCACCGGGTACACGCTGGTGAACCAGCCGACGGTGCGCGCGACATCGGCGCCGGGCAGGATCTCCTCGGCCCGCCCGTGCCCCTCGAGGGTGATCAGCGCGCCGGTGCGGTTGCGCCATCGGCACAGCGCCAGCGTCAGTGCGGCGAGCAGCACATCGTCGGCGCCGCAATGGAAACGATCGGGCACCGTGGTCACCGCGGCATCGGCGACGTCGGCCGGGATCGTCATCTGATGGCGGCCCATGGTGGCGACGACGTCGACGGCGGGATCCAGGACGCGGCGGCCGATCGCGGGATCGTCGGTCGACAGGATGCGTTGCCACACCGGAAGTTCGGCCGCGCGGGCGGCGACCTGCTCGGTCTGGGCGTGCGCCCAGCGCCGGAACGAGGTGCCCACCGGCGCGAGCTCGCCACCCGCGGCCGCGATGGCCAGATCCGGCAGCAGGATCCGCCACGAGATGCCGTCGGTGACCAGGTGATGCAGCACCAGCCAGCACAGCGGTTCGGCGTCGCCGTGCTCGATGATGACAAAGCGCCCGACAACCCCGGCCTCGGGATCGAGCCGGTCGGCGGCGTCCTGGAGCGCGCGCTCGCAGGTGGTCGCGGGCTCCGGCCCGGCCTCGATGACGTCGACCAACGCGTCGATATCCACCGAACCCGGTTCGGCGACAACCCATTCCCACTCATCGCCGACCCGCCGCAACGTCGACCGCATCACATCGTGACGGTCGACGACAGTCCGCAGCGCCGCACTCAACCGATCCCTCGTGAACCCGTCCGGCAGCCCGATCAGCACCGCTTGGGCGAACCGATGCCACGGGCGCCCATGCTCCACCATCGCCCACACGATCGGCGTGAGATCCACCGCTCCCACCCCGCCACCGGGCAACTCGTCCACCCGCTCCGATGCCACCTCGGTGGCGACAGCGGCCAACGCGGCCACCGTCTTGCGCTCGAACACATCGCGTGCGCTGAACCCGAGCCCGGCCGCCTTGGCTCGCGACACCAGCTGGATGGAGACGATGCTGTCGCCGCCGAGGGCGAAGAAGCTGTCGTCGACGCCGACCGCGTCCAGGCCGAGCACCTCGGCGAACAGGGCGGCGAGCGTGTGCTCGGCGGGAGTGGACGGTGGTCGGCCGGTGGTCTGCTTCACGGTGAAATCGGGCGCGGGCAGTGCTTTCCGGTCCACCTTGCCGAGCGGCGTGAGCGGGACGTGGTCGAGCATCATGACCACCGCGGGCACCATGTAGGCGGGCAGGATCCGGCCCGCCGCCGCCCGCAGGGCCTCCGGATGCACATCATCGGCGGCCAGCACATACGACACCAGAGCAGGTGCGCCCGCGGGTGTTTCGGCTCCGACGGTCAAGGCGAACTCCACGCCCGGTTGCCGTTGCAGCGCATCATCGATTTCGCCGAGTTCGATCCGGAACCCACGGATTTTGACCTGGAAATCGCTGCGGCCCTGATATTCCAGCTCGTGCCGCCCATGCGCCGCGATCCAGCGCACCAGATCGCCGGTGCGATACATGCGCTCGCCGGGGGAGTAGGGGTCGGCGACGAACCTGCTCGCCGTCAGTCCGGTCCGCCGGTGATAGCCGCGCGCCACCCCGGGGCCCGCGAGATACAGCTCACCGACGGCGCCGGGCGCCACCGGACGCAGCCACGGGTCGAGTACCACCGCACGCACCGCACGGGCCGGGCTGCCGATGGTGACCGGGGCGCCGGGTGTCATCGGCGCGGTGAGGGTGGCGGTGACGGTGGTCTCGGTCGGCCCGTACCCGTTGATGAGCGCGCGGCCCGCCCAGGTGGTCACCAGCTCCGGCGGGCAGGCGTCACCGCCGACGACCACCGTCCGCAGCCGCGGCAGCGTCGCCGGATCCAGCGATCCCACCACCGTCGGCGTCACATTGAGATGGGTGACCTCGAAGGTGCGCAGCACCTCGGCCAGCCCCTCGCCCGCGAACGCGGCGGGCGGCACGACCACCAGCGTCGCACCGGCGGTGTAGGCGATCAGAATCTCCTCCACCGAGATGTCGAAGCTGGGCGAGACGGCATGGGCGACAACAGCATCGGAGTCCACGCCGAAGCCCGCACCCGAGCCCGCGGCCAGATCGGCCAGACCGCGATGGGTGACCAGCACACCTTTGGGCAGACCGGTGGAACCGGAGGTGTAGATGATGTAGGCGACCTGATCCAGGTGCACCGGTGCGCGCCGGTCGGCGTCCCGGACCGGCGCCGGATCCTGCGCGGCCACCGATTCGGCGGTGGCCAAGTCGTCGAGCACCAGCCAGTCCACGTGCTGCGGTAGTGCTTGGCGTGCGTCGGCCACCGTGACGCCGGCGACCACCCCGCTGTCATCGAGCATGTGCTCGATACGGTCCACCGGATAGGTGGGGTCGATGGGCACGAACGCCGCGCCGGTCTTCGCGATCGCGAACATCGCCAGCACCGATTCCACCGAACGCGGGATGGCCGTGGCGATACCGCGTTCGGGTCCGGCCCCGGCCGCGATCAGCACTCGGGCCAGCCGGTTGGTGTACTCGTCGACCTCCCGGTAGGTCATCCGCGCCGCGCCACCCACCAGTACCACCGCCGCCGGGTCGCGCACCGCGGCGAGGAGATCGGGCAAAGTGCGCTTGCTGCCGCCGGCCGGGCCGTGCGCGGGCACCAGCTCGCCCTGCTCGGCGTAGGTCAGCGGCTCGATGGCGGCCAGCGGTGCGTCGACCCCTGCCGCCAGGAATCGGTGCAGGAACAGCAGGAACCGTTCGTGGTGGGCCGCCAGCTCGGTGTCGCTGTAGAGGTTGGCGTTGGCCTGGAAATCGATGTGGGTGCTCTCCCCGCCGACACCGGGATACAGGTTGACGAACAGATCGTCGATCAATCCGGAGGTGAGCACATGGAGCCGGCCGACGACCGAGCCCAGCGTGATCCTGGTGTCGGCCATCATCAGATTCACCGTCGGGCCGAAGGACGCGGCCTCGTCCATGGACCAGCCCAGATCGCGGACGATGTCTTCCTGCCGGTATCGCTGGCGCCGCAGCGCGCCGGTCAGCTCGCTCTGCGCGGCAAGGATCGTCGCACCCACCGTCATGGCCGGCGACAGGCTCAGCCGCAGCGGGACCACATTGGCGATCATCCCGCCCGAACGCCGCAGCGTGGCGGTGATCCGCGCCGATACCGGCAGGCTGAGCACCACTTCGGCGGCGCCGGTCAGCGCCGACAGGTAGGCGGCGAACGCGGCCACCACCGTCGGCGCCATACCGGAACCCGCCGCCTCGGCAACCTCGTCCAGCAGCGCCGCCGTCTCGGCCGGCAGCGCACCCGCCACGCGGGCCGGATGCGCGTCCACCTCGGCGGTGCGCCCGGCCAGGCTCACCGGATCGGCCATCCCGGCCAGATGCTCACGCCAGTATTCACGGTCGGCGGCGAACCGCTCGGAGCTGCGATAGGCCAGGTCGGCGTCGACGATGCGGCGCAGATCCTCGGCCTTGCACGGCGGCGCCTGCGCACCGTCGACGGCCGCGTTGTAGACCTCGGCGGTGCGTTGCACCATGGCCAGCGCGCCCATGCCGTCGAGCACGATGTGGTGGATGCGTGAGTACCAGTACCAGCGTTCGTCGGCCAGCCGCAGCAGTGCCATCCGCACCAGCCGGTCCCTGGTCAGTTCCAGTGGTGCGGAATATTCGGCGCGCATCCAGGTGTGTGCTGCGGCCTCCGGGTCCGGCTCCCCGCGCAGGTCCAGTTCGAGGATGCTGTCGTCCAGGGTGGAATCGACGACCTGGAACGGATGTCCGTCGACCTCGATCAGCCGCAGGTACCCCGTGCCGAACTCGCGTCCGGCTTGCCGTGCCGCCCCCGCCAAGGTCTTCGCGTCGATCGGCCCGGCCAGCTCGATGTACTGGGCGATCGAAATCGGGGTATCGCCCGCGACGTGCTGGGCGAACCAGATCCCGCGCTGGGCGGCAGAGAGCGGGAACGCGCCCGCCGGGAGAGCGGGTGCGGAGTCGGTGGGTGCGGAGGATAGCTGTGTCATGGAAGTCCTACGTTCCGACCGCGCTGTAGCCGACCGAGGCAGTCGCCCCCGAGCTACCGCGGTGGTGGTAGTACTCGCCGCGCAGCAACAACACGGCAAGTCCAGTGTGAACCGGCGCGCGGCGCGCCGTGGGCGGATCGGCCACACTGCGCGCCCACGAATTTCCGGACCGGGCCGCGCCGCGCGCCGAGGAGAAAACGCCGATCAGGCCGAGCGCGCGACGACCGCGAAATCCGCCTCGGTCAGCGGCTGGTCGGAGCCTGCCAGATAGCGCTGCAAGGTCGACCGGTCATCGAGCACCAGCCAGCTGATCCGGTCGTCCAGTTGCGGACGCTCCTGCTTGGTGGTGACACCGAGACCGGTGCCGAAGGCAGTGGACTCGCCCTCGCCCATCGCCATCGGGATCGCCCCGATCTTGACGACGGCGCGTTCGGCGACCACGGCCTCCACCGGCTCGTCGACGGCGATCGCGACGCGGATCCCCGGTCCCGCCCCGATCTCGAGCAGCAGCCGGGCCAGTCGGTTCGACCAGCTGTCCAGCTCGGCGTAGGACAGCGAGACATCCGCGGCGGACACCACGACCGCCTCCGGGTCGACCGCGGCGGTCCGGGCTGTCGGCAGCACGGTGACGTTGCCGGTGTGCGATGCGACTGGAGTGTGCATGGTGTTCCCCTCGGAGAAATGGAAGGCGCTGTTCGTTGTCTTCCACTCTCGCCGCCGGGAGGCCGTGGCGGCAGCACCCCAAGGCGCGGGCGCGCACCCTCTCAGGGTGGCGGTTTGCCCACCAAGGGTGGCGTCGGCGAGCCGAGGTCAGTCGTTGACGTAGGCGTTGAGGGTGTTGCGCAGATCGGTGAGGACGGCGCGGGCCGCGGTGAGGCCCTGGGTGTGCCAGATGGTGTCGTCCACCGCGAACACCCGGCGGTCGGTGGCGGCGCCGAGCGCCTTCCACTCGTCCGAACGCAGCACCGACTCGCCGTGCTCGCGGCCGTCCTGGCCGGCGAACATGACATAGATCAGGTCGCCTTCCACCGGCGTCAGATCGGACTCGTCGACGTCGAACGAGCTGCCGCGCTGCGCGGTCGGCCGATGGGCGCCGGTGGCGGCGAGCACCTGCGCGGGCATGGTCTCGCTGCCGAGCACCCTGGTGCCGTCGGCGGTGAATCGGACGATGGAGGCCTGAGTGAGGTTGGCGGCCACGGCGTTTCCGGCGTCGGCCGCCTCGGTGCGGAAGTTCGCCAGCGCCGTCTCCGCGGCATCGGAGCGCCCCAGCGCCGCCGCGAGGGTGCTGAACTGGTCCTGCCAGTCGCTCTTGTCGCCGATCAGCACCGTCGGCGCGATCCCCGACAGCGCACCGAAATCGGCGCCCGCCGCGGGCAGGTCACCGATGATGAGATCGGGGTGCAGGGCCGCGATCAGGTTCGGATCGGGGTGGGCCACCGTGCCGACGCCCGGGATCTCGGAGATGCCCGTGCCGAGGTAGCTCGGCTGCGGGCTCGGGCCCTCCACGGTGGCGGCACCGACCACCCGCTCCCACAGCCCGACCGCGCACACCGCGTCCAGCGCCGCGGTGCTCAGCACCACGATGCGCTGCGGGTCGGCGGGCACCTCGGTGACGCCGAACGGATGGGTGACGGTGCGGGTGGCGCCGGCGGACGGATCGGGCGCGGTGGGCAGGCTGCACGCGTGCGCGGTGTCGCGCTCGAGCCCGACCACGCCCGCACCGGCGATATTGGTGGTGGTGCGGATGATCGAGGCCGAATCATCGGCGGGCGTCGCGCAACCCGCGCCGAGCACCGCGGCGCAGCCGACGACGACGGCACCCATGATCGTGCGGATTCGGGTGCGTCCATGACCCATCGCGCTCACCGGCATGCCGGTGAGGGTACATGCGCGCACCCCCGATCCGCAGGTGAGGTCGGCCGGTGCTCAGCCCTTGTCGCCGCCGAGACTGAATCGCGCGCCGTTCGGGTCGACGAGGGTGGCCAGCCGCCCGTAGGGGGTGTCCTCGGCGGGCGCGGTCACCGTCGCGCCCAGCCGCACCGCCTTCGCGACGGTGGCGTCGACGTCGTCGGCGCCGAAATACACCGACCACCCGCCCGGGGAACCCGGCGGCAGGAAAGTCGAGCCGTCCATCACCCCACCGAGCATCGGGCTGGTGGAATGCAGCGTGCTGTAGCGGAACTCCGGGGCGTCGGAGATCGGGAACAGGTCGTCCCAGCCGAAGACGGCCCGATAGAACTCGACCGAGCCGCTGAAATCGCCGGTGGTGAGTTCGAACCAGGACGGCGCGCCGTGATGGTCGCGCCACTGTCCGCCCTCGACCAGCCCGGCGGTCTCGAATCCGCCGAAGGTGCCGGCCTGCCAGATGCCGACCCCAGCGCCCGCGGCGTCGCCCAGGATCGCCATCGACCCGAGATCGCCGACCGCCATCGGCGCCACCACGACCTGCCCGCCGTGCGCGACGGCGGCCTCAGCGGTCGCCTCGGCGTTCTCGACGGCCAGGTAGACCGTCCACTGGTCCGGGCTGTCGGGGTCATCGGGCATGCGGCCCATCCCGCCGCCGACGGCCTTACCGCCGGAGCGGAAGGTGATGTAGCCGCCGAAGTCGTCGTCGCGTTCGGCGGTCCAGCCGAACAGTTCGCCGTAGAAGTCGATCGTGCGCTCGGGGTCGGAGCTGTAGACGTCGACCCAACAGGGATCGCCGGGCCGGTGCGCTGCGTTCGGTGCCATCGGTGCCTCTCCTCGATGTGTGTGCCGCCGGGATCAGCGGCGATGTCCATCGATAGAGACGATGCGGGCGAGCCGGACTCATCGGTCCGCGCCGGGTCGACACACCATGGCGGGGCAGCGGAAACAGGCATCGGCGGGCCGCGAATACGACACAGAGTAGGACCCGCTCGGTCGCCTGCGGCAGCACGGTTTACGATTCGAAGAGCGCAAGCTAACCGTCGTGTGCCCGGGCGCCACCGGACACATGCTGACAGTGGAGCCTGCGGAGCGACCTAAAGGCACCTTCAGGAGGATCAGTGACTGCCGTAGAGCCCCAGCCAGTCCCTCAATTAGAAGCGACTCGGCCTTTTCCGGCGCGGACCGGTCCCAAGGGGTCGTTCATCTACAAGATGGTCACCACGACCGACCCGAAGGTCCTCGGCGTCATGTACCTGACGACGTCGATGGTCTTCTTCCTCATCGGCGGCCTGATGGCGCTGATGATGCGTGGCGAGCTGGCGCGCCCGGGTCTGCAGTTCCTCTCGCCCGAACAGTTCAACCAGCTGTTCACCATGCACGGCACGATCATGCTGCTGTTCTATGCGACCGCGATCGTGTTCGGCTTCGCCAACATCATCCTGCCGCTGCAGATCGGCGCCCCCGACGTCGCCTTCCCGCGACTGAACGCCTTCAGCTACTGGCTGTACGCGTTCGGCGCCACCATGGCGACCGCGGGCTTCATCACCCCCGGCGGCGCCGCTGACTTCGGCTGGACGGCCTACGTCCCGCTGACCGACATCCTGCACTCGCCGGGCGTCGGCACCGACCTGTGGATCCTCGGCCTCGCCGTCTCGGGTCTTGGCACCATCCTCGGTGGCGTCAACATGCTCACCACCGTCGTCTGCCTGCGCGCCCCCGGTATGACCATGTTCCGGATGCCGATCTTCACCTGGAACATCGCCGTCACCAGCGTCCTGGTCCTGCTGGCCTTCCCGCTGCTGACCGCCGCCCTGTTCGGCCTGGCCTACGACCGCCACCTGGGCGGCCACATCTACGATCCGGCCACCGGCGGCATCCTGCTCTACCAGCACCTGTTCTGGTTCTTCGGCCACCCCGAGGTGTACATCATCGCGCTGCCGTTCTTCGGCATCGTCTCCGAGATCTTCCCGGTCTTCAGCCGTAAGCCGATCTTCGGTTACACCACCCTGGTCTACGCGACCCTCGGTATCGCCGCGCTGTCCATCGCGGTGTGGGCGCACCACATGTACGCCACCGGCGCGGTGCTGCTGCCGTACTTCTCGTTCATGACCTTCCTGATCGCGGTCCCGACCGGTGTGAAGTTCTTCAACTGGATCGGCACCATGTGGAAGGGCCAGTTGACGTTCGAATCGCCGATGTTGTTCTCCATCGGCTTCATCGTCACCTTCCTCTTCGGTGGTCTGTCCGGCGTCATCCTGGCCAGCCCGCCGCTGGACTTCCACGTCACCGACTCCTACTTCGTGGTCGCGCACTTCCACTACGTGCTCTTCGGCACCATCGTGTTCGCCACCTACGCCGGCATCTACTTCTGGTTCCCGAAGATGACCGGCCGGATGATGGACGAGCGCCTGGCCAAGTGGCACTTCTGGACCACTTTCATCGGCTTCCACACCACCTTCCTGGTGCAGCACTGGCTGGGTGCCGAGGGCATGCCGCGTCGCTACGCCGACTACCTGCCCAGCGACGGTTTCACCACGCTGAACACGGTGTCGACCATCGGCGCGTTCGTGCTGGGCGCCTCGATGCTGCCGTTCCTGTGGAACGTGTTCAAGAGCTACCGTTACGGCGAGGTCGTCACCGTCGACGATCCGTGGGGCTACGGCAACTCGCTGGAGTGGGCCACCACCTGCCCGCCGCCGCGGCACAACTTCTACGAGCTGCCGCGCATCCGGTCCGAGCGTCCGGCCTTCGAGCTGCACTACCCGCACATGGTCGAGCGGATGCGGGCCGAGGCCCACGTCGGCTGGGGTTCGGGCAAGCATGCCACCGAGGTGCATGAAGGCGCGGCCCTGACCAAGTAACGGCGGAAGACACCATTCCGGATGAGTGTGCACCTGCTGGGGTGACCAGCGGGTGCATGCGCAGCGGACCATTCGTAGTCGCGGCGTCGGCGGCCCCCTCGGGGTATCCGTTGTACGCCGCTTCTGCGTTAGCACAGACTGGAGCGCAGGGTTGGCAGACACCACAGTTCTCGTCACCGTCACCGGGCCCGACCGGCCCGGTGTGACCTCGGTGCTACTCACCGCGATGTCGCGACATCAGGTCAGCCTGCTGGACGTGGAGCAGGTCGTCATCCGGGGCCGGCTGACCCTCGGTGTTCTGGTGACCTGCCCGAACGATCCCGAAGAACTGCAAGACGAGCTCGAAGAGGCGATGAACACCGTCGGCATGCACGTCGACGTGGACATCGACGCCGAGCCCGCCCGTGCGCCGGTGCCCACCCACGCTGTGGTGATCCTCGGCGCACCCGTGACGGCCCGCGCCTTCAGCGCCGTCTCCCGCCAGCTCGCCACACTCGGCGCCAATATCGACGCCATCCGCGGTGTCGCCGACTACCCGGTGACCGGCATGGAGCTGATGGTCTCCGCCGCCGACACCGGCGATGACACCGATTCCCGGCTGCGCACCGCGCTGGCCGACGTCGCGGTGGCCGAGCAGGTCGACGTCGCGGTGGAGCGGGCCGGACTGGCGCGCCGGGCCAAGCGGCTCATCGTCTTCGACGTCGACTCCACGCTGATCCAGGGTGAGGTCATCGAGATGCTGGCCGCGCACGCCGGTGTCGAGGACGAGGTCCGCCGGGTCACCGAATCGGCCATGCGCGGCGAGATCGACTTCGGCGAATCGCTGCGCCAGCGGGTGGCGACCCTGGAGGGACTCGACGAATCGGTGATCGAGGAGGTCGCCGAACGGATCGAGCTCACGCCGGGCGCCCGCACCACCATCCGCACCCTGCGCAGGCTCGGTTTCCGCTGCGGCGTGGTCTCCGGCGGCTTCCGTCAGGTGATCGAACCGCTGGCGCACGATCTGGAACTGGACTTCGTGCAGGCCAACACCCTCGAGATCGTCGACGGCAAACTCACCGGGCGGGTGGTCGGCGATATCGTCGACCGCGCCGCCAAGGCCACCGCCCTGCGTAAGTTCGCCGCCGAAGCCGGCGTGCCGATGGAGCAGACCGTCGCGGTGGGCGACGGCGCCAACGATATCGACATGCTCAATGCCGCTGGCCTCGGTGTCGCCTTCAATGCCAAGCCGGCGTTGCGTGAGATCGCCGATGCCGCGCTCTCGCATCCCTACCTGGACGCAGTGCTGTTCATTCTCGGCGTCACCCGGGACGAGGTCGAGGCGGCCGACGCCATGGACGGGCTGCTGCGGCGAGTTCCGCTGGGCTGAGGCGCGGGTATGACCGACATCCCGGAGTCGGCCGCCTCGGTAGAGGCGGTCGCCGGTACCGTGCCCGCCGAACCACGGGCGACCGATGGCGATTTCGCCGCCAGACATGCCGAGCTCGCCACCGGATACGGCGGTTCGGGCGACCCCGGCGATCCGGCCATGGTGCAGGCCATGCAGATGGTGCTGTACCTGCCCAAGGCCGAGCCGCCGCCCCGCAGTGCGCTGCTGGCGGCCGCGGCGGCGGCCGCGGTGGCCTTGTGCCTGGACCCACGGGTCGGCCCCGGCGGGGAATGGGCCGATCGGTATCTGGCCTGGAAACGGTCGCGGATCCGCAAGGTCGCCCGCCGGGCGCGGGGAGCGCAGTGGGCCGCGGCGAACGAGGTCGACGGCGTCACCGTGGAGTCGGCCGGCGCCCTGGCCCGTGCGCTGGTGCCGGGACCGGTCGGGCAGATCGATCCGCGGATCCGGAAGTTGCAGATCGGCGGCACCGATATCGAGCACGACGACCCCGGGCCGCCGGACCCCGAACTGCCCGTGTTGTGGGTGAATTCGGCCCTGGACATGACCCTCGGCAAAGCCGCCGCCCAGGTGGGGCACGCGAGCATGCTGCTGGCCGGTGCGCTGCCGGAATCGGCCGCGCGAGTCTGGGCCGAGCGCGAGTTCGCGTGCGCGGTGCGCGAATCCGGACCCGAACACTGGGCCGAGTTGAGCCGCGCGGTGGCCGACGGCACGGCGGTGGCGGTTCGCGATGCCGGGTTCACCGAGGTGGCACCCGGTTCGATGACGGTGATCGCCACACCCGGCCTGCTCACCCACTGAATCGGCCGGTATCTGTCACCGCGGGTACGCGGGCCGGTCGTACGGCCGTCTGGGTTTTGGGCCAAGATGGAGCGCGTGCCGCAACCGGATCCCGATCTGCTCATCGATTTCACCGACGTCACCATCCGCCGCTCGGGCCACACCCTCGTCGGCCCGGTCACCTGGCAGGTCGAGCTCGACGAACGCTGGGTCGTGCTCGGCCCCAACGGCGCGGGCAAGACCTCACTGCTGCGGATGGCCGCTGCGGAGGTGCACCCCACCTCGGGCATCGCGCATCTGCTCGGCGAGGTGCTCGGCAAGGTCGACGTCAGCGAACTGCGGCCGCGCATCGGATTGTCCTCGGCCGCGGTAGCGGGCCGCGTGCCGCGCGAGGAGAAAGTCAGCGATCTGGTGGTCTCGGCCGGATACGCGGTGCTCGGCCGCTGGCGTGAACGCTACGACGACGTCGACACCGACCGCGCCATCGACATGCTGGAAAGCCTCGGCGCCGAGCACCTGGCCGACCGCACCTACGGCACCCTCTCCGAGGGGGAACGCAAACGCGTGCTGATCGCCCGTGCGCTGATGACCGACCCGGAACTGCTGCTGCTCGACGAGCCGGCCGCCGGCCTGGATCTCGGCGGGCGCGAGGAACTGGTGGAGCGCCTGGGCGACCTGGCCGCCGACCCGGACGCACCGGCGATCGTGCTCGTCACCCACCACGTGGAGGAGATTCCGCCGGGGTTCACCCATGGTCTGCTCCTCAACGAGGGCTCGGTGGTCGCGCAGGGGCTGCTGTCGGATGTCCTGACGGCCGAGAACCTCAGCGAAGCGTTCAGCCAGTCCATCGCGCTCGACCGCGTCGACGGACGCTACTTCGCCCGCCGGGCCCGCCGCTTCGGCAAGCATCGCTCGCGCTGAGCTCGGTGCGCGTCCTCGGCCGGTGGTGAACCGACGCCGTCGCACCGCCGCTCCCCAAGCGGGCGTTAGGGTGCAGGAATGAGTGATGTGGTGCTGCCCAAGGACGCTTCGACGGTGATGCTGGTGCGTGACGGGGCCACCGGCCCCGAGGTGTTCCTCCAGCGCCGCGTGGGAGCCATGGCCTTCGCCGCGGGCATGACCGTATTCCCCGGCGGCGGCGTCGACCCCTCCGACGCGACCGCCGACATCGCCTGGGCCGGACCGGAACCCGCGTGGTGGGCCGAACGTTTCCGCACCACCGAGCCGCGCGCGCAGGCTTTGGTCTGTGCCGCGGTGCGGGAAACCTTCGAAGAGTGCGGAGTGCTGCTGGCCGGTCCGGCCGCCGATCAGGTCGTCGCCGATACCACCGGCTATCGCGCGGCCAGGGGCAAGCTGGAGCGGCGTGAGCTGTCGCTGGCGCAGTTCCTGGTCGAGGAGAACCTGGTGTTGCGCGCCGATCTGCTGCGCCCGTGGGCCAACTGGATCACCCCCGAGGTGGAGAAGCGCCGCTACGACACCCGCTTCTTCGTCGCGGTGCTGCCGGACGGCCAGCGCGCCGACGGCGCCACCTCCGAGGCCGACGAGGTCCAGTGGCGCACCCCGGCCGACGCGCTGGACCGCTGGCGGGCCGGATCCGACATCCTGCTGCCGCCCACCTGGGCCCAACTGGACGCGCTGGCCGGCTACGCCTCCACTGCCGAGATCCTGGCCGCCGAACGCGATATCGATCCGATCGAACCGGTGTTCAGCGCCGCCGAGGGCAGGAAGGCGCTCAGCTTCCCCGACTGCGCCCGCTACTTCGACGACCTCCCCGATCAGCGCAAACTGCAAGGCTCCACACGCGAATGAGAGATCCGGCGCGCACCCGGTAGGTTGCCAGCCATGGCCGAATTCGTGACCGTGGACGAGCTGGACGGCGATACCGGACGCCGGGTGGCGGTGCTGCGTATCGCCCGTGCGCCGATGAACCTGCTGAACATTCAGGTGGTACGGGAGCTGGCCACCGCGGCCCACGACATCGGCGAGGATCCGGGGATCGGGGCGGTGGTCGTCTACGGCGACGAGCGCGTCTTCTGCGCCGGCGACGACCTCGCCGAGCTGGCCGCGCTCTCGGCCGAGCAGGCCGCCGCCGTCGCCGCCGACCTCCAGCACGCCCTCGGTTGCCTGGCCCGGCTGCCGCAGCCGACGGTGGCCGCGATCAGTGGTTATGCGCTCGGCTCGGGTCTGGAGCTCGCACTCGGCGCCGATCGTCGCGTCATCGGCGACAACGTCAAGCTCGGGCTGCCGCAGATCAAGGCGGGCCTGATCCCGCTGGCCGGTATTCGCAGGCTCACCGCGCTCATCGGACCAGGCGCGGCCAAGGATCTGGTGTACACCGGACGCTTCGTGGAACCGGACGAAGCGCGCGCCCTCGGACTGGTCGACGAGGTCGTGGCACCCGACGACGTCTACACCGCCGCCGTGGGGTGGGCGCGCGGTTTCCTGGACGGCCCGGCCCGCGCCTTGGCGGCGGCGAAAGCGGTCTTCGAGGCCGGCCCGCACGGCCACGATCGGGCCCGAATCGCATGGTCGGAGCTGTTCGGCACCGAAGATCGCCTGATAGGAACACGTTCTTATTTGGCCGACGGACCCGGCTCGGCGGAGTTCGTCGGACGCTGATAAGCCGACTCGCGCGCGATCCCACCCACTGGTATGAACGCCCCTATAGCGAGGGTTTAGGCTAGGCCACCATGACGGTACGCCACGACGACCCCGCGCCGAACCCGCATGCCACCGAGGCCGAGGTCGAAGCCGCGCTCAAGGACACCAAACTCGCCCAGGTCCTCTACCACGACTGGGAAGCCGAGACCTACGACGACAAATGGTCGATCTCCTATGACGAACGGTGTATCGAGTACGCGCGCGGCCGCTTCGACGCCGCGGTCGGGCCGGTGGCGCTGCCCTACGGCCGGGCGCTGGAACTCGGCTGCGGCACCGGGTTCTTCCTGCTGAACCTGATGCAGGCCGGGGTGGCCAAGAGCGGTTCGGTGACCGACCTGTCGCCGGGCATGGTGAAGGTCGCGCTGCGCAACGCGCAGAACCTCGGGCTGGACGTGGACGGCCGCGTCGCCGACGCCGAAACCATTCCCTACGAGGACAACACCTTCGACCTGGTCGTCGGCCACGCCGTGCTGCACCACATCCCCGATGTCGAACTCGCGCTGAAGGAATGCCTGCGCGTGCTCAAGCCGGGCGGGCGCCTGGTCTTCGCCGGCGAGCCCACCACCGCGGGCAACTTCTACGCGCGCTGGCTCGGCCGCATCACCTGGGGCGCCACCACCAACCTCACCAAACTGCCCGGTCTGGCGAGCTGGCGCCGTCCGCAGGAGGAACTGGACGAGTCCTCCCGCGCCGCCGCCCTCGAGGCCGTCGTCGACCTGCACACCTTCACCCCCGACCAGCTCGAGGCGATGGCCCGCTCGGCCGGCGCGGTCGAGGTCGCCGCGCACACCGAGGAGTTCGCCGCGGCGCTGTGGGGCTGGCCGGTGCGCACCTTCGAGGCCGCCGTGCCCGCCGAAAAACTCACCTGGCGCTATCGGATGGCCATGTACAAGGCGTGGCTGGGCCTGAGCTGGGTGGACGAGAACGTCATGCGCCGGGTCGTGCCGCGCCAGTTCTTCTACAACGCCATGATCACCGGCGTGAAGCCGGGCGCCCCGGGCCAGTAGTGGGCTACGGCTTCAGCCACGAGGACATCGTCTTCCTGGCCGGTGCGGCGGGCGCCGCCGCGCTGGCCGACGTGGACCGGCTGGAGCTGACCCCGGCGACGCACCTGCGGGATCTCGCGCGGGTGCGCCGCGACCACGGCGACCGGGCGGCGGCACTGATCGAGACCGTGCGGTTGCGCCGCCGGGCCGCCGCCAAACTCGCCGATGCGGGGGACTGGCTGTTCACCGACGACGCACTGCAACAGGCAACGCCGACGGTGGTGGCGCGGCACCGGGCGGCCCGGCTCGCCGGTCGCGCCGTCCACGATGTGACCTGCTCGATCGGTGCGGAACTGGCCGAGCTGGCGCGAGTGTGCCCGGCCGTGATCGGCAGTGACCTGGACGAGGTTCGCCTCGCGATGGCGCGGCACAATCTCGGCCGATCGGCGTTGTCCGTCGCGCGGTCGGCGGCACCCGCCGGGCGGCCCGGCGACGACGCGTTAACCCCCCGACATGTGCTGCTGGTCAAGGCGGACGCGTTGTCGCCGTGTACGCGAGACACTGTGATCATCGCCGATCCAGCGCGCCGAGCCGACGGCAGGCGAATGCACGATCCGGCGAAACTGCAACCACCGCTACCGAACCTTCTCGCCGCTTATCCCTGTCGTGATCTGGCCGTGAAATGCGCCCCCGGACTGGATTTCGACAGCCTCGACTGGCCCGGAGAGATCGAGGTCGTGTCCCTCGACGGTTCGGTCCGGGAAGCCTGCCTGTGGTCGCCGGGACTGACCGACTCCGGCGTCACCCGCCGCGCGACCGTGCTGTCGTCGACCGGCCACACCACCACCCTCACCGACGCCGAAACCGACGACATCCCCGAACGCGCCCCCGGCGAATGGATCATCGACCCTGACGGCGCCATCGTCCGTGCCGGCCTGGTCCGCCAGTACGCGGCGAAACATGGTCTCTGGCAGCTCGACCCGCGTATCGCCTACCTCACCGGCGACCGGGTGCCCGACGGCGTGCGCGGCTTCCGGGTGCTCGACCAACTGGACTTCCGGGAGAAATCGTTGCGCTCCGAGCTGCGCCGCCGGGACTGCGGCGCAGTGGAAATCCTGGTGCGCGGCGTCGATGTCGACCCGGACCAGCTGCGCCGCCGCCTGAAACCGACCGGCTCCCAGCCCTATACGCTCGTGATCACGCGCATCGGCCGCCACGCCACCGTGTTCCTGTGTGCCGCTCTGTCTGCTGCTCGGCCCGGCACCGGATAGGAACCTGCGCCGACCGCATCCGAGGACGGCATGCGCGAGATCGACCCCGGACGCGCGACCCCGTCTGCTCTCGTGAGCTCCCCGGGTTACGCCCCGTGCATGATCGCCGCGCAGCCCGGGTTCTCAGCCGATCGCTTCCATCTTCTTCACCACCCGCTGCACCGTCAGCCAGGTGCGAGTGGTGATGTCCTTGCCGTAGGTGCGTTCCAGCCACGCCATGAAATCGACGGTGCGCGGCGTGCTGTTGTCGACGACGAACAGGAAGACCCGTGCCGCGGGGTCGTAGCCGACCACGCGGGTGAGTGGATCGGGCGCGTCGGGCAGTTCGATCGGCTCCGTGCTGGTGCTCTTGCGGAAGGTCGCGGTCAGGTAGGAGCCGCGGCCGTGGGTGAGGCCCTCGAACGGATCGGAGTCCAGCAGGGTGCGCAGCTCGTCGTAATCGCGGATGATGGTGCCGCCGGGAATGCCGAGCTCCTGGTTGAGCGCCTGCTGGATCCGGTCCTCGAGCTCGACCGGGTCGGACTCCTCGGTGCGGAAGACGATATTGCCGCTCGACACCACCGAGGCGACCGCCTCGAAGCCGAGCCCGGTGAACACGCCGCGGAGCTTGTCGTTGGTCATGTTCGGATTCATCGGGGCGATCCCGCGCAACAGCGCCGCGTACCTCGTCATGGGGCAGACCGTAACGGATCGGACCGACAACGGTGCGCTCCCGCAGCCGGGAACAGGCGCTCAGGTGGCGGACCCGGATGCTCAGGCCTGAGCCGGGGCGCCGTTCTTCTTGCGTTCGATGTCTTCGAGCGCCGCCAGATAGGCCGCGCGCTGTTCGGCACCGGACTCCCAGGCCGCCTTGCGGTTCTTGACCACCTTCGCCGGGGCGCCGACGGCAATGGAGTAATCGGGGATCTCGCCCTTGACCACCGCGTGCGCGCCGAGCACGCAGCCGCGTCCGACGCGGGTCTCGCGCAGCACCGTCACCTTGGCCGCGATCCAGGTGTCCGGGCCGATGCGGACCGGGCTCTTCACGATGCCCTGATCCTTGATCGGCATGGTGATGTCGTCCATCTTGTGGTCGAAGTCGCAGATGTAGCACCAGTCCGCGACCAGGGTCGATTCGCCGATCTCGATATCGAGGTAGGTGTTGACGACGTTGTCCTTGCCGAAGACCACCTTGTCGCCGATGCGCAGCGAACCCTCGTGGCAGCGGATGGCGTTGCCGTCGCCGATGTGCACCCAGCGGCCGATCTCCATCCGGCCCAGTTCCGGGGTCGCGTGGATCTCCACCCGCCGGCCGAGGAACACCATGCCGCGCAACACGATATGCGGGTTGGTCAGCCGGAACTTGAACAGCCGGTAGTAGCGCACCAGGTACCAGGGCGTGTAGGCGCGGTTGGCGATCACCCAGCGCAGCGAGGCCAGGGTGAGAAAGCGTGCCTGCTGCGGATCGCGGCGCCGCGATCCCCGCCACCGTGAACGCAACGGTGCGCCCCACATGCTCGTCACGAACTGTTCTCCCGTCGTGTGTCCGCCTATCGCGCACACAGCCTACTGACGTGCTGCCCCGAGCGGATCGATACCCGTCGGCTAACCTCACTGGCACGCGCGGGCGCGCGGGGAGATGATCACGTCAGATCGCGTGTGAAGGAGAGCAGCAGGTGCGAATCGGCAGCGTACGAGCTGTATCCGGGCGGCCACGGCTGCGGATGAATACGGCGGCGGCGCTACTGGCGGTGGGCACGGTGGTGCTCACCGGCTGCGGCACCGATGTCGACGACATCACCGTCGGCCCCGGCCTCGGCTGGCCCGGCGCCCATCACGACGCCCGCAACAGCGGTACCAGCCCCGTCACCGGTGCGCACGCGCTCGAGCTGACGTGGTCACGCCCGGTGGGCGGGCCGATCGCGACCCCGGTGAGCGTCGCGGCCGAGGGCCAGATGTTCGTCACCACCCGTACGCCGTCGGGCTGCAATATCTTCTCCTTCCAGATGCCCACCGGTCGCAAACGGTTCTGTAACCCCCTGGGGCCGAACGCCGTCTCGTCGCCGCCGCTGATCGACGGCCTCACCAATGTCTATGTCGGTGACGACAGCGGCGTGACGTCGATGAACTACCTGGGCCAGCCGCGCTGGCGCACCGCGGTGGCCGGCGTGCCGGTCTCGTTGCAGTTCACCGGCGACAGCAATCTGCTGACCATCACCCAGGCCGGCCAGATCGATGTGCTGTCGCGCCAGACCGGTCAGCGGCTTGTCCCGACCACGCAGCTGCTCGGCCAGCCCGATCATCTCGAACTTCCCGCTCTCAGCTGGCCGCCGTCGGGTGAGGGCCTGGCCGACTGCCCGACCGGTGGTCCGCACTGCGCGGTGGCCAACGTCTCGCCCATCGACACCGACTCCGGGCGCTTCTACGCGACCGTGTGGCGTCCGGGTGATGCCAGGGCCTCCCTGGTGGCGTTGCGCTACATCGACGGCGAGATCGAGCAACTGTGGAGCGCCGAGATGCTCGAGGGCGGCAGCGCCACCAGCCCGGCCTTGTCGGCGGACGGCAGCACGGTCTACGTCGGCGACAACAGCGACCGGCTGATCGCCGTCGACGCCGTCGAGGGCAGCACCAAATGGGTGCATCAGCTGGAGTGGACCCCGCGTCGCGGCATCTCCGTCTCCGGCGACGGACTGATCATCCCGGCCGGCGACGACGGCTACCTGCTGGCCCTGCGCGACCATGGCGACACTGTCGAACAGGCCTGGGAGCGTAAGGATCTCGCCCACCGCGGCACGCCCGCCCAGACCGCGGGCCACACCGGCTACACGGTGGCGGCCATCGGCGAAGGCCTCAACCTGATCACCTTCGACACCGAGACCGGACGGACCCTCGACTCCGACGTGCTGCCCGGTGCGAGTGGCACCACGACCGGCACTTCGGTCAGCGCCGACGGCGAGGTGGTCGTGGCCACGCAGATCGGCGAGATCTTCGTTTTCGCGCCGCAGCGGTGAGCCGACCGGTCAGACCGGCTGGTTCGGATCCCGTTCCGGCAGCGGACGCATGGTGATCACCGGGCGTCCGAGCGGCGTCCGGACCCGCCGCTTGGCGGACTGGTACACCTGCGCGGTCTCGGCCGCCACCACATCCCAGGAGAAATCGGCGGTCAGGCGTTCGCGGGCGGCGTAGGCGCGTTCCTGCGCGGCGGCCGGGTCGTCGAGCACCGCGCGCACCGCCTGCACGAGTCCGTCCACGTCGGCCGGTTCGAAGGACGCTCCGGTCACACCGTCGATCACCGCTTCACCGAGCCCGCCGGCGGTGGAGGTGACCAGCGGGGTGCCCGCCGCGGCCGCTTCCAGTGCGACGATCCCGAAGGGTTCGTAGCGACTCGGCAGCACGATGGCGTCGGCGCCGTGTAGCCAGCCGAGCAGTTCGGTGTGATCGAGCTGGCCTGCGAAGGTGACCGCCCGGGCCACTCGATGCACCCGCGCCCGCTCGCGCAGCCATTCGAACTGTGTGCCGACCCCGGCGATGGTGAGTGTGGTGCCCGGATGAGCGCGCCGGATCCGCGGCAGCGCCGCGATCGCGTCCTGCACGCCCTTCTCGTATTCGAGCCTGCCCACATACAGCAGCCGCGGCGGGCCGGTGCGCGGCGGCCGCGGGCGGAAGGTCCAGGCGCCGACGTCGATGCCGTTGCGGATAACGGTGAGCGGGATGCGGTCGGGGTTGTAGAGCCGTTCCACCTCGTCCTGCATGGAGGCCGAACAGGTGATCAGGGCGTCGGATTCGTTGGCCAGCCACCACTCCACCGAGTGCACCTGGCGGTTCACCCGGCCCGAGACCCAGCCGCTGTGGCGTCCGGCCTCGGTGGCGTGGATGGTCGAGACCAGCGGCACGTCGTAGTACTCGGCCAGCGCGATGGCCGGATGCGCGACCAGCCAGTCGTGGGCGTGCACCACATCGGGTGTCCAGCCCTCGCCGATGCCCGGTTTGTTCAGCGCGACGCCCGCGCGCACCATGGCGTGGCCCATCGCCAGCGTCCACGCCAGCATGTCCTCGCCGAAATCGAAGAACGGCGGGTCCTCGGCGACCGCGACCACCAGCACGCCGTCGGCGATGTAGGAGTGCGTGGGATGGGTCGACGGATCGGTGCCGGTGGGACGGCGCGCCAGTACGACCACCTCGTGGCCCGCCGCGGCGAGCTCGGTGGCCAGATGATGGACGTGTCTGCCCAGCCCGCCGACGACGACCGGCGGGTACTCCCACGACACCATCAAGATCTTCATGTATGTCCTTCTGAGGTGGCAGCGCGCAATCGGCGCGCGTCCAGGGCCGGGAAGAATCCGTCGGCCGCCCCCCATCCTGCCGCCAACTGCCGTGCTTTGGCGAGCTGACCGGCCCCGACGGCCGCCGCGATTTCGCGAACGGCGTGCGCGTGCTGATGTGCGCGTTCCCGGGCGTACCCGGCGGCGGAGTCCTTGCTGACCATGAACGCCCAGTCGCTGGACACGGTCAGGATGGCTTCGCGCAGTAGTTGATCGGCCACCTGGTCGCGGCCGGTCGCCGAGGATTGCGCGCGCATCTTGTCCACCGTGTCCAGTGCGAGCGCGACGATATCGTCGTTGAGTTCCACCAGGTCACGCACCTGATCGCCGGCCCAGACCCGCCAGTCCTTGCCCGAGCCCCACGACGAATCGGTCAACTGCACCGGCTCGCCGACATACCCACCGGCGCGCGCGTCGGCCAGCGTGCCGACGGTGACGCCCGCCTCGGGCAGCGCCCGCAGCACCTGCGCCAGCCACTGTGGACCCTCGTGCCACCAGTGCCCGAACAGCTCGGTGTCGAAGGCTGCCACTACAAGCGCGGGCCGGCCGATCCGCTCGGATTCGCCGATCAGTCGTTCGCGCACGGTGGCGACGAAATCGTCGACGTCGGCGCGCACCGCGGCGGCAGCCAGATCGGGGTCGTAGGGCGCCTTGTCCGGCCCGGCGACCGATTTGCCGGTCACCCTGGCCGGTTTGAGGCCGGTGGCGTGGTCGTAGTGATGGAAATCGCGGTAGGCGCTGTGGCCCGGATAGCCCGACTTGGGCGACCAGACCCGATAGCTGACCTGGAGATCGCGGCCGAACGCCACCACGTCGGACTCGCGAACGGGCCGCCCGAGGCTGGAATCGCCGCGCAGGGCGGGCCCATCCACCATGAAATGCGTCACACCCGCGGCGTCGTAGCCGACCTCCATGCCGGGCGTGTAACCGCATTCGGGCGCCCAGATTCCGGACGGGGTGTGGCCCCAGCGCAACCGGGCGTCGGCGAGCCCTTCGGTGAGCTGGAATTCGCGCAGTCGGGGATCGAGCAGCGGCTGGAACGGATGCGCCAGCGGGCCGCCGAGCAGCTCGATCGCCTCGGCGTCGATCAGCTGCCGCCACACCGGTGCGGCACCGTGGCGCCAGTGCTGTTCGAACTCCGCCAGCGCGGCCGCGGCCAGCCGGTGCTCATGGCGGCCGAGGGCGAGATTGCCCGCCATCGCGGCCTCGTCGGCGCGCAACTGCCAATTGCCCAGCCAGTGATGCATCCCGGCCAGGCAGTGCGAATCGTCGAGCTGGGCGGCGAGCACCGGCGTGATGCCGAGCGTCAGCAGGTGTGAACGTCCTTCGGCGGCAAGGGTTCTCAAGACCTCGACGACCGGAAGGTAGGACGCGGCCCAGGACTGGTACAGCCATTCCTCGCCGACGGGCCAGCGTCCGTGATGGGCCAGCCAGGGCAGGTGTGAATGCAGGACCAGGGTGAACTGGCCCGGTACGGCGGCGGCGGTGCCGGTCAAGGCTTCACCGCGATGGCCACCAGATCCAGGCTCGCATCGATGTCGTCGGTGGTCAGGGCGAAATCGTCGATGGTCACCGCGGCGACGTCGGCGGTGAGTTCGGCGGGCCAGGGCTGACCGGCCAGCGCGCGCTCGATCTGCGCGTCGATGAACGAGCCACCGTGCTTGGCGTCCAGCGCTTTCAGCGTTTCGCCGTGATGCACACCGGTCATCACCGACACCTCGAAACCCGCCTGCACCAGCAGTTCGGTGAGTTCGGCGGCATTGAGCTCCCTGGTGTGGAACGGGTTGAGCGGGGTGTCGCGACCGGGGGAGAAGGTGATCCGGTTCGGGGTGCTGATCAGCAGTTCGCCGCCGGGCCGCAGCACCCGCAGGCATTCGCGCAGGAACTGCGACTGATCCCAAAGGTGTTCGATCACTTGGAAATTCACCACTACGTCGACCGAAGAGTCCTCCAGTGGCAGGTCGGCGAGATTGCCCTGGATCATCTCCACGCGCGGGTAGCGCGCGCGTACGTGCTCGACCGCGCTCGCGTCGTAGTCGAGCCCGATCACCCGGGTGGCGACTCCGGCGATCATGTCGGCGCCGTAGCCCTCGCCCGAACCCGCCTCGAGCACCACCTTGCCGGCGCAGCGGTCCAGCAGCCGCGCGTAGACGATCTCGTGCCTGCGGAACCAGTAGTTCTCCTCGGCGATTCCAGGCACGGTGCGCTCGCCGGTCAGCGGCAGCGGGTCGAGTGCGCCCGGCGTCGCGGCGGTCATGGGTGCCGGTTCGCCTACTGCGGCAGGAATCACAGCCTCACTCATCGGTCCGACGTTACTGGTACGGCTGGGTGAACTTGTTTCCGGTCTGGTGTTCAGGACCCTCGCGGAGTAAGTTACCCACGAGTAACTTAACGTAGGGTAGTGTCACGCCCTGAGCGACTCACATG
This sequence comes from Nocardia cyriacigeorgica NBRC 100375, assembly GCF_000308555.1. Lineage (GTDB taxonomy): Bacteria > Actinomycetota > Actinomycetes > Mycobacteriales > Mycobacteriaceae > Nocardia > Nocardia cyriacigeorgica. Next base: position 14,186 of record NZ_BAFY01000180.1, on the reverse strand, counting down.
GACGTACGGCCCGCCGGATCGTGCGACCGACCGCCCATACCCGTGTACCCAGAACAGGAGGTCGACGAAGACCGATGCCGAACATCGTCGTACTCATCAAGCAGGTTCCCGACACCTGGTCCGAGCGCAAGCTCTCCGATGGTGATTTCACCCTCGACCGCGAGGCCGCCGACGCGGTGCTCGACGAGATCAACGAGCGCGCCGTCGAGGAAGCGCTGCTGATCAAGGAGGCGCAGGGCGGCGAGGTCACCGTGCTGTCGGCCGGACCCGACCGCGCCACCGAGGCCATCCGCAAGGCGCTGTCCATGGGCGCCGACAAGGCCATCCACATCAACGACCCGGCGATCCACGGCTCCGACGCCGTGCAGACCGCGTGGGTGCTGGCCGGCGCGCTCGGCCAGGTCGAAGGCGTGGAGCTGGTCATCGCCGGTAACGAGGCCACCGACGGCCGCGCCGGTGCCGTGCCCGCGATCATCGCCGAGTACCTGGGCATCCCGCAGCTCACCCACCTGCGCAAGCTGACCGTCGACGGCGACAAGATCACCGGCGAGCGCGAGACCGACGAGGGTGTGTTCAAGCTCGAGGCCACCCTCCCGGCCATCGTCTCGGTCACCGAGAAGATCAACGAGCCGCGCTTCCCGTCCTTCAAGGGCATCATGGCCGCCAAGAAGAAGGAAGTGCAGACCTTCACCCTGGCCGACCTGGGTATCGACCCGGACACCGTGGGTGTGGCCAACGCCGGCACCGCGGTCACCGCCTCGACCCCGAAGCCCCCGCGCACCGCGGGCGAGAAGATCGCCGACGAGGGCGACGGCGGCACCAAGATCGCCCAGTACCTCATCGGCCAGAAGATCATCTGATCCCGCTCGTACGAGGCTGCCGCAGTGTGAGTTCAGCGCCCGCGGGAGGTCGCGGAGCGTAACCACGCAGGGCGTACGAACACTGCCAATAGACACAGGAGAGAACAAATGGCAGAAGTACTTGTGCTCGTCGAGCACGCCGACGGTGCGGTCAAGAAGGTCAGCACCGAACTGATCACCGCCGCCCGGACCCTGGGCTCGCCGTCCGCCGTGGTGCTCGGCACCGCCGGTACCGGTGAGAAGCTGGCCGACGCGCTCGCCGCGGCCGGCGCCGAGAAGATCTACATCGCCGAGTCCGACGATGTCGACAACTACCTGGTGACCCCGAAGGTCGACGTGCTGGCCGGCCTGGTCGAGGCCGCTTCGCCCGCCGCCGTCATCGTCGCCGCCTCCGCCGAGGGCAAGGAGGTGTCGGGCCGCCTCGCCGCGCGCATCGGCTCCGGTCTGCTCGTCGACGTCATCGGCATCAATGCCGACGGCTCGGCCGTGCACTCCATCTTCGGTGGCGCCTTCACCGTGGACGCCAAGGCCACCGGCGACGTGCCGGTGATCTCGGTGCGCCCCGGTGCCATCGAGGCCGCCCCGCAGGCCGGTGCCGGCGAGAAGGTGACCGTCGAGGTTCCGGCGCAGGAAGAGGGCGTGGTCAAGGTGACCTCGCGCGAGCCCGTCGTCGCCGGTGACCGGCCGGAGCTCACCGAGGCCGCCATCGTGGTCTCCGGTGGCCGTGGTGTCGGTTCGGCCGACAACTTCTCGGTCGTCGAGGAGCTGGCCGACTCGCTCGGCGCCGCCGTCGGTGCCTCGCGTGCCGCCGTCGACTCCGGCTACTACCCGGGCCAGTTCCAGGTCGGCCAGACCGGTAAGACGGTCTCCCCGCAGCTCTACATCGCCCTCGGCATCTCCGGCGCCATCCAGCACCGCGCCGGTATGCAGACCTCGAAGACCATCGTCGCGGTCAACAAGGACGAAGAGGCTCCGATCTTCGAGATCGCGGACTACGGCATCGTCGGCGACCTGTTCAATGTCGCGCCGCAGTTGACCGAAGCGGTCAAGTCGCACAAGGGCTGAATGCCTGTGCGCTGAGCGAATGCCACCCGTGGCCTCGGCTGGAAACAGCCGGGGCCACGGGTGTTTTCCGGGCTGTCATGGCCGCATGTCCCTGGCTCGGATCGAGCGCGCGGAATTCGCTTGCCTGGTGCACAACCGCACCGCAGGCTGACAGCGTGACGATCGCACTGCCGCCGGATGTGGCCGAATCGGTCCGCGATTTCTTCGACGAGGAGGGCGAGCGCTGGCTCGCGGCCCTGCCGGAACTCGTGACGGCCCGATGCCGCGACTGGGACCTCGAGCTGATCGGCGCACCGTTCGGCGGCGGCACTCATTCGTTCGTCGCGCCGGTGCGGTGCGGCGATGATTCCGTCGCGGTGCTGAAGGTTCCCTTCGTCGACGAGGAGAACGCCGGTGAGCCCGCCGGCCTGCACTGGTACGACGGTGATGGCGCGATCCGGCTCTACAACTTCGATCCCGGCAGCGGTGCCATGCTCCTCGAGTGGGCACGGCCGGGTGATCCCTTGCTGTGCCAGCCGACTCCGCCGCTGGAAGGTGAGCCAGAGAACGCGAGAAAGGTGCTGATCGCCGCGGAGTTGTACCGGCGTCTGCGCCGCGAACCCGGCGAGCTACCTCCCGGATATCCGACGCCGCCGTCGGCCGCCGGCCTGGTGGCCGAATGGGCGCGGTGGCCCGAGGATCCGCAGATCGCCGCGGCGCTCCCGGCGCCACTGCTCGACCAGGCCGCCCGCTGGTGCGCCGAGCTCGCCGAACGCGATGGCCCGCTGCTGATCGTCAACCGCGACACCCACCTGGGCAATATCGTTGCCGCCGAACGTGAGCCGTGGCTGCTCATCGATCCGAAACCGTATCTGGGCGAGGCGGCCTTCGACGCCGGATTCTTGATCCTCAAACAGGTGCAGAGCGACCCGAACCGTGCCGACGCGCGGCAGATGGTCGCCCGGACCGCCGATGCGCTCGGCGTCGACCGTGAGCGTGCTCGCGGCTGGGCCTTGCTGCGCGCGATGGAACAGGTGGTGTGGGCGATCGAGGACGAGGACGAGCGCGCGGTGCTCGAGCGTCACCTCGCCGTCGCGTTCGTGTTGTCCGCAACCTAGGCGCAGTGCAGAGCCGCGAGCAGCGTGGTGAGGATGGCGGAGCGGCGGGCTCCGGTCCGCAGCACGGCGCTGACCGGCACGCGCAACGGATGACCCGCCAACTCCAGCGTCGCGATGCCTTCGGTGGGGCTGTTGGCGTACAGGATCGTCCACGCGTCCGGATGGTTGATCAGCTCCATGGTCGCCGTATGGTCCGGCGGGATGGGCGGGCCATAGGTCGGGCCGGCGGGCTGGTCGGCGAAGGCGGCGCGCACCACGTTGTGCAGCAGGACCTGTTCGGATTCCGGCGGCAACAGCAAGGGGTAGGAGCTGAGTTCGGTCAGTGTCACGTCGGTGCGGCCGGCCAGCGGATGCGACGGCGCGGTGGCGATCATCAGGTCCTCCACCCAGAGTTGTTCCACCGTCAGCCCGGGTTGGTCCACGCTGCCGCGGATCAGCGCGAGGTCGCAGTCACCGTCGGCGACGGCGGCGATACGCTGGCGGAAGGGTTTGATGACGAACTCGATCTCGGCGCCGGGATGCGCGTCGCGGGCGCCGGCGATCGCCGAGAGCGAGCGCGTCGCGAACGACATGTTCGCCGCCAGCCGGATGCGCGGGCGCGACGTGCGCACGGCCGCGCGGATGGCAGACTCCAGACTGAGCATCTGCTTGGCCAGCGGAAGTAGCCTGGTGCTCGCGTCGGTCGGGACGACCGATCGGGTGGATCGCTCGAAGAGCTGCACGCCGAGGTCGTGTTCGAGCCGGGCGATCTGATGACTGATCGCCGACTGCGAGATGAAGCATCGGCTCGCGGCCCTGCTGAAGCTGAGCTCCTCGCACACCGCGACGAAGTAGGTGAGCTGGCGCAGCTCCACCGTTACCTCCATTAATTAGCGATTCAGATAAGAGTCATCTCAATTATGCGCCCTGACGGGTGAAATATCTCGACTCCTGATAACGGTTCTTCATGATGAACAGGCTGTCATGATCAACAGGGGTGTTGTGAGGATGCGTAATACAAAAGCCGTACAGGCTGCGGAACCGGAGTTCGTCGAAGTCGTCATCGTCGGTTCGGGCTTCGGTGGCCTGGCCGCGGCCAAGCAGTTGGCCAAATCGGGCGTGCCCTATGTCCTGATCTCGAGCACGCCGGAACATCTGTTCCAGCCGCTGCTGTACCAGGTCGCCACCGGCGTGTTGGCCGCCGATGAGATCGCGCCGCCCATCGCCTCGATTCTGCGCAGGCACGAGAAGGCCGATGTCCGGCTGGGCAAGGTCACCGCGATCGATCCCGACGCGGCCGAACTCGTCTACGAGACCGCCGACGGGCCGCGCCGCATCCGCTACGGCTCGCTGATCGCCGCGACCGGTGCCAATCAGTCGTATTTCGGTCGTGACGATTTCGCCGAGAAGACCTTCGCGCTCAAGACCATCGACGACGCCAAGCGGCTACGCGCGCAGATCGACCACGTCTTCACGCAGGCGAAGCACGCCGATAAGGAGACCCGCGAGCGGCTGCTCAGCTTCGTGGTCGTCGGCGCCGGTGCGACCGGTGTCGAGGTGGCGGGCCAGCTGGCCGAGCTCGCCAAGCGCTACTACCACCAGGACGTGTCGGTCACCCTGGTCGAAGGTGCCGGTGAGGTGCTGCCGCCGTTCGGTGGCGGGCTGTCGGAATACGCCAAGCAGTCGCTCACCAAGGGCGGGGTGGAGGTGTTGCTCGGCACGTTCGTCACCGATATCGAACCCGGCAAGGTGACCGTCAAGGACAAGCAGGGCGTCGAACACCGCATCGCCGCCGAGACCGTCGTCTGGTCGGCCGGTGTGCAGGCCAGCGGTTTCACCAAGATCCTGGCCGAAGCCACCGGCGCCGAGACCGACCGCGCCGGACGGCTGCTGATCAACCCGGACCTGACCGTCGGCGGCTACGCCGACATCTACGCCATCGGCGATATGACCTCGCTGAAGGGCTACCCGGGCCAGTCGCCGGTCGCCATGCAGGAAGGCAGGCACGCCGCCGACATCATTCGCCGCAAGAAGCTGCCCGGCACCGAGTTCGAGTACTGGGACAAGGGCAGCATGGCGGTGATCCGCCGGCGCAGCGCCATCGCGAAGGTCAGCGACAAGATCAAGTTCAAAGGGCTGATCGCCTGGTACATGTGGCTGGCGGTGCACCTGTTCTATCTGGTCGGCTTCCGTAACCGGTTCATGGCGGTGATGGGCTGGCTGGTCGCCTTCACCGGCAACGGCCGTCCCGGCTTCGCCGAGATCGACAAGGACCGGCCCGCGGTCGGCCACCAGCCGCCCATAGCGGCCTGACCAGGCTCGATACCCCATCACGATCGCGTTGTCCCGCACCGGGACAGCGCGATCGGTTGTGTCCGGCCGACGGCGCAGGGAACGCTCGTCGACGTCGCGGTGAACGCCGGGTGTGACGGGCGTCTCGTTCACCGAACGGGCATACACGCGACACTCGGCGGACGCTCCGGCGCAGTCTGCGGCTGGCCTCATAACGGATATGACTATTACGTCCGTGTTGACAGCCCCGGCTCGACCGACGGACACCGGGGTGGAACGGTCTCGGTATTCACTGGTCGTCTCCTCCGATACCGAGCACCGCACGGCCGCACAGCGCCTGCGTTACGACGTCTTCGCCGCCGAACCCGGCTTCGAGATCCCCGACGACGGAACCGGACTCGACGCCGACCGCTTCGACGAGCACTGCGATCACCTGCTGGTCCGCGACGAGCTGACCGAACAGTTCGTCGGCTGCTACCGGATGCTGCCGCCGGACAAGGTCACCGCCGCCGGCGGGTACTACACCGCCACCGAATTCGACCTCACCCGCCTCGATCCCACCGGCCATCGGATCGTGGAGATGGGCCGCGCCTGTGTGGTGCCCGAGCACCGCAACGGCTCGGTGCTGACCCTCATGTGGGCAGGCATCCTGCACTACATCCAGCTCACCGGTTATGAGTGGGTGATGGGCTGCGTATCGGTGCCGATGCGCGACAACCCGGACGATCCGGCCGGGGTGAACGTGCGCGGCGTGCGCGATCTGCTGCTCGGCCGCCACGCCTGCGACCCCGAGCGCCGGGTGGATCCGTATCGGCCGGTCGTGGTCGACGGCAAGACGCTCGACGAGCTCACCCCGCCCGCGCGCCCCAAGCTGCCGCCGCTGCTGCGCGGTTACCTGCGGCTGGGCGCCGAGATCTGCGGTGAACCGGCCCACGATCCCGACTTCGCGGTCGCCGACTTCGTCGCCCTGCTCGGCTTGGACACCATCAACACCCGGTATCTGGAGCGCTTGCAGGGCGCCGCCGCCGGATTCGACAGCGGGCGGTGAGCGGTCATGGTGTTCGACGCCCCGCCCGCGACCGCCGCCCATTCCTGGATGCCGATCAGTCCCTGCGGCCCCGGATGTGTGCAGGCCGTCGATACCGCTGGTTCGGCACGGGTGGCCGGCCGTGCGGTGCGGTTGGCCGGGCTGCTGGCCAGCTACCCGGCTGCCCACGTGCTCACCCCGGCGCGCCGGCGAGAGTGGTTGCAGCGCGAGTACGCACGCGCGGTTCTGCGTAGCTGTGGTATCCGACTGCGCGTGATCGACAACCGCGGCATCGAGGGGCCGGCACGCTACGCCGCGCCCGGCGCGGGTGTGCTGGTGGTCGCCGGGCATATCGGCTGGTCCGATGTGGTGGTGCTGGCCGCGGTGCAGCCGCTCGGCTTTGTCGCGCGGGCGGATCTGATCGACTGGCCGATGCTCGGCCGGCTCGCCGAGCTGATGCGGATCATCCCGATCGAGCGGGAGCGGTTGCGGGCGCTGCCGGGGGTCGTCGCGCAGATCGCCGAGCGACTCGCCGCCGGTGAGCGGGTCGCGGCCTTCCCGGAGGGCACCACCTGGTGTGGGCGCGCCTACGGGAAGCTGCGCCCGGCGCTGTTCCAGGCGGCCGTCGACACCGGCACTCCGGTCCAGCCGATCCGGTTGCGTTACCTCGACGCGCACGGAGAACCGTGCACCGCAACAGGATTCGTCGGTGACGATACGTTCGCCACCTCGGCCCGGCGTATCCTGCGCTCGCGCGGCATCGTCGCCGAGGTCGTGCTCGAACCGATCCAGCAGCCCGGCACCGACCGGCGCGAGCTGGCGCGGCGGTGCGAAGAGTTGATGCGCGCTCCGGAGTTGTCGGATGGCGCGCGCTCGGCGCTCGCGGCGGCGACCTCGCACCTGGCCGATGCGGTCGCGCGGACGGAGCAGGTGCACGCTGTCACGGGGGTGTAGCGACCGTCCGTCGCCGTGGGCCGGCCCGGCGCGCGTCGTGCCGGTCGGCGCTCGCGGCGACGGCCGAGCAAGTGACGGCTGTGCGAGGGTGAGCACGCAGCGAGCGCACACCGGGAAACCGTCGCAGCACGCGCGGCTGTCGCCCGCGCACAGCGGGCTCGCCGCAAGCCCGCGCCCCGCGCTGGATCCCGTGTCACCGAGAAGTGCGCCACGGCCGCCTATCCGGTCAGCGGCTGTCGATCGACGATGGATTCACCGCGCCACCAGCTGATCCGGCCCGGCCAGCACACACGTCGTCCGGCTGAAGATCGACGGCATGCACTTGTTGCAGTGCGTGCACAGCGACGGGGTGTTCGCGTCCTGCTGAATCCGTAGCAGCAGATCCGGTTGACGCAGCAACGCCCGCGCCATGGCGACGAACTCGAATCCCTCATCCATCGCCCGCTGCATCGTCTCGGCGGTGGTGATACCGCCGAGCAGGACCAGCGGCATCTTCAGCTCGTACCGGAACTGGCGGGCCAGATCGAGCATGTAGGCCTCGCGGTAGGGGTATTCGCGCAGGAAGAATCGTCCACCCAACCGCATGCCCCAGCTCATCACGCCGGGGAAGGCCTTGGCGAAGTCCTTGCGCGGGGCCTCGCCGTGGAACAGGTACATGGGGTTGAGCAGCGAGCTGCCGATGGTGAGCTCCAGGGCGTCGAGGGCGCCGTCCTGTTCCAGCCAGCGCCCGATCTGCAAACTCTCCTCCAGCCGCAGCCCACCGACCACGCCGTCGTCCATATTCAATTTCGCCAGCACCGCGATCCGTCCGCCGACGGCCTCCCGCACTGCCTCGGCGACCTCACGAGCCAGCCGGGCACGGTTGGCCAGGCTGCCGCCGTAGTCGTCACGGCGGCGGTTGAGCAACGGGCTGAAGAACGAACTGATCAGATAGTTGTGCCCGAAATGCAGTTCGACAGCGTCGAATCCGGACTCTTCGGCGGTGCGGGCGGCGTCGGCGAAGGCGCGCACCACCCGCTGCAATTCGGCGGCGTCCGGGCGCACGGTGCGCGCCATGCCCAGCGGACTGAACATCCGCCCCGGCGCGAGCGCGGGCAAGCGATTGGACGCGGCATTGGCCACCGGCCCCGCATGCCCGATCTGCGCGCTCGCGGCGGCGCCTTCGGCGTGGATGGCCTCGGTGAGCCTGCGCAGGCCCGGTACAGCCTCCGGGCGCATCCAGATCTGGTGCCGGTCGGTGCGGCCCTCGGGGGAGACCGCACAGTAGGCGACCGTCGTCATCCCGACGCCGCCGGCGGCGGGTGCGCGGTGGTATGCGATCAGATCATCGGTGACGAGCGCGTCGGGTGTGCGGCCTTCGAACGTCGCCGCCTTGATCACCCTGTTGCGCAGGGTGATCGGACCGAGCCGGGCGGGGGAGAACACCGTGGTCATCGTGGCACCACCGGTGCGCACAGGCCCGCGGTCACGAACGCCCGCAGCGTAGCGACCGCCTGCGGGGACAGATCACGATCCTCGGCCAGCGGCGAACCGAACTGACCGAGGACAAGATCGAAGGCGAGCATCCAGCGCGCCCGGGCCTCCTGGGTGGACAGCGCCGGATACTGCTGCCGCAGCAGGTCGGCGAAGGGGTCGAGAGTGAACCAGCGCGCGGTCCAGCCGATGTCCTGGCGACCGAGCACCAGCCGGGCCAGCAGTCGGATGTGCAGCCGGCCGATCGGATCATCGGCCAGTCGCACCAGCGGGTCGATCACCGCGTCCACGCATTCGGCCACGGTGGCTGCACGCCCGGCCAGATCGTCCAGCGACGTCTGCCACAGCGGCCCGAGCCTGCTCTGCAACAGCGCCGCTACCAGCGCTTGTTTCGATCCGAAGTGGTAGTGCACCGCGGCCGGATTCACCTCGGCCGCGGCGCACACCGCACGAATGGATACCCGCTCATAGCCCGACTCGAGCAGCAGGCGCTCGGCGGCCGAGAGCAATCGCTCTCGGGTGTCGGTGTCGACTCGACTCATGACACCGAGTAGAGCACGGTTCAATCAGTGATTCAAGCAGTGATTGAACGTTGCGCTCCGGCGGGACGGATGGCGAAAGGCTGGATCAGAACGCGCTGCCGGTGGACGGCAGCGGGAAGTATCCGCGCCCGTGGTGGCCGCGATCCCAGTCGTGCCTGCCGTGCCGGCCCGGGTTCCAGTCGTGGTCGCGATTCCAGCTCCCGTGTCCGCCATGCCCGTGGCCTCGCCCGTGCCCATGGCCGTGTCCGTGACCATGACGCCCATGACCGGGCCGTTCGACGGCGTCGAGACCATCGGCCGACTCCAGCGCGACAGGCGTCGCGAAGGCGGGCACCGCGAGCGCGGTGACCGGCGCGAGGGCAAGGGCAGAGGCCACCGCGACGCGAGCGAGCGTGCGCCGGGTGCGGCTGTGCAGGTGCTTGTTTCGGCTCATCGGAAATACCTCATTCGATGTGGTCGCCGAGCGCGAACGGCCCGGCGGTGGTGATCGCCGGCCCGATCGGCCGAGCCGCAACCATCTATCGATGAGTAATGTACCGCTAAACAACGGCACGATCAATGGGTATGCAATCCCGATCCGGCTGGGTGGCCCGGCTCTCCCATGGAGAGCGACGAGCGGCCGGGAATAACCGTATGCCGCCGACGGCTATCCTTTACTGGTCATGAAGTCGGCACAGCGTTTCCGCAGGTCGCCAACATTGCTCACCGATTCCCGTTATTTCCCTATTCGCGCAGGTAGACGGCTATATCTGGATCCCGATGCTGCTTCGGTGTTCCCGCAACCTCCTATGCTGTCCCGCGTGAAAATCGTAGAAAAATCGTAAAACCAGGCCCTGGTCAACAGGACGAACCAGGCGGGATCCCCGGGCCATGCTGTCCACGCGGGCCGGACTAGTTGAGCAACTTGGCGGTCGTTCATCGCTGGAATCGGGACTGGGAAGGGGTACGCACCCTCGGGGGGCTACAGGCTACGCCTCAACCATTGTGGATTCGTGTCCGATCTCATGACTTCGACGACCGAGCGTGCTGCCTGACCGTGCGTGTCGCAGTTTCGTCCCGTTGAAGCCCAGCTGATGGGCAACCTGCCATTCGTACTCGGACATCCCCTCGGTGTCCGTCGGCGGCCTTTTGGTGATCGAAGCCGAACGCAAGCTATGTAATCGGACGAAGCCTCATTCAGCTGGCATTAGGGCACCTGGCCGCTCGGCTTGCTATGTTGTCGCGGTGAGACTGGGCGGTCGGATTTCTGTGATGTGGACGCAGACCGTGCTTGTCGTTCTACTTATTGCGGGCGCCTTCGTCGAAGTCGGACCACCGCCGCACCATCCGCACGACAACAGCCTCGAGCATGCGCAGGCCGTGGCTGTCCAGGCCATCGACCCCCTGCACCCTCACTGCGCGTCTGAATCCCCACTGTGTGATCAGGTCGCAGTGCTGCCTACCGCTGGTGATCGTCGGCTGGTGCCCGTACCACATGTGGTGGGTATCGCCCTGGCCGGTGCGCTCGATCCTATCGAGGTCACCTCCACTGCGAGTTCGGTTCGTGGCCCTCCCACGCGAGCTCCGTCCGGCTTCGGCCGAGACATTCTTCTGTACTGCTGTATCGATCGGCGCTGACGGCCAGGCGCGCCGAACGGAACTGCGCCCAGGCCGGTGACCTGGAGTCGGTATGCCGACGTCTCAGCCCGCCGGTACCGTGAAACACGAACTGCTGCGCCAGCCGCGGTGTTGTGGGCGCTGGCCGGCCGGCGCGGTGAGTTCGGCGATGTACGTACGCCCGTCGTGTGTGAACGTCAGCTGGAATCGACACCCGGCCGGAAAACGAGTGCTGAGGCGAAAGCGTATGCGTGGTGGCAGATCCCGCCGCACAGTCATCAGCAATGGCTCTGTGGGCACTACAACATTTCCGTGGTGAACCGACAGCCGCACCGGCCCCTCGAAGTCGGTGACCGGTCTACTTGCTCGCGTGACCGTGACTTCCAGGACTGAGCCTGTACGTTCCCTTTCCACGCTCAGCGCAATCGCGTATTCGCCGACTGACGTCGAATAGCTGATCTCCATTGCAGCAGGTCCTCCGTGAAAATCGTGCACCCTCATCGGGCTGGGATTTCACCGTAGAGGCCGCTGTACGCGTCGGAGGCGCGTGAACATGCCAGAAACCGGACATAACACGTCAAGAGGCCTGCCGCCGCAGCCGCCGAGTGGAACTGTGTCCACCGCCATCATGAGGCTGCTGGTCGCTGCGGTTCGCGACGCTGGTCTCACGGGTAGCGGTCGCGCCATCGTCCCAGGGACCAGCGCGGAGGCTCTCCGTGACGACCGAAACCGAGTCGCAACCGCATCCGCGACGCTGCTCTGGGAATATCTGGTCCAGGCCAGCGGGCGGGGGAGGGCGGGCCTCGAGCTGGCGAGCCGTGCTGTCCCTGGGGAGCTGGGCGTGTGGGATCAGCTCTTGACCGCTGGCCTTACGGTCTTCGATGGACTGCGCGACGCCGCAACCTATCTCGCAGTTCTCGCCGATGCCGACCGGGAAAGCCTCGAGGTTCGCGTGGACGGAGATTTGGTTGTCGTCCGGCACCGGTCTCGCGATCTGGAGCCCGAACTGGCCGGAGCGGTAGGTGAATTCGCCGCTGGTGTGTTGACTCGGCGTGTCGTCGAGGCGGCGGGGCGGACAGTCGTTCCGGTCCGAGTCGGCTTCGCCCATCGAGCGCCCCGAGGCGCGGCCTATCGGGAAGTTGCCGACTTGCTCGGCACAACCAGGATCGATTACGAGCAGCCCGACAACGCGATCACGTTTTTTGCCGCGGACGCCTTGGCGCCAGTGGCTCATCCGCGGCCGGGATTGCCGCAAATCCTGCGTAGCCATGCCGACCTGCTCCTTGGCGGCGCGCAGGTGGTCGGCGACTGGCGGGCACTACTAAGGGCGACGATCGCGGCGAGCTTGCCGGCGGGTCCGCCGAGGTTGACAGAGGTGGCCGCACGACTACATATAAGTCCACGCACGCTGCAACGTCGTCTCGACGAGGCAGGCACAAGCTGGCGCGCCGAGGTCGATCTCGTGCGTGCTGAACAGGCTCGGCTGATGGAGCGGGCACTGCCGCAGCGGGCTGTCGCTGCTCGTCTGGGATACCGTGATGAACGCAGCTTGCGCCGGGCCCAGCTACGGTGGGCGAGTTCTTTCGCTGGTCCTGCCGTCTCTTGCAGATTCTGATGGAAGAGCTGTCCACCATCACGATCGCCTGAGAGTCCGGAACGCCGTGCCACGCGGGAGAATCCGCATAAGGTCCGCGAAGTGGATAGCCCACCACCACGGTGGGCGCCGTGGCCACGTCACCGGATGTAGGACAGCACACTCATCATCCCGGCCTCGCCGTGATAGACGTTGTGACAGTGAACCAGCCACTGGCCCGGATTGTTGGTGTCGAGATCCACTTCGACGGTCTGCATCGGCAGGACGACGGAGGTGTCTTTTCTGGGCCCGGTTCCCGCGGGTGTGACGACTTGGTAGGTGTGGCCATGCAGGTGCATGGGATGGAACATCATCGTCTTGTTGATGAAACGCAGGCGGACCCGCTGTGCCTCGGTGACATCCAGCGGTGTGTGCTGCGGGTGAGCCTTCCCGTTGATAGTCCATTTGTATTCGGTCATGTCCGCGCCGAGGGTGAGGTCGAGCGTCCTGTCCGGGGTGCGCTTCGGCAGGCGCACCGATTCGTCGGCGGTGAGGCGGCCGGCAGTGATGGGTGCGGTGGTGAGCTCGGCTGGGCGCGCGTTGGCCGGCGGTGGTGCGCCCGCGGAGGTACGGATGAGCGCGACACCCTGGCCGGCTTTTCCTTCGGCTGCGGCGACCAGCGGGAAGACGCCATCACCGAGCTCGACGATGGCGTCGTAGCGTTCACCCATGCCGATGAGCAGGCATTCGCCCGTGACCGGTTCGACCGGAAATCCGTCGCTATGGGTGACGCGCAGTTGATGTCCGCCGACCGCGACCCGGAACGCGGTGTCGGAGGCCGCGTTGATGATGCGCAGTCGAATCCGCTGACCTGGCCGACCGGTCAGAGTGACCGGGTCGGTACCGAGCCTTCCGTTGATCAGGAAGTACGGATACTCGACGTCGCCTGTGTCTGTGCCGAGCGGCGCATTCGGGTCCGCTGGCATCTGCATCGGCGCAGACGCACCGGAACCCATTTCACCGTGCCCCATGCCGCCCATATCCATGCCCGCCATTCCCTGGTCGAGCAGCTGTTTGAGCTGTTGGTCCGGATCACGGCCATCGATGCCGTCGAGCCAATCGTCGAGCACGACGACCGCTTCTAGATCGTAGTCGCTGCCGTCGGCGGGGTCCTCGACGATCAGAGGTGCGTAAAGACCCCGATCCAACTGCACACCGACATGCGGGTGAAACCAGTACGTCCCTGCATCGGGGACCGTGAACTCGTACTGGAAGGTCGTACCGGACGCGATGGGCGACTGGGTAAGGTCCGGAACGCCGTCCATGTCGTTACGCAGCGCTACTCCGTGCCAGTGGATCGTCGTGGGTGCCGGAAGTGCGTTCGCGATCTCTGCCCGCAACACCTCGCCCCGGGCCAGGCGGATCTCCTGGCCCGGTAGCCGTCCGCCGTAGGTCCAAGTCCGCGCAGTGACACCGCCGAGGTCGACTGTTGTCGGCTCGGCTCGCAAGCGCACCGCACGAACCACCGAGCCGGCGGCTCTGCGGCTGTCTTCAGCCGCGCGGACGGCATCGGAGCCTGGGCCGATTTCTGTCCGTGCACCGGGTTCCTCCCGCGAACACGCGCCCAACACGATGGCTGCAGCGGTCGCCCCGCCGGCCGCCAGGAAACCGCGCCTGTTCATCGGCAGGGAAAGTGGGGACTGCCAGGACCGGGACATCTGGGTCTCC
>NZ_BAFY01000181.1 GCF_000308555.1 Nocardia cyriacigeorgica NBRC 100375 | reverse complement strand
ATGTACCGCGCCAACAACATCGACTCGCCGGCCAGCCTGCGGGCGGCGCGATCGGTGCTGGTCGGCGGGCCCGCCGCCGATATCTTCCTGCTGCTGGACCGATGGGGGGATTTCTGCGAGCAGATTCCCGATTTCGCCGCCATTCTGCGTCAGGTGGCCAGCGCCGGGCCGGAATACGGCGTGCACGTGGTGGCGACGGTGCGCGATTGGAGTGAGGCGCCGGACTGGCTGGCGGATCTGCTGCCGTCGCATATCGAGCTGCGCCTGCACCGCCCACACGAATCCCGGATACATCCCGAACGGGCCGCTCGCCTGCCCGATGGCCCCGGCTGGGCTCTGTATCGTGGTCGTCCGTTCCGCATCGCCATGCCCGACCTGCGGGAACTGCCGCCGGACAAGATGGTGCTGCCCGATCTGGCCGACGGCGCCGCCGAACTGGTCAGCCGAGTGGCGGCGGCCTGGCCCACCCGCCCGGCCGACGGTGAGATTCGCCGTCCCTCCTTCGACGGCAATGTCGATTTCGCGGACCTGTTCGGCATCGGGGCCGACGACCGTCTCGACCTGGAAGTGGCCTGGCAGCACCGGTCCAAGCACGAGCGGCTGCGCATCCCGATCGGCGTCACCCACCTGGGGGAGACGGTGGAGCTGGACCTGAAACAGGTCGGCGAATCGGGCATGGGGCAGTACGGCCTGGTGGTCGGCGCCGCCGGATCCGGTAAATCGATGCTGCTCAAAGACATCGTGCTCGGTCTGGCGGTCACCCATCCGCCGGAGGCGGTGAACTTCCTGCTCGTCGACTTCCGCGGCAGCGAAACCTTCGACGGGCTCCAGCCGCTGCCGCATGTCTCGGCCGTGGTGAACAACCTGGCCGCGGAACTGCCGCTGGTGGATCGGCTGATGGCCACCCTTGCCGGTGAGATCGAACGGCGCAGGCAGGTGCTGCGCCGGCACAACTACGCCGACATCGCCGCATACGACGCGGCCCGCCGGCGCGGCCGCGACCTCGAGCCGCTGCCCGCACTGGTCCTGGTGATCGACGAATTCACCGAGCTACTCGCCCAGAAACCGGATTTCGGCGACACTCTGGTCGCGATCGCGCGCCGCGGCCGGGCCCTCGGCCTGCACCTGTTGCTGTCCTCGGCGCGGCTGGAAGGCTATCGGCTCGGGCCGTTCGAGGCCTACCTGTCCTTCCGGATCGGGTTGCGGATGTTCTCCGCGGCCGAATCACGCATGGTGCTCGGCGTGCCGGACGCCTACGAATTGCCGAGCACGCCCGGCTTCGCCTACCTCAAAGCCGATGCCGCCGCGCCCATCCGGTTCAAAACCGCCTACCTGGCCCGGCCCGAACGGCGCACCGACGAGGATGCCGATGCGCACGGTGTGCAGCGGACCCTGCTGGACTCGCTGGTGTCGCAGGTGCGCGCGGCGGGTGCGCCCGCGCGCCGGATCTGGTTGCCCCCGCTGTCGGAGCCCGCCACCATCGACGAACTGATCACCGATCACCGATGGGCGCCGGGCGGTTTCGGCATGCTGGAGCTGCCGGTCGGGGTGGTCGACGACCCGTTCGAGCAGTTGCAACGCGCCCTGGTGCTGTCGCTGGGCGGTGAAGACGGCAATGTGGCGGTCGTCGGTGGGACGCGATCGGGCAAATCCACCACCGTGGCCACGATCGTACTGTCCGCGGCCGCCACCCACACACCCGAGCAGGTGCAGTTCTATGTGCTCGATACCGGTGGGGTACTCGGCGATCTCGAGCAAGTGCCGCATGTGGGTGCGGTGGTCGGGCGCAGCGAGCCGGACCGGATGCGCCGCACCGTCGCCGAAGTCGCCGCCGTGCTGAGCAACCGGCGCCGGCTGTTCGGCGAACTGGGCATCGGCTCGATGGCCGACTACCGGCGACGCCGCGCGACGATGCCGGACCCGGCGCAGGCGGACGCGTTCGGCGACGTCTTCCTCGTTGTCGACGACTGGGGCTACGCCCGGCGCCACGACGAGTCGCTCGAACAGCAGCTGATCGACCTCACCGCCGACGGCCTCGGCTACGGCGTGCACGTCATCGTGGCGGCGGTGCGGTGGGCCCATCTCCGCCCGGTGTTCCGTGAACGTTTCGGCACCAAGCTCGAACTGCGACTCGACGATCCGGGTGAGTCCGAGTTCAACAAGAATGACGCCGCTCGTGTCCCTGGTACGCCGGGCCGGGGGTTGGTCCGTGCCGGAGCGCGGATCAAATCGATGATGATCGCAATGCCGAGGCTGGAGTCGGGCGCCGAGCTGAGCGCCCCGGCCGGCGATCTGCTGTCCTCCGGCCGCCTGCTCGCCCAGCGCTATCCCGGGCGGCGCGCGCCCGAGGTGCGCGCGCTGCCGATGCGCGTGCCGCGGGAGAATCTGCTGGCCATCGCGGACGCGGAAGGCATCGAACAGAGCGCACGCCATGTGGTGGTCGGCCTGCGGGCGACCGACCTCTCCCCGCTGGTCCTGGATTTCGGCAAACAGCCGCATTTCATGGTCTTCGGGGATGCCGAATCCGGGAAGACGACCCTGCTGGGCAATATCGTCGACGGTCTCGGCCGCGCGGCCACCGCCGACGAGGCGGCGCTGGTCATCATCGATCCGGCGCGCAGGTTGCTGGAGGTGTCCTCGGGACTGCCGCAGGTGGCGCGGTATTCACCCACGCCGCAGGCGATCACCGAGGCCGTCGACAGCGTGGTGCAGTTCATCGAGAAACGCACGGCCGGTCCGGAGGTCTCCCCGCAGCAGCTGCGCGACCGGAGTTGGTGGCGGGGGCCGGAACTGTTCGTCATCGTCGACGATTACGAGCGGGTCTGCGCGGCCTCGACCGGCAATCCGCTGGCGCCGTTGGCCGAGTATCTGGCCCAGGGCCACGACATCGGCCTGCACGTGATCATCGCCCGGGCGGCCGCAGGCGCCGCGCTGGCCCTGCACGATCCGGTCCTCGGTCGCCTTCGCGACCTCGGCGTGGATGGCCTCGTGCTGAGCGGTTCCCCCGACGAAGGCGCGCTGCTCGCCAACGTCCGCCCCACCACCCAGCCGCCCGGCCGCGGCACGTTTGTCACCCGCTCCCGGCCACCCGAGCTGGTGCAGATCAGCTACCTCCCGCAGGTGTGAGACTCGTCGCGGTTCGGCTCACCCGGAGGTGCCGTGACCGCGCGCACTCCGAGCGGCCGGGCTTCGGCTTCCACTAGCTCGGCGCGCCGTCATGGCGGCGGTTCGAATCCGAACAGGGCTCTGCCCCAGTGTGGTGCGTGAGGCTCGCCCAGACAGAAACAGCAGGTCCGACACGCCCGGGCGGCGAAACGCCGTGTGACGAACGTGTCGGTGCGCGGGTGGGACAGATGGGATGTATCCTGCACGGGAATGCGTTTGCATGAGAACCGGTGGGCGACCGTCCGTCGGCAGAGGGGACCGGCCGCGGTGTGACGCGGCGGCGAATTCCGGAGGAGGTGGTGTTGCGATGCGCAGCGAACCTCCCAGTCGAAGGCCGCGCGGCGCCGCGCCTTCGCATTCCCGGTAGCAGGGTCTTCCGGCGGTAGCGACGGGTGTGAGCGCCCGCGGTGTGATGTCGATTCTCCGATTCACTCGCCAACTCACTGCTGTGCCGAGGACTTTTGCCATGTCGCAGACCGAACTGATCCACGAGCGCCCCACGCTGTCGGAATCCCTGCAGGATGTCGTCGAACGCCATCGCGTCGACGCCGCCCTGCACTGGCTCGACACCCACCCACCGCATGTCATCGCCGACGAGATCGCCCGCATGGACGCCGTCGGCGCCGGTGTCGCGTTCCGGCTCCTGGACAAGGATCTCGCGCTGGCGGTGTTCGAAGAGCTCGAGCCCGTCGACCAGCAGCAGATCCTGCAG
>NZ_BAFY01000182.1 GCF_000308555.1 Nocardia cyriacigeorgica NBRC 100375 | reverse complement strand
CTCGAGGGAGCAGGATCGCCGCCACTGGGACCGGGCGAAGATCCGGGCCGGACTCTCCTGCTTGGTCACGGCCGCCGAGAACGCCGGCGCCGGAAAGTATCTCGCGCAGGCGCGGATCGCCGCCGCGCACGCGGTGGCGCCGAGCTGGGAACGCACCGATTGGGCCGCCATCGTTTCCGCCTATGACGACTTGGCGGCCGGTGCCTGGACGCCGGCCGTCGCGGTGAACCGCGCCGTCGCCATCGGTTTCCGGGACGGACCCGAGGCGGGGCTCGCGACCCTGGACGAGGTGGCAGGCCATCCTCGCCTCGCGGGCAGCCATCTGATCCCGGCCACCCGCGCGGACCTGTTGCGCCGGGCCGGGCGCACCCGCGAAGCGGCGCAGCACTATCGCGAGGCCCTGGCGCGGATCGGCAACGATCCGGCGGCGCGATTCCTGCGACGCCGCCTCGATGAGGTGATCGCCGCGCGGCAAGCGGGCGCGGTGAATCCTGAGTGGCCGAACTAGCGACGGCTCAGCGGCGCCGCGGTACCCGGCATTCGCTGTGGCGGCGCGGTCGCCGGTCCGCGCGGCTCAGCGCCACCAATCGTCGAGCGGGGTGACCGGCACCGTGCGCTTGTGGCGGGTCTTCAGGAAGATGTCCTCGACCCGCTCGGCCACTTCGGCACTGACCTCTTTGCCCTCGAGGTAGTCGTCGATCTCGCTGTAGCGCAGGCCCAGTGCTTCCTCGTCGGGCAGCGCGGGACGATCGTCCTCCAGGTCGGCGGTCGGCACCTTGGACCAGATGGAGGCCGGTGCGCCGAGCTCCTGCAGCAGCGCAGCGCCCTGACGCTTGGTCAGGCCGGTGAGCGGGGTCAGGTCCACCCCGCCGTCGCCGAATTTGGTGAAGAATCCGGTGACCGCCTCGGCCGCGTGATCGGTGCCGATCACCAGCAGGTTCTCCTGGCCCGCGATCGCGTACTGGATCACCATCCGTTCCCTGGCCTTGATGTTTCCGCGCACGAAATCGCGCAGCTTGGGCACCTGCAAACCCGACGCGACCTCGGCGGCAACGGCGTTGGCGCCGGGTCGCACATTGACCACCACCGAGCGTTGTGGCGCGACGAAGTTCATCGCGATCCGCGCGTCCGCCTCATCGGCCTGCACGCCGTAGGGCAGCCGCACCGCGACGAAGGTGGCCTCGACACCCTCGGCCAGCAGCTCGTCGGTGGCGAGCTGGCACAGCCGGCCGGCCAGCGCGCTGTCCTGGCCGCCGCTGATGCCGAGGACGTAGCCCTTGGCCGGGGTGGCACGCAGGTAGTCCTTGAGGAAATCGATTCGGCGCCGGACCTCGGTTTTCGGCTCGATGGACGGCTGGACGCCGAGCTCGGCGATGATCTGTGCACGCAGGTTCCCCATAGCCGCTCACTCTACTGGCGGGAGCGGCCCCGCCACACGCCGAACGAGACCTTCCCAATGATCGCCGATCTGCTCTCTGGTGTAGCCCTGCGCCCGGATCTGGTACAGCACCAGCGCCGCGCTCAGCGCGGCCAGCAGCGCATCGGCCAACAATTGAATGTCACCGGGGGTCGCCGCTTGCCGCAGCAGCATCGAGACGTGGGTCTTGAGCAGGTTGTAGGGCCGTCCGCCGTAGCGTTCGTCGGCCGAGCCCATCTCCGCCGCCCGGTGCAGCTCGCCTTCGACCTCGATGTCGAGCAGTCGCGCCCGCCCGAACGCCACCAGCCGTTGCACGGGCGGCGCGCCAGGGCCCAGCGGCGGCGCCCCGAACATGAACGCTTCCTGGAATTTGCGTTCGGAGTGGTCGAGCAGGGCGAGCATCAGCCCGGTCCGGTTGCCGAAGCGGCGGAAGACCGTCCCTTTCCCGACGCCCGCGCGTTTGGCGAGGGCGTCCATGGTGAGTCCGTCGACGCCGTGCTCGCGCACCAGCTGCTGGGCGGCATCGAGCAGGAGCTGACGGTTGCGCGCGGCGTCGGCGCGCTCGGTGGGTTCGGCGGTTCCCGGTAGCGGCGCGCCGATATCGAGCAGCGGTCCGACTTCGCCTGCTCCGGCCGCCGGACGGGTGCGGCCGGGAGGCGGGGTGGCACCGGTTGCGAGGGGATCGGGCACAGAGATGTTGTAGCTCACTGGTGGCACGCCTACTTCGGTAGGAATTATTCGGACCACGGTCCGGTTATCAACCCATAGCTTACATTGGTAGTCGCTACGAGTAGACCAGGAGAAGACATGAGCACCACCCGCATCCTCACCCTCGTCGGCAGCCTCCGCGCCGGCTCGATCAATCGTCAGCTCGCCGAGGCCGCGGTGCAGATCGCGCCCGAGGGTGCCGCGATCTCGATCTATCAGGGTCTCGCCGACATCCCGTTCTACAACGAGGACCTCGACGTCGAGGGCTCGGTGCCGGCTGCCGCGCAGGCGCTGCGGACCGCGGCCGTCGACGCCGACGCCCTGCTGCTGGTGACGCCCGAGTACAACGGCACCCTGCCTGCCGTGCTGAAGAACGCCATCGACTGGCTCTCGCGCCCGTACGGCGCCGGTGCCATCAAGGACAAGCCGGTCGCGGTGGTGAGCGCCTCCATCAGCCCCAACGCGGCGCGCTGGGCGCACGGCGACGCGGTCAAGTCGGTCGGTGTCGCGGGCGGGCGGATCGTCGAGACGGCGCATCTGCACTTCGCCACGATCGGGGAGCGATTCGGCGCCGCGCATCCGCGCGAGGACGCCGAGGCGCTGACCGCCCTGTCGGCCACGATCACCGAACTGGTCGCCGCCGCGCGAGACGAGCTCGTCTCGGCCTGATCGCTCGACTGCCGACGGCGCCGTCCGCATCCTTCGACGGATGCGGACGGCGCCGTCGTTTCCGGGTCGCGAAGGCCTCGACCGAGGGGGTGGTGACGATGGGGCGGGATAGGCGCGGGGGGCGCTCGAGACGGCTGTGACCGGCGTGATGCAAGGGTTTGCTGGGGAAGCGCCGAGCTGCCGAATTGTGATCTGCGACACGGCCGTGTCGGCTTGCGAATCGACTGTCCAGGGACTTACGGCGGCGAAATTTCATTCTTGTGACTCGCAACATGTCGTGTTGTTCCAAAGTGTCGGCCACTAGGTGTAGTGTCTTCGGTACTGGAGCGGGGCAAGCGAGAACACCTAGCCCGACCCAGTGAGGACCGGCCCGAGCAGGGGATTTCGGGCCAGATCCAGGAGTTTGCGCAGCAACACAGGATCTTGCTGTCACAGGCACTGCATACGGATCACCGGCTGTGGATCAGGCATAGGAGAGAGGGACATCGTCAATGACCATCACCGTGTACACCAAGCCCGCTTGCGTCCAGTGCAATGCCACCTACAAGGCCCTCGACAAGGCCGGGGTGGATTACGAAGTCATCGACATCTCCGAGAACGCCGAGGCGCGTGACTACGTCATGGCGCTGGGTTACCTGCAGGCCCCCGTGGTCGTCGCGGGCGAGGAGCACTGGTCCGGTTTCCGGCCCGACCGCATCAAGTCGCTGGCCGTCGCGGCCTGATCCGACGCATCCGTCCTTCCGATGTGAGAGGGAGGTGGCCATGTCCGAGTCGTCCGACTCCGCCGACTCCTCGGACAACGCGCTGGTCTACTTCTCCAGCGCGTCGGAGAACACACATCGTTTCGTCGAGAAGCTGGGTCTCCCGGCGACTCGCATACCACTGCACACCGCCGATTCGCTGCGCGTCGACGAACCCTACGTGCTGATCGTCCCCACCTACGGGGGCGGTCGGCACGTTCTCGGGGGGAGCCGGTCCGACAAGGACTTCGTACCGCGGCAGGTCGCCAAGTTCCTCAACGACCCGCACAACCGCGCCCTGCTCCGCGGGGTCATCGCGGCCGGCAACACGAACTTCGGCGAGACCTTCTGCTATGCGGGAGAGGTGATCTCGCGCAAATGCGGGGTGCCGTACCTGTATCGCTTCGAACTCATGGGAACCGCGGAGGACGTCGAGCGCGTCCGAGAGGGATTGGGATTGTTTTGGCAGCAACAACGACAGCACCGACCGGTAAGACGGCCCGCCTAGAGCAGGCCCCGATCCGGGGCGCGGAGGGCGGCGAGGTACTCGACTACCACGCCCTCAACGCGATGCTGAACCTGTACGGCCCGAACGGCGAGATCCAGTTCGACAAGGACCGCGAGGCCGCCCACCAGTACTTCTTGCAGCACGTCAATCAGAACACCGTCTTCTTCCACAACCTGGACGAGAAGCTGGACTATCTGATCGAGGAGAACTACTACGAGCGCGAGGTACTGGACCAGTACAGCCGCGAGTTCATCAAGAGCCTGTTCCAGCAGGCCTACGCCAAGAAGTTCCGGTTCCCGACCTTCCTCGGCGCGTTCAAGTACTACACCTCCTACACCCTCAAGACCTTCGACGGTAAGCGCTACCTGGAGCGGTTCGAGGACCGCGTGTGCATGGTCGCGCTGACGCTGGCCGCAGGCGATGAGCAGCTGGCCCGCGAGCTGGTCGAGGAGATCATCGACGGCCGCTTCCAGCCGGCCACCCCCACCTTCCTGAACTCGGGCAAGAAGCAGCGCGGTGAGCCGGTGTCGTGCTTCCTGCTGCGCATCGAGGACAACATGGAGTCCATCGGGCGCTCCATCAACTCCGCCTTGCAGCTGTCCAAGCGCGGCGGCGGGGTGGCGCTGCTGCTGACCAACATCCGTGAGCACGGTGCGCCGATCAAGAAGATCGAGAATCAGTCCTCCGGCGTCATCCCGATCATGAAGCTGCTCGAGGACTCCTTCTCCTACGCCAACCAGCTCGGTGCGCGGCAGGGCGCGGGCGCGGTGTACCTGCACGCGCATCACCCCGACATCTACCGCTTCCTCGACACCAAGCGGGAGAACGCCGACGAGAAGATCCGCATCAAGACCCTCTCGCTCGGTGTGGTGATCCCCGACATCACCTTCGAACTGGCGAAGAAGAACGAGGACATGTACCTGTTCTCGCCGTACGACGTCGAACGCATCTACGGCAAGCCGTTCGCCGATATCGACGTCACCGAGAAGTACTACGAGATGGTCGACGACAAGCGCATCCGCAAGTCGAAGATCAAGGCGCGCGAGTTCTTCCAGACCATCGCCGAGCTGCAGTTCGAATCCGGTTACCCGTACATCATGTTCGAGGACACGGTGAACCGGGCCAACCCGATCGCGGGCAAGATCACCCACTCCAACCTGTGCTCGGAGATCTTGCAGGTCTCCACCCCGTCGGAGTTCAACGACGATCTGTCCTACGCCAAGGTCGGCAAGGACATCTCCTGCAACCTGGGCTCGCTCAACATCGCCAAGACGATGGACTCGCCGGACTTCGCCAAGACCATCGAGACCGCGATCCGGGCGCTGACGGCGGTCTCGGACCAGACCCACATCTACTCGGTGCCCTCTATCGAACAGGGCAACAACCAATCGCACGCGATCGGTCTCGGGCAGATGAACCTGCACGGTTTCCTGGCGCGCGAGCGGATCCATTACGGGTCCGAAGAGGGCATCGACTTCACCAACATCTACTTCTACACCGTGGTCTACCACGCGCTGCGGGCGTCGAACCGGATCGCCATCGAGCGCGGCAGCTACTTCGGCGGCTTCCCGGAATCGAAGTACGCCAGCGGCGAATACTTCGACAAGTACACCGATCAGGTGTGGGAGCCCAAGACCGATCGGGTGCGTCAGCTCTTCGACGAGGCGGGCGTGCGCATCCCCACCCAGGACGATTGGCGTGAGCTCAAGGCCTCGGTGATGGAGCACGGCATCTACAACCAGAACCTGCAGGCGGTGCCGCCCACCGGCTCGATCTCCTACATCAACCACTCCACCAGCTCCATTCATCCGGTGGCGTCGAAGATCGAGATCCGCAAGGAAGGCAAGATCGGGCGCGTCTACTACCCGGCGCCCTACATGACCAACGACAACCTCGAGTACTACGAGGACGCCTACGAAATCGGCTACGAGAAGATCATCGACACCTACGCCGCGGCCACCCAGCACGTGGACCAGGGCTTGTCGCTGACGCTGTTCTTCAAGGACACCGCCACCACCCGCGATCTCAACCGGGCCCAGATCTACGCCTGGCGCAAGGGAATCAAGACCCTGTACTACATCCGGCTGCGTCAGATGGCGTTGCAGGGGACCGAAATCGAGAACTGCGTCAGCTGCATGCTCTGAATCATCTGACGCTCGTCGGTGGCGCGGATCGGTGAACACCGTTCCGCGCCATTTCTTTTGGCGACTATGTCGGCACCCGGCGCTATTGTGGTCGCATAGGGAGTGTGTGACCAGAGGGGCGGCGGCCGTGGGTGATGTCGTATTCGTGATCGACGGCGGAGGTCGCCGCGGGTCGGACTGGCTCGATCAGGTCACCGGCGAGCTACGCGCCGACCTCGAGGAGATCCGCGGGGTGCGGGTGCGCTCGGTGGCCGTCGCCGCGCCGGACGGCGCGAAAACCGGTGTCGTCGAACAGATCGGCCAGCTCGCCGTCTCCGGTGGGGCGCTCGCGACGGCGGCCCTGCTGGTCCGCGATATCGTCGCCAAGTTCATCGACCGGGCCGGGGCGCGCTCGATCACCATCAAGAAGGGCGAGGACGAGCTCACCATCACCGCGGCCTCGGCCGAACAGATCGACCGGCTGCTGGATCTGCTCACCGATGAATAGCCCGGCCGGACAACGCATCGCGTTGTTCATCGCCAACGACACCTACCATTTCGACGGGCTGTCGCGGCTCTACGCGCCGGTCTCCGACGCCGAACAGCTGCGAGAGTTGTTGCGCGACCCGGAAATCGGCGGCTTCCGGCCCACCGATCTGCTGATCAACGAATCGAAGGCCGAAATCGAGCGCAGTATCGAGCGGCTGTTTCGTGGCGCCGGCCCCGACGACGTGGTGCTGCTCTACTTCTCCGGCCACGGCCTGCGTACTCGGCAGAATCTGTACCTGGCCACCAGCAACACCGATCCGCAGCTGCTGTCGAGCACCGGGATCTCGGCCACCTTCATCCGGGAGCTCATCAAGGATTCGGCGGCCGCGGCCAAGGTCATCCTGCTCGACTGCTGCTACAGCGGAGCGTTTCTCGGGGCCGACGTGATGAAGTCGACCCCGACCATCGACGACGTCGGCCAGGAACTCGCCGCGGGCGAGGGCATCTGCGTGCTCACCGCGACCAGTGCGGTGGAAACCGCCGAGGACGGGCGCAACGGTGCCGACCAGTCGGCACCGTTGTCGATCTTCACCGCCGCCATGGTCAAGGGGATCGGCACCGGCCTGGCCGACAACGGCAGCGGCCGCATCAGCGCCCACGACCTGTGGACCTACACCTTGGCCGAAGTGCGTGCCCGCACCAGTAGACAGACGCCGAACCACTACGGACTGCTCAAGGACGAGGTGTATATCGCCAAGGTGCGGCGCAGGCATCCCGGTGCGGTCGAGGTGGGCGACCGGGTGCAGCTCGGCGGCCTGCTCGGACGGCTGGAGCAGGACGCGACCCTCGGTCTGCGGGCCGAAGCCTGGTGGGGTACCGGACGATTGAAGGTGCCGGTCGGCCAGGAACGGCGCACCGACGGTGCCGCGGGGGAGACCGTCTGGCTGGATCTCGCCGGCCCCGACGGCAACCTGCTCGTCGTCGGGCGCGCCGGCGCAGGCAAGAGCACCCTGCTGCGTACCCTCACCGGCTCGCTGGCGCTCACTCATGCCCCCGACGAAGCGCAGATCTACGTGCTGGAGTCGAGCAACCGGCTCGGGTCGATGGGTGCGCTACCGCATATCGCCGGTGTCGCGGGTGATGACGAACCCGAGCAGGTGCTCTCGCTGCTGCAGACCATCGTGGCCGAGATCCGGTCCCGCAAGAAGATGT
>NZ_BAFY01000183.1 GCF_000308555.1 Nocardia cyriacigeorgica NBRC 100375 | reverse complement strand
CTGCGCCGCGGCGGGCACTACGTCAGGCCGGCCGCCACCACACCGGCGACGGCCAGATGCAGGGCCGCGCTGACCCACACACCGGGATGCAGCTCCTTCTCGGCCACCACGCCACGGAACTCACCAGGGGTGACCAGGTCCAGCAGCAGGAACGCCAATGCCATCGCGGCCAGCCCGATCACGCCGTACACCGCGCTGGAGGCAAGGGCCGCGCCGATCGCGCCCTGCGAGGTCCAGATGGCGGTGGCCACGATCATGCCGACACCCAGCAGATTCGCCGACACCAGCAGCGCCGCGTTGCGGTTGCGTTCGATCCAGATCTGCCTGCGCAGGTTGCCGGGGGTGAGAATATCGACGATGACGAAACCGAGCGCCATCAGCGCGATCCCGACCCCGCAGTACGCGAGCGCCGCGCCCGCGTCCGCGGGGAGATCTTCGAGCATGTTGTCCTCCTGAGCCGGAATTGTCCGTCGGTTGTCCTGAGCCGGATGGGCTGGTCGTGCCGGATGGGCTGGTCGTGCCGGATGCCGCTATTTGCCGTCGCCGCTGCCGCCGCCGCGGAACCCGCCACCGGAACCGCCGCCCCCGCTGCTGGCCCAGCCGTAGGTGCTGACGTAGTGGCTGTGCCTGCGGTGGCCGGTGCGGTAGTCGTCGACCAGGATCTTGGCTCCGCCCTGATACGGGGTGACGGCGACGATGTCGTCGCGGTACTGCAGGAAGATCTTGTCCTCGGTGCTTCGCTTGTCCAGCGGCCGCACCGCACCGGCGATCTCGTTCGCGACGATCGGCGCCGCGGCGGCGGCGGTGTAGACCATGCCGTTGTTCGGCTCGTCGAGTGCGGCGGCGCGGGTGTAATTGTCGGCGATGTAATCGCGTGGGTCGTCGCTGCCGCCGACCCGGGCGATGATGGCGACGACCAACGCGATGGCCACCAGCACCGAGATGATTCCGGTGACCAGCCAGGCAGTACGAGTCACGACGGCTGCTGCGGGTAGATCATGACGGCACTGCGGTTGAGTACCTGGCCGAGGGTGCCCTCTTTGCGGCCCGCGTCGCCGAACTCCTCGAACGACAGGCGGGTGCCGTCGTCGGCGCGGTAATCGTGGTAGGTCAGCACGCCGCTGGGGGCCAGGCCGGTGGTGGCCTCACTGGAGAACCGCGCGGTGCCGGTCTCCTCCAGGCGGAACCGCTTGCCCTCGTGCTCGAGTTCGGCGGCGCCCGGGGCGGGCAGGCCCGCGGTTTCGGTCCACAGCACCAGTTCCAGATCGGGGTCTTCCTCCACCGACAGCCAGTGCTGTACGTCCTTGCCGGTGTCGAGAAGATGTTCGGCCCACTGGTAGCCACCCTCTTTCAGGCGGAGGGTGCCGCGCACGGTGTAGCTCTGGCCGAAGATGTCGACGATATCGCCGGCTTTGAGGGCACGTGGGTCGCCGCGCAGGGCATCGGCGTCCTTGTCGGCGAACGGGTCCACCGGTGCGGACGGCCTGGCCTGCTCCTGTGCGCGCTTTTCCTTGGTGAGCTTGTACACCATGTAGAACGAGACGCAGGCCAGGACGATGACCACGATCAGCGCGACGATCAAGAATGCGGTGATGACAACCCCTCCCGGTCCGAACTCCTCGGCGACCCTAACACTCTTGCCCGCGCTCGGGGACAGCTGCGGCGCCCTGACCACGGTTGGGCTCGAGCTGAACACAACCCTCGCCATCGGCGGCCGGTCTTCTTAGCGTGATGCCCGGATCACCAGCTTTCCCTGACCGGCCACCGCGACCCGAGGAGCACCGCCCCGATGACAGAACCCGACCCGACCGCCGCGTGGAGCTTCGAGACCAAGCAGATCCACGTCGGGCAGTCGCCGGACAGCACGACCAACGCCCGGGCCTTGCCGATTTATCAGACGACGTCGTATGCGTTTCGGGATACCGATCATGCGGCGGCGTTGTTCGGGTTGGCGGAGCCGGGCAATATCTATACCCGGATCATGAACCCGACCCAGGACGCGGTCGAGCAGCGTATCGCCGCGCTCGAGGGTGGGGTCGCGGCACTGCTGGTGGCCTCGGGTCAGGCCGCGGAAACGTATGCGATCTTGAACGTGGCGGGGGCCGGGGATCACATCGTGTCGAGTGCGCACTTGTATGGCGGCACCTACAACCTGTTCCGCTACAGCCTGCCCAAACTCGGGATCGAGGTGTCCTTCGTCGAGGACCCCGACGACCTCGAGCAGTGGCAAGCGGCGGTACGCCCGAACACCAAGGCGTTCTTCGGTGAGACCATCGCCAACCCCTCCAGCGTGGTCTTCGACATCCCCGGTATCGCCGCGGTCGCCCACCGCGCGGGGGTGCCGTTGATCGTGGACAACACCGTGGCCACTCCCTACCTGATCCAGCCGCTGGCCCACGGCGCCGACATCGTGGTGCACTCGGCCACCAAATACCTCGGCGGCCACGGCGCCGCCGTCGCCGGGGTGATCGTCGACGGCGGCAGCTTCGACTGGACCATCACCGACGACCAGGGCCGGCCCAGGTTCCCCGGGTTCACCACCCCCGATCCCAGCTATCACGGGGCGGTGTTCGCCGACCTCGGCGCGCCGGCGTATGCGTTGAAGGCGCGGGTGCAGCTGTTGCGGGATCTGGGGTCGGCGGTCTCGCCGTTCAACGCCTTCCTCATCGCCCAGGGCATCGAAACCCTGAGCCTGCGCATCGAACGCCACGTCGCCAACGCGGTCGCGGTCGCCCAATTCCTCACCGAACAACCCGAGGTGGAATCGGTGGCCTACGCCGGGCTGGCGTCCTCACCCTGGTACGAACGCGGGCAGCGACTCGCACCCAAGGGGGTCGGGGCGATCGTGTCGTTCGAGTTGGCCGGCGGGGTCGACGCCGGCAAGAAATTCGTCGACGCGCTCACCCTGCACTCCCACGTCGCCAACATCGGCGACGTCCGCTCCCTGGTCATCCACCCCGCCTCCACCACCCACTCCCAACTCACCCCCGACCAACAACTCGCCGCAGGCGTCACCCCCGGCCTGATCCGCCTCGCCGTCGGCATCGAAGGCATCAACGACATCCTCACCGACCTGCGCACCGGATTCGACGCGGCCCGATAGGTCGCGTGCGGGGATTCGGTGCGTCCCACTCGAATCCGCTGCCGCGCGCCCGTATCGCGTGCCGGTTGGTGAGGGGACCGGCGCGTCACCGGTCGACGCGCGCCGAGCGTCTCCGGAGCCCAACGGGCAAGCAGATCACGGCATCCATCCCGTCGGCGTACTGCCGGAAGCCGGCGGGATGGATCCGGCCGAGCCGCGCGCCGCTGCGCCCGCGACGGACCCGACTCCTGTTTGAATGCGAGGAGACGGATCGTGTTCGGGCGCAAGGTGGGAGGTCGTGGTGCGGAAGGTTTCGCCGCTGTTGCTCGCGGTACTGGTCGCGGCGATATGCGGATGCGGTGATGCCGCGACGACGGCGCCGAGCACCGCACCTGTGCCCACCGACCCCATGCGGATCAGCTACGGGGAGACCGACGACAACTTCGGCGAGCTCTATCTCCCCGCCGGCACCGCCGGCGAGCTTCCGGTGGTCGTGCTCGTGCACGGTGGCGGCTGGGAGCAGGTGCACGATCTGAGTTATATGGCGGTCCTGGCCGAGGACCTGGTCGCCCATGGCGTGGCGGTGTGGAATGTGGAGTACCGCAGGGTCGGCGGGGCGGGCGGCTGGCCGACGACTCTCGCCGACGTCGACGACGCGACCGAATCACTGGCGACGGTGGTGCAGGAACGGGCCGGTGGGCGGCTGGACCTGCACCGGGTGCAGGTGGCCGGGCATTCGGCGGGCGGGCATCTGGCGGCCTGGCTGGCCGGACGGCACACCATCGACGGTACCGACGCCCCCGGCGCCGATCCGAAGGTGCGCCTGACCGGCGCGACCATCATGGCCGGAGTGCTGGATCTGCGCCTGGCCGCCATCAACGGCCACGACCGGTTCGTGCGCGATCTGCTCGGCGGGCTGCCCGACCAGCAGCCCGACCGCTACCGGATCGCCTCGCCCATCGAGCATCTGCCGGTCGGGCTGCCCGTGACCGTCGTCCACGGCGACAACGACGGCACCGTCTCGCCCGAGCAGAGCCGCAACTACGCCGCGGCCGCCCGCGCGGCAGGCGATCCGGTCACCCTGCATCTGGTGCCGGGCGCCGGCCACGCCGATTTCGGCGACGTGCGTTCCGCGGCCTGGGCCACCGCGAAAACCGCACTGCTGGACCGGATAGGCGTCTGAACGCGGGCCCGATGAGGACGGGAGCCGCTCGGCTCAGCAGGTGGTCGGCCCAGGATCGGCGCCCGCGGTAACCGCGACCAGCCAGGCGACCGTGGCCAGCTCCGGTACCAGCTCCGCGCTGATGTGCTCGGAGGCCGGAACCTTGTGGTAGCGCAGGTTCACCCCGCGTTCGCAGTAGCGGCGCACCACGTCGTCGATGGCCAGTTCGGCGGGCAACAGCTGGTCGGTCCACGAATGCCACATCAGCAGCGGCATATCCGGGGTGTTCTCGGGATGGCCGAAGCTCGCTTCGCTCAGCACCCTGCGAACCACGGGATCGGACAAGGCATCCGGCGTGGTCAGGTACTCGCGCATCGGCCGCAGCAGGGTGGTGGCGAAGGTGGTGTAGAGGCAGCGGTCGGACAGATCCTCGGCGACCTTTTTGCCGTCGGGGGTGAGGTATCGGTCCAGTAGGGCGTCCATTTCCGGGTATTCGCGGGCCAGGCCGAGCACCGCGAGCCAGCCGGTGAAGTTCGCCTGCGGCTGCGTGCCGGAGATCGCGAACGGCGCAATCGCGACCTTGTCGCCCGGGATACCGCCCTGAGCGCTCGCGCGAACGTTCAGCTCGGGTGCGTAGCCGCGGTGCTGCTCGGCCGCCGACGCCGAGGCGTTGCCGCCTCCGGAATACCCCCACAACCCGACCGGCGCCGCCTCCAGACCGAGCCCGGCCCGCTGGGCGGCGCGGATGCCGTCGAGCACCATCAGGCCCTCCGCCGGCGACATGATGGTGTTGTTCTTGCCGTCGAAGTCGGTGATCACCACCGCCGTGCCCGCCGCGAGGAACTGCCCGAGCAGGGTCGTCTCCTTCATCAGTCCGGCCCGCAGCGTGTAGGAGGGATTGCACTGCTGGCCGAGGCTGTCGATCGCCTCCTGATACGAGATCAGCGGCCGCGGGCCGGGGCCGAGCCACGGAATGCCCGGCATCAGCACCGTCGACGCCGTCGCCAGCGGATCGCCGTGCGTGTCGCTCGAACGGACCAGCAGCTGGGTCGCGTGCACCGGAATGGGCACGCCGAGCAGATAGGTTTGCACGACCCGCGACCGGATGACGTCACCGTTGCGGTAACCGGCCAGATCGGCCGGGTCGGCGTACCAGGGGTCGTGGTGCGGTGTCGGCACCGGAATCGCCGGATACACCTCGGCTTCATTCGGCAACGGCGGCAGCGGGATATCGGCCGTCGCCGGGGCCGCGACGGTGCAGGTCGCCGCCAGCGCGGCCAGCGCGAGGCATCGGGCGATGCGACGGCCGCGAGAGGGGTGCAGCATGGTGAACTCCATTCGTCGTCGGCCCTCAGCACATCGCGCGGGGGTATCCGCCCGCTATTCGCAAAGTCCAAGTCTTCGCCCGGGCAGCTTGTGCATGTGCCCAAACGGCGCCCGTTTACCATTCCCGGGTGACCGGATACGAGCACCTCGACACTTCGACGCTGCCGCCGCGGCAGCGGGACATCCTGGCCACCATCCAGCGCTGGGTGCTCGAGCGCGGCTATCCGCCCAGCACCCGCCAGCTCGGCGACGCGGTGGGGCTGCGGTCGGCGTCGTCGGTGTCGCGGCACCTGAAGGCCTTGGAGGAGAAGGGTTTTCTGCGCCGCGGCGAGTCGATGGCGCGGCCCATCGATGTGCGGCTGTTCCTGCGCGAGACCGAACAGCGGGTCGCGGCCGAGGGCACCGTCGCGGTGCCGGTCGTCGGCGATATCGCGGCGGGCACGCCGATCCTGGCCGAGGAGCACACCGACGACATGCTGACCGTCTCGCGTGAATTGGTCGGTCGCGGCACGGTATTCGGGCTGCGGGTGCGCGGCGATTCGATGATCGATGCGGCCATCTGTGACGGCGACATCGTGGTGGTGCGCCAGCAGCAGGAGGCGCATTCCGGCGATATCGTCGCCGCCATGATCGACGAGGAAGCCACGGTGAAGGTGTACCGCCGCCGCAACGGGCACGTGTATCTGGAACCGCGCAATCCCGCCTACGACGTCATCGACGGGGACCGCGCGGTGGTGCTCGGCAAGGTCGTGTCGGTGATGCGGCGGGTCTGAGCCGGCTCAGCGGACGATGGTTGTGCGGATCGCTCATTCCTTCAGTGGCCGCGGTGTGGTGTCGGCGACGGTCGCGCCGATGACCGGACCGGTGCGGCATCCCGAGCGAGGAGTGCGGCAACCAGATGCGCGACCCAGAGAACCGTCGCGCCCGCCCGGATGCCCGCCACCGCTGCCGTGAGCGGGGTGGGTGGGGTGCCGGCGCCCGCTGCGCGGGTTCGGGTGCGGCCGAATGGATTCGGTTGTGCATGGCGCCCTGGGAATACTGCGGAACGGGCGATGGATCCGGTGCTTCGGACAGTACTCTCGTGCGGGACCGGCCGCTGACATCAGACGAACGGCACGTTCAGCGAATATGTGGCAAACCTATCTGTTCGTAACGCTCAGGTGGATTATGGGCAAAGGCTAGGCTAACCTTTTGGCTTTGGTCCGCTAGTTGCAAGGTAGAGCGCGATGAGATCGTCCGGCGAAGTCGGTGAGTCCCTGCCGTTGACGTCGGCGCAGCGGGAAGTGTGGTTTGCCCAGCAGCTGCTGGGTGAGGTTCCGCTGACCACGACCCAGTACATCGACGTGGTCGGCCCCCTCGACCGCGACGTCTATCAGGAGGCCGCGCGCCGGGCCGCCCGCGAGCTGGGCGCCTACCTGCGATTCGACGTCGACTACGACGGCCAGGTGCGGCAGTGGATCGACTACGACCAGGACGACGAGATCGGCTACCTCGATCTACGCGGCGAACCCGACCCGGAATCCGCCGCGCACGCCTGGATGCGCGCGGATCAGAGCACCCCGTTCGACCTCCGCGACGATCCGCCCGTGCAGACGACGATCCTGCACATCGGCCCCGACCGCCACTTCATCTACGGCCGCGCCCATCACATCGCCCTCGACGGCTACGGCGCCATGCGGTTGCAGCAGCGCCACGCCGAGTTGTACGCGGCGATGGTGCGCGGTGAGCAGCCGCCCGCCGGGGCCGAGCACTCGCCCGCCGAGCTGGTCGACGCCGATCTCGCCTACCTGCGGTCGACCCGGCACGACACCGATCGCCGCTACTGGACCGAAAAGGTGGACGGTCTGCCCGAACCGGTGACGCTCGCGACGCGGCCAGGGCCTCCCGCAGCTCAGGCCATCGTGGTGGGTGGCCCGCTCGAGCCGCAACTGCACGCGGCGCTGGAGCAGGCCGCGGGCGCAACCGGTACCGCCGCTGTGCTGGTGGCCGCGCTGGCCGGTTACCTCGCCCGGATGACGGCCGCGCCCGAGGTGACGCTCAGCTTGCCGGTGACCGCACGCACCACCGCGGTACTGCGCCGCGCCGGTGGCATGGTGAACAACGTCGTTCCGCTGCGGGTGGGCACCGGGACCGCGGTGTCCATCGCCGAGCTGCTCGCCGCCGCGCGCCGCGAGTTGAGCGGGGCGCTGCGCCATCAGCGTTTCCGCGGCGAAGAAGTGGCGCGGATCGCGCGCCGAGGCCCGGACGCGGGCGGATTCGGCCCGGCCGTCAACATCATGAACTTCCGGGCCGGCGTCGATCTGGGCGATGCGACCGGCACCCTGCACCTGCTGTCCACCGGTCCGGTGGCCGACCTCGCGCTCAACATCTGCCCGGCCGCCGACACCGGTCTGCGGGTGGAATGGGAGGGCAACCCGAATCGGTACACCCGCGCGGAGTTGATCGCCGAGCACGGGCGCTTCCTGGATTTCCTGAGCGAGTTCGTCACCGCGCCCGCCGACACCGCGGTGCATGGCCTCGAGGTGCTGCGGCCGCAGGAACGCGAGCTGTTGGTGCCTTGGCGGGGACCCGAGGCGGTGCCGACGGTGCCGCTGGCGGAGTTGATCGCGGCGGCGGTCGCGCGTAACCCGCAGGGCACGGCCGTGGTGCACGGCGATCGGCGCTGGACCTACGCGGAATTCGACGCCTGGACCGACCGGCTCGCGCGCGCCCTGATCGCCGCCGGCGCCGGACCGGAAACCCTGGTCGCGATGGTGCTGGAACGTTCGGCGGAATCGGTGGCGGCGGTGTGGGCGATCACCAAGGCCGGAGCCGCGTTCGTGCCGATCGATCCCGGTTATCCCGCCGAGCGCATCGCGCATATCCTCGGCGACAGCGGCGCTCGCCTCGGCGTGAGCACCGCGGCCTTGCGCGAGGGCCTGCCCGACGCCACCGCCTGGCTGCTACTGGACGATCCGGCGACGACCGCCGGCACCGAGGCGGGACCGGTCACCGATGCCGAACGCCGCGCCCGGCTGGACCCGGCCCATCCGGCCTACCTCATCTACACCTCCGGCTCGACCGGCACACCCAAGGGCGTCCTGGTCACCCACGGCGGGCTGGCCAATCTGGCCGCCGAACGCCGGGACCGCTACGACCTGCATCCGGGTGCGCGCACGCTGCATCACGCCTCGCCCGGGTTCGACATGGCCGTCGGGGAGCAGTTGTGCGCGCTCGCCGGTGCCGCCACCCTCGTCGTCGCGCCACGCTACGTGGTGGCAGGCGAGGATCTGTCCGAGCTCATGCGCCGCGAGGCGGTGACCAACGCGATCATCACGCCCGCCGTGCTGGCGACCCTGGACCCGGCAGCGCTGCCGTCGCTGCGGGTGCTCGGGGTCGGCGGCGAGGCCATCCGCGCCGATCTGGTCGAGGCCTGGGCTCCGGGACGGCTGATGCGCAACGGCTACGGCCCCACCGAGGCCACCGATATCGCCACCATCGGTGAGCTGGTGGCCGGCCGTCCGGTCACCATCGGCGCGCCATTGCGCGGGTTCCGCGCGGTGGTGCTCGACGCGTTGCTGCGTCCGGTGCCGCCGGGCACTCCCGGCGAGCTGTATATCGGTGGTCCCGCGCTGGCGCGCGGTTATCACGGCAAGCCGGGCCTGACGGCGACCCGTTTCGTCGCCGACCCGTATGGGCCGGGTGATCGGCTGTACCGCACCGGCGATCTGGTGACGATCACCGACGGCCCGGATCCTGCGCTGATCTACCACGGCCGCACCGACTTTCAGATCAAGGTGCGTGGGCACCGGATCGAACCGGGCGAGATCGAGACCGTCCTGACCGCGCGCGAGGAGATCGCCGGGGCCGCCGTCACGGTGCACACCGATGAGCGCACGGGAGCGCATCTGGTGGCCTACCTGGTCCCCCGCGCCCGGCACGAGCATCGACCTCGACGCCCTGCGGGCGGAACTCGCCGACGCGCTGCCCGCCTATCTACGCCCGGCCGCCTACACGGTGCTCGACGCGTTGCCGTTGACCGCCAACGGCAAACTCGACACCCGCAGGCTGCCCGCACCGGTCTTCGGCCGCACCGGGTTCCGCGCACCGGCCACGCCGGCCGAACGCCGGGTGGCGGCGGTGTTCGCCGACGTGCTCGGCCTCGAATCCGTCGGTGCCACCGCGGACTTCTTCGCCCTCGGCGGCACCTCGCTGACCGCGACGCAGGTCGCCGCACGGCTCGGCACCGGTGTGCGCACGATCTTCGACACCCCCACCGTGGCGAGCCTGGCCGCACGCCTGGACACCCGCGCCGATGACGCACCGGTGCCGGCGATACGCCCGCGCCCGGAACGCATTCCGCCCGCACCGGCCCAACTGCGGCTGTGGCTGCTGAACCAACTGATGCCGGAATCGGCGGCCTATCACCTGCCGGTCGCGCTCGGACTGCGCGGGCCGCTGGATCCGCTGGTGCTCGAGGCCGCCGTCACCGCCGTGCTGGACCGGCACGAGGTGTTGCGCACGGTCTACCCGGAGACGTCGACGGGCCCCTACCAGCGAATCCTGGCCACCGCGCGCGCGGCCGAGCTGATCGACCTCGCGCCGATCGACCTCGAACGTCCCGATCTGGACCAGCGGTTGTCCGATCTGGCCGCCGCACCGTTCGACCTGGCCCGGGATCTCCCGGTACGGGTGCGATTGCTGCGACTGGGTGCCGGGGAGCATGTGCTCGCGCTCGTCGCCCACCACATCGCCGCCGACGGCTGGTCGTTCGGCCCCTTGATCGCCGACCTGACCACCGCCTACGCCGCGCACGCGGCCGGTGACAAGCCTGCCTGGGCGCCGCTGCCGATGCAGTACGCCGATTACGCCCTCTGGCAGCAGGATCGGCTCGGCGAGCGCACCGACGCCGACTCGACTGCGGCCCGTCAGCTCGCACACTGGACCCGCACGCTGGCCGGTGCACCCGCTTATCTGCCGCTTCCCGCGGACCGTGCCGGTGCGAGCGAAGGCCACGGCGCCACTGTCGATATCCAGCTCCCGGCGGCGACGGACTCCGCCCTGGCCGCGCTGGCGCGGCGGCATGACGCGACCGTTTTCATGGTCACCTACGCCGCCTACATCGCACTGCTGCACGAACTGTGCGGCAGCACCGATATCACGGTCGGTACCCCGGTCGCGGGCCGCGGGCATCCCGCGGTGGACCATCTGGTCGGCATGTTCGTCAACACCCTGCCGGTGCGGGTCGCGGTCGAGCCGGGGGAGCCGTTCACCGCGCTGCTGGCCCGGGTCCGCGAGGCCGCGCTCGCCGCGTTCGACAATGCCGACGTCCCGTTCCACCACATCGTCGACGCGGTGAATCCGCCGCGCGTAGAGGGCCGCTCGCCGTTGGTCCAGACGGTGTTCTCCTTCGAGAACCTGCCGGCGCTGCCGACTCTGGAACTGGCCGGGCTGCGCGTCGACGTACTCGAGCTCCCGCGTGCGAGCACCCATTTCGAACTCGCCCTCACGGTTCGCCAGGTTCCGGGTAGTGCCGGTCTCGCCGCCGAATTCCGTTATGCCACCGAACGATACGATCGCTCGACGGTCGCCGATATCGCGCGCCGGTTCCAAGACATGGTGGCTCGGATCGTCGGTGATCCTGCGTGCGCCATCGGTGCGCCGGGGTCACAGAGCGGGCACGCAGGCTCGGCGTACCAGCCGCCGACCCACACGGCCGGTACCGGGCAGACCTCCGCCGACGCAGGTGACCTGCCGACCACCGACCGCGAAATCGCCGTGGCCGCGGTGTTCGCCGAGGTCCTCGGCACCGACGCGATCACCCTCGACGACACCTTCTTCGACCTCGGTGGCACCTCGCTGCTCGTGTTCACCCTGCGCACGCGGCTGGCCGAACGGCTGGGGCTCGAGGTCGACCCGCGCACGGTGTTCGAGCAGCCGACGGTGCGGGCGCTGGCCGCCCTCGAACCGGCCACCGAACGCGACGACCGCTGGGTCGCCCAGCTGACCGCCGACAGCCGCCTCGACCCCGCGATCGACATCGCCGGCCTGGTGCCGCCGGTGGACACCGGCGACGTCCTGCTCACCGGAGCTACCGGCTTCCTCGGCGTGCACCTGCTGCGGGAACTGCTCGACCGCACCGATTCCCGCATCTGGTGCCTGGTGCGCGGCCGCGACCAGGCCGACGGACTACGCCGGATCAGCGCCGCGCTGGCCCGTTACCAGCTGCCCAACCACGACCTGGCCGAGCGGGTGGTAGCCGTGCCCGGCGACTTGGAGCAGCCGCGTCTGGGTCTGAGCGAAGCCGATTTCGCCGATCTGGCCGCCCGGATCAGCGTTATCCACCACAACGGTGCGCGGGTCAATCATCTGGAGTCCTACGCGGATCTGCGCGCGGCCAATGTCGGTGGCACCACCGAGGTGTTGCGGCTGGCAACGACCGTCCGGATCAAACCGGTGCATTTCGTCTCCACCCTCAACGCCGTACTCGGCACCGAAACCAGCGGAGTAGTGCTGGAAGACAGCGTTATCCCCGCCGCCGAGGTCACCAGGCACGGCTATGTCGCCGCCAAATGGGTTGCCGAGCAGCTGGTGCTGGCGGCCGGTGAACGTGGCGTACCGGTCGCGGTCTACCGGCCGGGACTCATCTGCGGCTCGGTCGAGACCGGCGTGATGAGCGCCGACGATTCGATGTGGACAATGGTGCGCGCGGCCGCCCTGCTCGGCGTCACACCCGACCTCGGCGATACCGCCGTCTCGCTCGCCCCGGTCGATTACGTGGCCCGCGCGCTGGTCGCCATCGCCAATGCCGGCCTGCCGGACTCGGGTCGCTATCACCTGGTCAATACCACCCCGACCCGGGTGGCCGACATCCTCGACGGGCTGGTGCGGATGGGCTACCGGATCGAGACCGTCGATCTGGACGAGGCGAAAAAGCGGCTGGCCGAGCAGGCCGTCGACCACGACGACCTCATGCGCGCGACCCTGCTGATCGGCAACTACGCAGATCTCGGCGATTCGGGGGTCGCCGATGTCATCCTCGACGACAGCCGGGCTCGCGGTGCCCTGGAACCGGCCGGGATCAGCTGCCCGCCGATCACCGCCGAGGTCATCGACCGCTACCTGGCCGCCTTCCGCGCCGACGGAGTGCTGCCGGAGCCGCAGGACGCCGAGCGAGCCGTGCGGTAGCCGGCCGCGCGGTGCAGCGGGTTTGCCGGCCGGGTATCCGGCGCTCAGGCGGTCCGATCGGCCGCCAGTGATTCGGCGCCGGGTTCGCCGGTGGCCTGCTGCCCGCGTGAGCGCGCGAACGCCACGGTCGCGATACCCGCGGGGATGTTCATCAGGAATCCGTAGACCGCGGCCGGCACGGCCATCGTGTCGTTGTTCAGCACCGTCGCCGCGACCGCGATGGCAAGGGCCGCATTGTGCACACCGATTTCCATGCTCGAGGCGATCGCATCCTCGTGGCGCACACCGAACAGTCGCGGCACGCCGTACCCGATGCCGAGCCCGATGGTGCACAGCAGCAGCGCGATCGCGCCGAGTTCGCCGACATGATCGGTGAAGGCGTCGAATTCGGCGAACAGTGCGGCACAGACCACGAGCACCAGTACCACGCCGGAACCGATCTTGACCGTGCGCTGCCTGCGCAGCGCCCATGCGGTCCATCGGTGACGCACCCACATCCCGAGCGCGACCGGCACCAGCACGATGGCGAAGACCTGGAGGAACTTGGCCGGTTGCAGCCCGAGGCCGGCGCCGTCGTCGAGGAAGACCGAATACGACAGGCCGACCACGATCGGCAGCGTGAACACCGCGAGCACCGAATTGATCGCGGTGAGCGTCACATTCAACGCCACATTCCCGCCCGCGAGATGGCTGAACAGATTGGCCGACGAACCGCCGGGTGAGGCGGCGAGCAGCATCATGCCGACGGCGAGGGCACCGTCCAGCCCGAAGGCGCGCACCAGGCCGAAACAGATGACCGGCATCACCACCAGCTGGCAGGTCAACGCGATGACCGCCGCCTTCGGATACTTCACCACCCGGGCGAAATCGGCGACGGTCAGCGTCAACCCGAGGCCGAACATGACGATGCCGAGGGCGATCGGCAGCGCGACCGCGAAAACAGTTGAGCCCATGCGCGTCCTTCCGAAGCCGGCCCGTCGGCCGCTCGCCGATGTGTCATATCGTGGTGATCCGCGCCGTCCCAGGACAGGGGAAGCACTGTGACGCGCCCCATTTCAAGCAACTGTGATGGGGATCACATTTAGTCGCAGACTCGCAGGTCGGCACGGCGGTTCTCGCACCGACCGCGGATAGCGGGGTGTTTACTGCCGACGGTAAGCGGGTAACGAAGTTCTTCGTATCGCGCCCTCGGCCACCACTGCCGCCGAAGGGCTGATCGGATCAGTGCCGGGCGAGCCAGTAGGGGTGGTTCGGCGGCCGGAGAGAGGACGTGCTCGTGACGGACCGAACACCGGAAGCCGGGCGTATCAAGAGATCGGTCGCCGCGTCGGCGATGGGCAATGCCACCGAGTGGTTCGACTACGGCGTCTACGCCGCGACGGCCACTTATCTCACCGACGCGTTCTTCCCCGGCGAGCTGGGCACGCTGGGGACGATGCTCGGCTTCGCCATCTCCTTCGTGCTGCGCCCATTGGGCGGCATGGTCTGGGGACCGCTCGGCGACCGCATCGGCCGCAAGGCCGTCCTCGCCACCACCATCCTGCTGATGGCCGCCGCCACCGGCCTGATCGGCGTGCTGCCCACGCACGGCCAGGTGGGTGTGATCGCCCCGATCCTGCTGATCCTGCTGCGCGTGATCCAGGGCTTCTCCACCGGCGGTGAATACGGCGGCGCCGCGACCTACCTGGCCGAATGCGCCACCGACCGCAAGCGCGGGTTCTTGGGCAGCTTTCTGGAATTCGGCACCCTCGGCGGATTCGTCGGCGGCTCGGCCGTGGTGCTGGCCTGCCAGCTCGCCGTCGGCTCGGAGGCCATGCACGACTGGGGCTGGCGCATCCCGTTCCTGCTGGCCATTCCGCTCGGCCTGATCGGCTGGTACCTGCGCGCCAAGCTCGATGAATCCCCGGTCTTCACCGAGGTCGCCGAGAACCCGCACCCGCCGACCGGGTTGCGCGAGCTGATCGGCAACTACCCGCGTGAGCTGTTCACCCTCGCCGGGCTGGTCGTCGCGCTGAACGTGGTCAATTACACCCTGCTCACCTACCAGCCGACCTACCTGCAGAAGACGATCGGCCTCGACGAGTCGACCACCACCACGATGATGCTGATCGGCCAGCTGGTGATGATGGTGTGCATCCCGTTCTTCGGCGGTCTGTCCGACCGGGTGGGGCGCCGCCCGCTGTGGCTGGTCTCGCTGGTCGGGCTGGCCGTGCTCGCCGTGCCGATGTACTGGCTGATGGGAGTGGGCACCGGCTGGGCCGTGCTCGGCTTCGTGGTGCTCGGCCTGTTCTACATCCCGCAGCTGGCCACCATCAGCGCGACCTTCCCGGCGATCTTCCCGACCCACGTGCGCTACGCGGGCTTCGCACTCGGCTACAACGTGTCGACGGCGGTGTTCGGCGGTACCGCACCGCTGGTGAACGAGGCCGTCATCGAATCGACCGGCTGGTCGCTGTTCCCTGCCTTCTACATGATCGGCGCCACCTTGATCGGCCTGGTGGCCTGGGCGTTCCTGCGGGAGACGGCGGGCACCTCGATCCGCGGTACCGAGGTGCCCGACGCCAGCACCGACGAGATCCCGGTGACGGTGAAGGCCGCGGCCGCTTAGCGGTCGCAGCGCGGCGTCAGTGGGCCAGCTTCAGGCCCACCACACCGCCGACGATCAGCACCAGCAATCCGATCTTCAGCACGGAGATGCTTTCGTCGCCGGTGGCCATCGCGTACACGACGGTGAGGGCGGCGCCGATGCCCACCCAGATCGCGTACGAGGTGCCCACCGGCAGGGTGCGCATCGCGTAGGCGAGCCCGGCCATCGACAGGATGAGCGCGACGGCGAAGATCGCCGAGGGTGCGAGCCGGGTGAAGCCTTCGGATTTGCCGAGCGCGGTAGCCCAGACGGCTTCCAGGACGCCGGAAACGATCAGTACTGCCCATGCCATGCCGGTGTTCCTTTCGGGAATACCGTCTTGTCGCTGCCCGGGTACGGTCTCGATCGTCCGGTCGGCCGCGGGACATTGCGGCCTCGATTCTCATGATAGCCATCTTCCGCAGGTGGCTCCGCCGTGCCAGTATTGGCGCAGTGCCAATATCGGGATCCGAGGGCACCTACCCGGTCCGGGCGCGATGTCCGGACGTTCGAGTCTGTCGAAAGGACTGTTGCGCATGAGCGACGACGCCACCCCTCCCTTCGCCGAGATCGTGAACGCGGCGATGGAGCACACCATCCCGATCGCGCACACCATGGGCGTGCAGGCGGTCGAGGTGCGTCGCGGGTACGCGGCAACCACGGTGCCCGTCGCGGGCAACGGCAACCACTTCGGGGTGATGTACGCGGGCGTGCTGTTCACCGTCGCCGAGATCCTCGGCGGTGCGATCGCCGTCGCCACCTTCGACAACTCGGAGTTCTATCCGCTGGTCAAGGACCTGCACATCTTCTTCCGCAAACCGGCAAAGACCGATGTGCGGGCCGAGGCGACGCTGCCGGAGGCGGAGATCGACCGGATCGTGGCGGAGGCCACCGCGGCGGGCAAGTCCGATTTCACCCTGAAAGCGGTGGTCACCGATGCCGACGGCGTGGTGGTCGCGGAAACCGAAGGGCTCTACCAGCTTCGCGCGCACGGCAAATAGCGCGCCGAGATGAGCGGCGGGTAGCGCGTCGAGCCGGCGCGCTACCCGCCGTCGTCGTCAGTTCCCCTGGTTCAACCGGATGCGCAGC
This sequence comes from Nocardia cyriacigeorgica NBRC 100375, assembly GCF_000308555.1. Lineage (GTDB taxonomy): Bacteria > Actinomycetota > Actinomycetes > Mycobacteriales > Mycobacteriaceae > Nocardia > Nocardia cyriacigeorgica. Next base: position 13,446 of record NZ_BAFY01000183.1, on the reverse strand, counting down.
ACGTCGCCGCCTTCGGTGCCGGCGTATACGGTGGCGTCCGGTCCTGGCGACACCGCGAGCGCGGTGATCGGCTGGGTGGTGGCCACGGTGCAGGTGGCGCCGGTGGCGGCGTTCACCCGGGCCAGCCTGCCGGTCGCGGTGCTCACGTAGAGCATGCCGTCGGGGGCGATGGTCAGATCATCGGGCAGCGCGGGCGGATTCGACTGCGGCGACAGATCGGCCACCACGGTCGGATGCGCCGGATCGGCGATCGGGACACGCAGCACGCGCGCGGTCGGGCTCGACAGCAGCGTCACATACAGCGCGTCGCCGTGCGCCACCAGACCGTTGAGCCCGAAATCCTGTGGTGCGGCGGCGGTCCACGCACGGTCGATGCTGCCGTCGCGGCGTACCCGGATGATGCCACCGCCGGTGTCGGTGATGTAGAGGTAGCCGTCGTCGTCGAAGGCGGCGCCGTTGGCCATGCCGATGTTGTCGACGAAGACCTCGGGCACCGGGTTCGCCGCGGCGGGATCGAACCGCACCACTCCGCCGGTCTTCATGATCGTGCTGGTGGTGATGTTGCCGAAGTTGACATACATCAGCCCGTCCGGGCCCGGCCGCACGGCGCCGGGGAAGGTGACCGGCACGGTGGCGGTGAGGTTGCCGGCCCGGTCGTAGCGCTCGACCACATTGCGGAAGATACGCGAAACCCAGAGGTTTCCCTTGGCATCGAAGCCGACGTTCTCCGACCAATCGAGCAGCGGGATCCGCGCCGCCGTCGCCGTGGACACCGCGGCGGGCGGGCAGGAGGCGGGGTCGGCGAGGGCGGGAGCCGGTGCCAGGAAACCGGCAGCGACCGCGAGCAATGCGGCAGCGGGTGCGCCGAGGAGGCGGCGGCCGGTGAAGCGACGGCGCGGACTGTGGTGTCCCGGATGCGCGTTCGGCAAGACAATCCCGTCTCTGCTGGTGTTCGGTGGGCCGAGCGGGATCGTAGGATGCCGGGCGATGCGCCCGCAACCCGTCGGGATGGCGGAGCGTCAGCACGCGGAGTTCGCGGAAAGGTTGCCGCCGTGCGGTTTTGCGCACCGCCCGGACCTGCTCCCCCCTCTCGGAACAGGTCCGGCCGGCACCGGTGACGATGCCGCCCGACTCTCGAGACGGGCTTAAGGCCGGCTTAACGGGGGACCGGCGCGATCAGAGCACGGCTTGGGTCTGGGTCACCTTCGCGACGAGTTTGTCGGCGTCGTCGCGGATCTCGGTTTCCACGACGATGAACTTCCGGCCGGGATGTAGCACGGTACTCGACGCGACCGCGTGCCCCGATCGGATCGCGCGCACGAAGTTCGTCTTGGACTCGACGGTGGTGGTGCCGCTCGCGCCCTCGGGGAGGTTCAGGAACGCGCAGACGGCCGCGGTCGCATCCGCCAGCGACATGAGCACGCCGCCGTGCATCGCCCCGCCGAGTGTGCACAGTGACTCGTCCCAAGCGAGCCTGCTGCGGACCAGGGCGGGACCGTGCTCGAGCACTTCGACGTCGAGCCGTTCGGTGAACGGCATGGTCTGGTGGAACAGCGTGGTGCCTTCGGAATCGATCATGATCACGAGTGTGCCGGAATCCGGTCAGCCGATCTTGGCGATCACCGCACGAGGCAGCCGGGGGAGTACGAGATCGAACAACCGCCACGGCCACCCGGGGACACACGCGCGTACCCGCTCGGCCTCGATCGCCGCGACCATCGCGGCGACGCCCTTGTCCAGCGGCGCGATCATCCGGGTGTCGCCGGCCTGGGAGACCATCTCGGTGGCGATGAAGCCGGGGAGCAGCGTGGTCACCGCGATCGGTGAGGTCCGCAGCTCGGTGGCAAGCCCGTCGCCGAGTGCCGCCAGGCCTGCCTTGCTCGCCGCGTACGCGGCGCGCTTACCGGGGAATCCGCGGACGGCGCTCATCGACGAGACCAGCACCAGGTGACCGGAGTTCTGTTCGCGGAAGATCTCCAGCGCTGCCTCGGCCTGGGCCAGCGCGCTGACGAAATCGGTGGTGGCGGTGGCGAGGTTGGCATCGGCGCGGCCGGTGCCGATCTTGGCGCCCTTGCCGATTCCCGCGTTCACGATCACGCGATCGAGCCCACCGAGTTCGTCGCGTAGTTCGCCGAAGACGCCCGGGATCGCGGCGTGCTCGTCCACATCTAGCGCACGCACCGCGACGGTGATATCCGGGTGCGCGGCGGTCAGTTCGTCGCGCAGGGCCTCGAGCGCGTCCAGCCGGCGGGCGCACAGCGCGAGATCGCGGCCCTTGGCGGCGAATTGCCGTGCCATGCCCGCGCCGAGCCCCGCGCTCGCGCCGGTGATCAGAATTCTGGTCCTCGTCATGGTCCGACCCTAGCGTTGTTGAACGGTGCTCGATAGTGAGTGCGGGGCCGGTGGAATTCGATCAGCCTCGGGTCGGGAGGGCGCCGGCGGACCCGCTGTTCGGCGGCGTGGGCAGTTGCCGCCAGGGACCGCAATTCACCGTACGGAAGGCCACATCGTGCGCTTCGATCAATACCCGGACCGGACGTTCGCGGGTGTAATTGTTGGCCCGGACATACCGCATATCGGTGTTGTCGCCCGCTACCTTCCATAGCCGCCGCCAATCGCAGGACTTGGCCGGATCGGGGGTCCCGGGAGCTTCCCACAGTCCGGGGCCGATATCGACGCCGACGATATAGACGCCGTCGTGCGGCATCTCGGTGGCCGGTGCGGCGGCAGCGGTCCCACCGCCGAGCAATGTGGTGACCGAAGCGATGGCTCCGGCGATGACCAGCGTGCCTGCACGCATGACGATGTCTCCTCGAATCCCGCGAAGTCGCCGCCGAAAAGCGGCCGGTCTGAGATCCCCGAATCTCCCCGGCAGATCTACCAGAAGGGTGCATCCCCATTGGGCGATTCGGGGAATTTCGTCGATTCGCACAATTTCATCGGTGTGAGTGATGTCACCGGCGCGTCGATGCGCGATATCTCTTACATGACAGCTCGTCGCTCGGCTCGAATGGTTTCCGGATCCGCGTGTGGGACAGGGTGCGCTCGATTGTGCACCGAAGACGGCCTGGCGTCGGTGCTGGCCGAGGACCGCGCGCTACTGCATTGGCGCGCCATGCACGCGCTCGGCGATCAAGGGTTGGCCGAGCAGGCCGTCCAGGAGACCCTGCTGCGGGCCTGGCGCTCGTGTGCCCGATTCGACGAACGCAAGGGCAGCCTGCGGACCTGGCTGTTGGCCATCGAGCGCAATGTGCTGATCGATCTGGCGCGGGCGCGCGCGAGCAGGCCCGGTGACACCGGCTGGGAAGAGGTCTCCGAGCTCAGCGACGTCCGCTATTCGCACCCTGACTTCGCCGACGGTCTGGTCGACGGTTTGCTGGTCGACGATCTGCTGGCCCGGTTGACCGATTCGCAGCGGGCCGCGGTGGTCGAAGTGATCTTGCGTGATCGGGCCTATCAGGAGGTCGCGGCCGAATTCGGTGTCCCGGTCGGCACCGTCAAGACCAGGGTGCACTACGCGCTGCGCACCCTGCGGCAGCTGCCTCGGGCCGCCTGACCTGCGTGGACGTCCCTTCCTTCGGCTGCGGCGAGAAACGCTCGTGGCTCAGATCACACTTCCATAACGGGGGTTGCGCTGCGGTTGCCGCTGTGACCAGAGTGAACCACTGGGTTTGGTGTTGCTAGTGGGAAGCTCGTGGGAAGGGAGGGGCGCTCCGTCCCGGAGCGCCGACCGCATATGAAGCCGAACTTCGTCCAGGCTGGTCTCTGCGCCGTCGTCAGTACGGCGCTGACGTTCACCCTGTCCGGTGTCACCGCGTCCGCCGAACCGATATCGCCCGACATGGCCACCAAGCTGGCAGGCCGCACCGTCTTCCTCGATCCGGGCCATCAGGGCCCGAATCACACCGAGAACCTGTCCCGTCAGGTCAGCGACGGTCGCGGGGGAACCAAGGACTGCCAGACCACCGGCATGACCACCGTCAACGGCGTCGCCGAGCACACCATCAACTGGAATGTCGCTCAGCTGGTCAAGACCTCGCTGGAAAGCCTCGGCGCCCGAGTGGTGCTCAGCCGCCAGGACGACAGCGGCTGGGGCGGATGCATCGACGAGCGCGCCGCGGCCGCCAACGCATCCGGTGCCGCCGTCGCCGTCAGTATCCACGCCGACGGCGCGCCCGCGCAGTATCGCGGGTTCCACGTCATCGTGCCGCAGTTGCCGATCCCCGACGCCAAGGCCGACCAAGTGCAATCCACGGCTGGGCTGGCCGCCTCGAAGGCGATGCGCGATGCCTACCTGTCCTCGGGCTTCCCGGCGGCGAACTACGCGGGCGTGGTGGACGGCTTGCAGACCCGCGCCGACGTCGCCGGCCCCGCGCTGACGACCGTGCCCGATGTCTTCATCGAGATGGGCAACGGCGCCAACCCCGAGGACGCCGCGCTACTGGAATCCGGCGACGGCCAGTTGAAGCACGCCATCGCCATCACCACCGGACTGGTGAGCTTCCTGCTCGGCGCACCGCCGTCGGCCGACACCCCGGTCGCGACGCCGGGCACCGGCGCCGACTCCCCGGCCGCGGCGCCCGCACCGCAGGAACCGGCCCCCACGACGACCACGGCTCCGTCGACGCCCGCCGCTCCGGCCCCGGCCGGATCGCCGACTCCCGCGCAGACGACCTCGCCGACGACGACCACCACGGCCCCGGCGGCTCCCGCGCAACGACCCGGCGTGAACAACTCACGCACGGCTCCCGGCTCCAACGCGCCGCAGACCCAGGCCGCACCGACGAGCACACCGAAGTCGGCGCCGAACACCACCGAGGCGCCGAGCGGATCCAGCAGCACCTCCCCGGAGGCGGGCACCAAGGGCTCCGAGGACGGCATCGTCGCCACCGTGATGGAACTGCTGATGCCGCTGGCGAAGGCGCTCGGCATGGATGACACCGCGATCACCGCCGAGTTGATCAACCTGGCCTACACGCTGGCGGCCGCCCTGTTCGCGCCGACGGACTGAGCCGGCGTCGGCACCCGGCCGTGGGGAGTGGGCGTCGGCGGATGCCAGTAGGGTGTCCGGGTGGCCCAGTCGATTCCTGTCGTGATCGTCGCCGGGTTCCTCGGGTCCGGCAAGACGACATTGCTCAACCATCTGCTGCGCGATAATCGCGGCACCCGGATCGGGGTCGTCGTCAACGACTTCGGCGCGATCAATATCGACGCGATGCTGGTGGCGGGCCAGGTCGACGCGATGGTCTCGCTCGGCAACGGCTGCGTGTGCTGCGCGGTCGACGTCAGCGAATTGGATGAACTGTTCGATCGGCTCGCCCAGCCGAGCGCCCGCATCGACGTCATCGTGGTCGAGGCCAGCGGCTTGGCCGAACCGCGCAACCTGATCCGCATGGTGGCGGCCAGCGACAATCCGCGTATCCGCTACGGCGGGCTGGTGGAAGTGGTCGACGCCGAACAGTTTCCGGCGCATCGGCAGCGTCATCCGGATCTGGCCGATCACCTGCGGCTGGCCGATCTGGTGGTGGTCAACAAGGCCGACCGGGTCGAGCCGGACCAACTCGCGGCGCTGCGCTCGGAGATCGCCGAGCTGATCGAGCCGGCTCCGGTGTACGCGACCAGCCACGGCCGGATCGAGCCGGGACTGCTGTTCGACGAACCGCTGCGCGAAGCGCCGCGGGTGGCCCAGCAATTGAGCTTCGACGAGCTGCTCGCCGAGCATCACCACGATCCCGGCGACGGCCACCGCCATCTGCACGACGAATACGTCACCGTGTCGTTCACCAGTTCTCGTGATCTCGACCCGAGGCAGCTGATCGGCTTCTTCGAGGATCCGCCGCCGGGATTGTTCCGCGCCAAGGGGTTCGCCGCGTTCGCGGTCGCCGGTGAACATCGCAAGTTCGTACTGCACATGGTAGGAAGACATCTCGTGTGCGAGCCCGCCGCGTGGCGGCGGGGCGAGGACCGCGGTAGCAGGCTGGTCCTCATCGGTTCGGGCCTGGATACCGAACTGGCGCGCAAACGCCTGAACGAGACGGTGCACGTGGGCGAGGAATTGCTGGACGAACCCGCGATGCTGCCGGTCTGGCGCTACGTTCCACACTGAGCCCGCCCGGCGCCCAATCCGAAATTGGCGCGTTTATCACCAAAGTGGCGCAATAGGCGCTGGCGCGTCGGTACCCGTCGCACAAAACTCGTAAACATGTTCGTCGTGTCGCCGCACTAGGCGTGTCGCCTCTGTGGGCCCCCGGCGCACTGCGGACAGTTTCGAAGTTCGCTCGACGAGGGGAGAGGGTCATGTACGCGACCAGGGAAACTGCCACTGCTTATGTGATCGCCGCGTTGGAAGCCAAAGGAACGGCAACCCGATACGATTTCGACGTTCCCGCGATCGTCGCCGCCTCGCACGCGGCCGCCAGAAGCTGGGACTTCCGGTCGATCGAGGGCGGAACATTCTGGCGGATCGCCGCTCGATTCCTGAAGTAACCACCGTCGACCGGACATCGCCGGCCTCGGGTCGGGTCGGCGACGTTCAGTCCAACTGCTCGCAGCGGCGATGCGCGGCGGTGATCGACCAGCGTCGCGCCGCACGCCGGATCGAACCGGGATCGGTGTATCCGAGCAGTTGCGCCTGCCGGGCCCGCGTGATCGGACCGGTCGCGGTGGCCTCGGCCAGCCGCGCCGCGCGCGCCCGGTCCACCTCCTGCCGCCAGGTGGTGCCCGCCTCCATCAGCCGTCGCTGCAAAGTCCGTGGGCTCGTCGCCATCCGGCGCGCCACCGCTTCCAGCGACACCTCACCGACTTCCAGGGCCTTGGCCAAGGCCGTGGCCACCTGATCCGCCCAGGTGGTGGCCAGCGGCGGAGGCGGTGGCAGAGCATCGGCCAAGGGCTTGAGCACCGTGGCAAGGGTCGGATCGGTCGAGGTGAGCGGCAAATTCATATCGGCGGCGCGGAAAGTGACCGCGTCGATCGGCGCCCGGAATTCGATATCGGTGGTGCCGAAGAGCTCGACATAGGCCTCCCGTGACGTCGGCGGCGCCTGGCACAGCCGCACCCGCACCGGCACCACCGGAGCCGCGACCACCAGTCGGCTGCGCGCCACCACGGCGGCCAGCCCCCATAAGTGAATGCGGTCGCGGCTATGGCCGGCGGGGTCGACCATCTCGATCGACAGCGTCACCTCGTCGTCGTTCTCGGCGACCAAGTCCCAGCGGTGGTTGGTGGTCACCGCGGTGACATAGGGTCCGAGGGTGCGCAGTCCGGAGCCGAGATCGGGTGCGGTGGAGAACAGGTAGTCGTAGAGGCCGAGGCAGCCCATGCTGTAGCGGCTCGCCACCCGCACGGGGACGGCCGGATCGCCCAGCTCGTGTTCGGCCACCTCCCACAGGCGGGCGAAGATCTCGCTCGGCACATAGGCCTCGGGACTGGCCAGGGCCCATGAGGGGAGTCCGATATCCCGGATCAGTTTGTCTCGGTCCAATCCGGCCGCGGTGAGCTCGCCGATGACGAACCGATGCAACGTGACCTGGTCAGTACGCATGCCCTCTCCTGCGGGAGATCTGGAAGCACCTGACGGCCACCGTATACGGACATCCCATGACTCGTCACGAAATGTTGCGAGAGTTTACCCGATGGAATTCCCGGATAAACGCGGAAAATCTGTCCCGTACGCGACATCTCGCGAGCGCGACGAGCTGTCCCAACAACGACAGCCCGGCCCCGACTACATATGCGTCGCCGCAGGTCGAACGCTCAGCCGCAGGCGTTGACCCACTCCGACAGGCCGTCGGCGAACAGCTGCCGCTTCCAGATCGGCACCTCGTGTTTGATCCGGTCCACCAGTTCGGCGCAGGCGGTGAAGGCTTCGGCCCGGTGCGGCGCGGCGACCGCCACCACGATGGCGAGATCGCCGATCGTCAGACTGCCCACCCGATGCACCGCGGCCACCGGCAGCCCCGTGGATTCGGCCTGCTCCGCGCAGCAACGGCGCAGAAAGCGTTGGGCGTCCGGATGCGCCGAATACTCCAGCGCCGATACCGCCTGCCCACCATCGTGATTGCGCACGACCCCGGTGAACACGACCACCGCGCCGTGTTCGGGTCCTGCCACGGCGGCGTCGACCACCGCCGGATCCAGCGGCCGATCGCTGATCTCGGCCAGCCGCACCAGATCACCCGTTGTCATGGTCACCGCCTCCTGCGACCTGAGCCAGCAGATGCCCGAGCAATGGCTCGAGCACCGCGATTCCGTCCTTGACTCCGCCGGGCGAGCCCGGCAGGTTCACGATCACCGTCCGGCCGGCCAGCCCCGCCACCCCGCGGCTCAATGCCGCGAGCGGGAACTTCGCGGTCCCGCGCTGCCGGATGGCCTCGGCGACGCCCGGCAGCTCCCGATCCAGCACGGCCAGGGTCGCTTCCGGGGTGGCGTCGGTGGGGGAGGCGCCGGTGCCGCCGGTGGTGACGACCAGGTCGGGCGCCTCGCGCAGTGCGTCGGTGAGTCCGGCCGCGATATCGGCGTCGGCGTAGATCAGCGGACCACGCACCGAGAACCCGAGGCCGCGAAGCCATTCGGTGAGTGCGGGACCGGTGGTGTCGGTGCGGGTGCCTACGGCGGCGCCGGTCGAGGCGACCAGCACGACGGCGGTCTTATCCGGCCGCGCCGGCGACTCCGCCTCGGCAGGTCGTCCCGCCGGGCGCGGGTCGGCCGTGACGGCCGGGGCCGCCGGCCCCGCCGCTGCCGGCCGCTGCCAATGCCCGTGCTTTCCACCGTCTTTGGTGAGCAGTCCGACCCCGGTCAGCACGGCTGCCGGATCGACGGCCTTGACCATGTCGTGCAGCGTGAGCCCGGCGACCGCGACCGCGGTCAGTGCCTCCATCTCGACACCGGTGGGCCCCTTGGTCTTCGCGGTGGCCTCGATGGTGATCGAGTCCTCGGTGAATCCGAACGCCACCCGCACCGAGGACAGCGCCAGCTGATGGCACAGCGGAATCAGCTCGGAAGTCTTCTTCGCGCCCGCGATACCGGCGATGCGCGCGGTCGAGAGCACATCGGCCTTCGGCATATCGTCGGCGCGCACCAGGGCGACCACCTCCGCGGTGGTGCGCAGCTCACCCGTAGCGACCGCGACCCTCGTGGTCTCGGCCTTGGCGCTCACATCAACCATATGGGCGCGGCCCTCGGCGTCCACATGCGACAACTCGTTCACAGCGACCACACTCGCACAGTCGCGCCGACCGGCAGGGCATCGACCTCCGCGGGCACATCGATGAGCACATCGGCCGCTGCCATGCTCGCCACCAGATGGGAGCCGGGTCCCGACACCACCTCCACCGCGCGCGGCCCACCCGCGGTATGGGCGAGTCGCCCACGCAGGAACTGGCGACGGCCCTGCGGCGAGCCGATCGCGCTCAGCAGCGGCAGTTCGAACACCTCGACCTCGGGCAGCCCGGCCAGATGACGCAGCATCGGCCGCGCGAACACCTCGAACGAGACCATCGCGCTGACCGGATTACCAGGGAAGCTGAGCACCGGAACACCGTCGACCACGGTCAGCCCCTGTGGCCCGCCCGGCTGCATCGCGACCGAGCCGAACTGCCCGCCCATCGGCTCCAGTACGTCCTTGACCACCTCGAAATCGCCCTTGGACACCCCGCCGGTGGTGAACACCACATCCGCGGAACGGGTTGCGGCCGACAGTATCCGGCGAAACTGCGCGGGCTGGTCGCCGCTGTGTTCGACGCCTGCGACGCTGACGCCGTTCGCGGTGAGCGCGGCGGCCAGCGCGATGCCGTTGGAATCGTAGATCTGTCCGGGTGCCAGCGCGGTGCCCGCCGGGACCAGTTCGTCTCCGCTGGTGATCACCACCGCCCGGATCGGCTCGAACACCCGCACCGCGGGTAAGCCGACCGCCGCGAGCGCGGCGATATGCCGTGGCGCGAGCAAGGTTCCGGCGGCGACCAGTCGGTCACCGGCGCGCACGTCGGTGCCCGGTTCGCGCACGAATTCGCCGCGGCCGCGGCCACGCTCGACGACGACGGCGCCCGCCTCGGCGTGCGCGTCTTCCACCGGGACCACGCAGTCGGCGCCCGGCGGCACCGGCGCGCCGGTCATCACTTTGCGCGCCGTCCCCGGCGCCAACGGCTCCAGGCCCGGATCGCCGGCCGCGACCACGCCCGACAGCGGCAGCGTCACCGGTGTGACGGCCACGTCGGCGGCCCGCACCGCGTAGCCGTCCATCGCGGAGTTACGGAATACCGGCAGGTCGACGGGGGCGTGCACGGTGTCGGCCAGCTGCCTGCCCAGGGCTGCGGACACGGCGACGGTCTCGACCGGTCGCGCCGCGAGCGGACGCAGCAGCGCCTCGATGCGGTCGCGATATTCGGCGACGGACCGGGCGGCGACGGTGGCGGACCGGGAAGTCATGCGCTCAGCCTAATCGCAGGTCGTGGGCGTGGTCGCGGTCATCGCCTCACCTGTGGAAGGCGGCGATTGTGAGGTGCGGCAACGGCGACGGCGCCGTGGTGCCCGGCGGCCGACGGGTCATAATGGAGGGGTGACGCTGGTCGAGATGGGCATCCCCGCCGTGCGGTCCGGGCGTCCCTCGCTCGACGGCCGCCCCGAAACACCACTGCTGGTGGACCGATTCGGCCGCGTCGCCCGCGACCTCCGGGTCTCCATCACCGAGAAATGCTCGCTGCGCTGCACCTACTGCATGCCCGAAGAGGGCCTGCCCGCCATTCCTCGCGAGGAATTGCTGACCGCCGCCGAGATCGTCCGCTTGGTCTCGCTCGCCGTGCGTGAACTGGGCATATCGGAGGTCCGGTTCACCGGTGGCGAGCCGCTCATGCGCCGCGACCTGGAAGAGATCATCGCCGGCTGCCACGAGCAGGTGCCGCAGACGCCGCTGGCCATGACCACCAACGGGGTCGGGCTGGAACATCGGGCCGCTGGGCTGGCACGCGCGGGGCTGGGCCGGGTGAATGTCTCCCTCGACACCGTCGACCGCTTCGGCTTCGCCACCCTCACCCGCCGCGACCGGCTCGGCTCGGTGCTCGCCGGTATTCGCGCCGCCCGTGACGCGGGCCTGGCTCCGATGAAGGTCAACGCGGTGCTGATGCGCCAGACGCTGGCCGGTGCGCCGGATCTGCTGCGCTGGTGCCTGGACGAGGGCTGTGAGCTGCGGTTCATCGAGGAAATGCCGTTGGACGCCGACCACGAGTGGGCGCGCACGAATATGGTGACCGCGGCCGAACTGCTCGAGGTGCTCGGCACCCGGTTCGAACTCACCGCCGCCGGACGATCCGATCCGTCGGCGCCGGCGGAACGCTGGCTGGTCGACGGCGGGCCCGCGACCGTGGGCATCATCGCCTCGGTGACCAGGAAGTTCTGCGATACCTGCGACCGCACCCGGCTCACCGCCGACGGCATGCTGCGCTCGTGCCTGTTCAGCGATCAGGAGTTCGACCTGCGCGCGGTGCTGCGCTCCGGTGCGGGCGACGCCGAGATCGCGCAGCTGTGGCGGGGCGCGATGTGGAACAAGTGGGCAGGCCACGGGATCGAGGCGGCCGGTTTCGTCCCACCCGAACGGACGATGGGAGCCATCGGTGGTTGAGGTCCGTTATTTCGCCGCCATCGCCGACGCGGTCGGCAAGGACACCGAAACGCTCGACCTACCCGATGGGGCCACCGTCGGTGACCTGCGCACCGCCCTGGCCCGCGCGTACGGCCCCGACCTGGACAAGATGCTCGATGTCTGCGCCTACCTCGTCGGTGACGAACTCACCCGCGACGCCGCCGCGGCCCTGACCCCTCGCGTCGACGTGCTGCCGCCGTTCGCCGGCGGCTGACCCGCTTCCCGCCCGCGTGGATACCCGGGCACCCCGATCCGAACAATCTCGGCAGCGATGTCGAGAACCGCGGTCGCCATCCGTCGTGCTGGTGAGAGGGGTATCGGGCTCCTCCGATTCGAGGAAGGATGACTGCCATGCAGTACCTGGCATTGCTCGTCGGGCGCGATGACGATCCGGAAGCCGCTCCGGGCAGCGTGGAGTTCGACGCCGAGGTCCAGCGGTATGCGGAATTCGAGGAACGGGTCGCCGCCGCCATCGCCGGCGGCGCGGCCCTGTATCCGTCCAGTACGGCGGTGAACGTCACCCGTGACGGCGACACCACGCTGATCACCGACGGCCCGTTCGCCGAGGGCGCCGAAGTGGTCGGCGGGTTCTACGTCTTCGAGGTGACCGACCTCGACGAGGCCATCGGACTGGGCCGCCAGGTTCCTGCGGTCGAGACCGGTGCGATCGAGTTGCGCCCGATGGTGCAATGGACCCCGCACGACACGCCGGGCGCCGATTGGTGGATGGCACTGCTGTGGGACCGCGCCGACACGGTCATCGCGCCGGACACCCCGGAATGGGAGGCCGCGCTGGCCGAGCATCAGCGCTTCGCCGAGCGGGTCGGCGAAGCGATCCGCGGCGGTGGCGCGCTGCGGCCGCCGTCATCGGCGACGACACTGCGCATGCGTGAGGGCGAACTGTCCATCACCGACGGTCCCTTCGGCGAAACCGCGGAGGTGGTCGACGGGCTCTACCTGTTCGCGGCCCCTGATCGGCGGACGGCCTCGGAGATCGCCGCCCAGATCCCGCTGGGCGCCAAGGGGCGCACCGAACTGCGCCAGATCGTCGACCTCGGCCAGTAACACTGTCCATGACCATCGATCCGGCCGAATTCGATCGCGTCTATCGCGCCGAATTCGGCCGGGCCGTCGCCACCCTGGCCCGGTTGACCGGCGATGTGGGTCTGGCCGAGGACGCCGTCCAGGAAGCCTTCGCCGACGCGCTGCGCACTTGGCCCCAGCGCGGCGGTCCCGACAATCCGGGCGCCTGGATCACCACCGCCGCCCGGCATCGGGCCCTGGACCGCCTGCGGCGCGAATCCTCCCGCGAGGCCAAGGAATTCGCCGCCGCCCGACTCGCACCCGAGGACGAGGAGCCGGCTGTGGGTTCGATCGCCGACGATCAGCTGCGGATGATCTTCACCTGCTGCCATCCCGCGCTGGCTCCGGAATCCCGGGTCGCGCTGACGTTACGGCTGGTGTGCGGGCTGCGCACGGCCGAGATCGCGCGGGCCTTCCTGCAACCGGAATCCACGGTCGCGCAACGGCTCAGCCGGGCCAAGGCCAAGATCCGCGACGCGGGCATCCCGCTACGGGTACCGCCCCCGCAGTTGCTGCCCGAACGCACACCGGCCGTGCTCGCCTGCATCTATCTGGTGTTCACCGAGGGCTACTTCGCCACCTCGGGCCCCGACGCGGTGCGAGACGAGCTGTGCGACGAAGCGATCCGGCTCGGCACCCTGCTGTGCGAGCTGATGCCCGGTGAACCGCAGCCAAGGGCACTGCTGGCGCTGATGCTGCTCACCGACAGCCGCCGCGCCCAACGCCGCCGG
>NZ_BAFY01000184.1 GCF_000308555.1 Nocardia cyriacigeorgica NBRC 100375 | reverse complement strand
AACGCCGAGCAACTCGACCGCGTACTCCGGCCGAAGGTGGACTCCGTGTGGAACCTGCACGAGGCGACCGCGGGCCTGGATCTGTCGATGTTCGTGCTCTACTCCTCGATCGCCGGCGTGATCGGCAGTGCGGGTCAGGCGAATTACGCTGCCGCCAACGTCTTCCTCGACGCGCTGGCCCAGCATCGTCAGGTCCTCGGACTACCCGCTACTTCGGTGGCGTGGGGACCGTGGGGAGAAGCCACGGGCATGACCCGCGATCTCGGTGACGCCGATTTCGCCCGCTGGCGCCGGGAGGGTTTCCCGCCGCTGGACAGCGCGGCGGGTATGGCGCTGTTCGACGCGGCGCTGGCCGGTGGCGGTGCCGCGTTCATCGCGGCCCACGTCGACCGGGACGCGCTCACCGCGATCGACCCCGCCGAGCTGCGGTCCACCCTGCGCGGACTGGTTCGCCCGCGGCGGGTGGCGGCAGGTGCGGGCGCCACCGGGGCGCACACGCCCGATGTGGCGGTGCGGCTGTCGGGCCGACCGACCGCCGAACAGGACGCGATCGTGCTGGAGGTGGTACTCACCCAGGCCGCCGCCGTACTGGGATACGACGGCGCGGAAGCGATCGCCCCCGATAAGCCCTTCAGCGATATCGGCTTCGATTCGCTCGGTGTCATGGAGTTCCGCAACCGGTTGAACTCCGCCGCCGGGGTGCAGTTGTCGACCACCGCGATGTTCGACTATCCGACGCCCGCCGAACTCGCGGCATCGCTACGCCGGCAGATCGCACCCGCCGAAGACCCGATGGTGCGCTTGAGCGCCGAGGTCGAGTCGCTGGCGCGCAGCTTCGCGGCAGCCGATCTCAGCCCGGCCGAGCGAGCCGACCTCGCGCACAAGTTGCTGGCCATGGGCCGGGAACTGGAAGCCGGAGAACGCGATTCGATCACGACGGCCGAGACCGCCGATCACCTCGACACCGCCGATGACGCCGAACTCTTCGACTTCATCGACAACCTCAGCTGAACAGCCACGATCAGGAGCCGCACCGATGGCCGACAACGACGAACTACGCCGGTATCTCACCAAGACCGCGAAAGCGCTCTACGACACCAAACAGCAACTGCGCGAACTGACCGACCGCTCAACTGAGCCCATCGCCATCGTCGGCATGTCCTGCCGCTACCCCGGCGGGGTCCGTTCACCGGAGGATCTGTGGCGCGTGGTCGACGGCGGCGTCGACGCGGTGGGCGAGTACCCGACCGATCGCGGCTGGGATCTCGAGCGGTTGTTCGATCCGGATCCGGATGTGCCGGGAACCATCTACACCCGCAACGGCGGCTTCCTGGATTCGGTGGCCGAATTCGATCCGGCGCTGTTCGGGATCAGCCCGCGCGAGGCGTCCGCGATGGACCCGCAGCAACGGCTGATGCTGGAAGCGACCTGGACGGCGCTCGAGGACGCGGGCATGGACCCGTTGTCGCTGCGTGGCAGCGACACCGGGGTTTTCGCCGGGGTCATCCACCAGAACTACGGTCCGCGGGTCGGCTCGCCGAATCTCAGCGCCGAGACCGAGGGCCATGCCTATCTCGGTGTGTCCAACAGCGTGCTGTCCGGCCGCATCGCCTACACCTTCGGATTCAAGGGACCGACCCTCTCGGTGGATACCGCGTGCTCGTCGTCGCTGGTCGCGCTGCACCTCGCCTGTCAGGCGCTGCGCCAGGGCGAGGCGTCGCTGGCGCTGGCCGGTGGAGTCACCGTGATGTCGGACCCGTCGCTGCTCATCGCGTTCGCGCGGCAACGCGCGCTCTCCCCTGATGCCAGGTGCAAGGCGTTCGCCGCTGCCGCCGACGGCACCGGTTTCTCCGAGGGCCTCGGCGTACTGGTGCTGGAGCGGCTGTCGCGGGCCCGCAGGCTCGGCCACACCGTGCTCGCCGTGATCCGTGGCAGCGCGGTCAATCAGGACGGCGCGAGCAACGGACTGACCGCGCCGAACGGGCCATCCCAGGAAAGTGTCATCACCCAGGCTTTGGCCAACGCGGGCCTGGCGCCCGCCGATATCGACGCGGTGGAAGCGCACGGCACCGGAACCAAGCTCGGCGACCCGATCGAGGCCCGAGCGCTGATCAACGTCTACGGCGCGCGGCCGGCGCACACACCGCTACGCCTCGGCTCACTC
>NZ_BAFY01000185.1 GCF_000308555.1 Nocardia cyriacigeorgica NBRC 100375 | reverse complement strand
CAACGCCGGCGCCGTGGCGGAGTTCCTCGTCGCCGCGCTCGCGGACACCCCGTCCCGGAGCCCGCAGCCCGCGCGGACCACGCGCCGGACCCGAACCGATGAGCCGATCGCCATCGTCGGTATGAGTTGCCGATACCCGGGCGGAGTGAGCTCGCCGGACCAGCTGTGGGAACTGATCGCGGCCGAACGCGACGCCATCACCGCCTTCCCCGAGGACCGGGGCTGGGACCTGGAACGCCTGATCGACCCGGACCCGGACAAACCGGGCACCACCTATGTCCGCGAGGGCGGTTTCCTCACCGACGCGGGTGCGTTCGACGCCGAGTTCTTCGGTATCGCGCCTCGCGAGGCGACGGCGATGGACCCGCACCAGCGGCTCATGCTCGAGGCGGCGTGGGAGGCACTCGAACACGCGGGCATCGATCCGACGTCCTTGCGCGGCAGTGATACCGGCGTGTTCGTCGGCGCGACCCCGTCCGGCTACGCGGAGCGGGTCGTCGGCGAATACGAGGGCTTCCGGATGACCGGCAACTCCGACAGTGTCACCTCAGGGCGCGTCGCCTACGTGTTCGGGTTGCAGGGACCGGCCATGACCGTCGACACGGCCTGCTCGTCGTCGCTGGTTGCGCTGCATCTGGCCTGCCAGGCACTGCGCAACGGGGAGACCTCGCTGGCACTCGCCGGCGGGGTGACCATCTCCGGCAGTCCGGAACTGTATGTGGACTTCGCCCGGCAGCGCGGGCTGGCCACGGACGGACGCTGCAA
>NZ_BAFY01000186.1 GCF_000308555.1 Nocardia cyriacigeorgica NBRC 100375 | reverse complement strand
ACGGTCGAGCTCGACGGTGGTCTCGCGCGCGGTACCGCGAAAGAGATTGAGGCCCACCAGATTGGCGACATAGTCCGAGCGCGGTCGGCGCGCGACCTCCGCCGGTGCACCTTCCTGGACGACGGCGCCGTCCTCCATGACCACCAGCCGATCGGCGAGCACCATGGCATCGAGCGGGTCGTGGGTGACGAGCACCGTGTGGCCGGCATAGTCGCCGAGGTGGTGGGCCAGGTCGCTGCGCACCCGGATCCTGGTGCTCGCGTCGAGCGCGGCCAGCGGCTCGTCCAGCAGCAGCAGCCGCGGTTCGGTGGCCAAGGCCCGCGCCAGCGCCACCCGCTGCGCCTGGCCGCCGGACAATCTGCCCGGCTCGACCTGGGAATACTCGGCCAGCCCCACCCGCTCCAGCCACTGCCCGGCCCGCGCCCGCGCCGGCGTCCGCCGCATTCCGCGCGCTCGCAGCCCGAAGGCGACATTGTCCAGCGCGTTCAGGTGCGCGAACAGCAGATAGTCCTGGAACACCACGCCGACCTGCCGATGTTCGGCCGCAACGAAGGTGTCCGGCGGCCCATCCCAGAGGTGATCATCGAGCTGGATCCGCCCGTCGGTGAGCGGTGTGAGCCCGGCCAGCGCACGCAGCGCCGTGGTTTTCCCGGCGCCGTTCGGCCCCAGCAACGCCACCACTTCGCCCGGTTGCACCGTCAGCTCCAGTCCGAGGGTGAAGGTCTCGCGGGCGACCCGAATGTCTGCCGTCAACGTCATCCGACGCTGCCCCGAATCCACCGTTCCCGCAGCGCCGCCAGCACGCCGACCGAGACCGCCAACAGCACCAGGCTCAGCACGATGGCGGCGTCGGGGTCGGTCTGCAATGCCAGGTAGACCGCCAGCGGCATGGTGGTGGTCTCGCCGGGGAAATTGCCGGCGAAGGTGATGGTAGCGCCGAATTCGCCGAGGGCGCGCGCCCAGCACAGCACCGCGCCCGCCACCACGCCGGGCAGCACCGACGGCAGCGTCACCCGGCGGAAGATCAGCCACGGTGCGGCGCCGAGGGTGGCGGCGGCCTCCTCGTACCGGGGGTCGGCCGCCCGCAGCGCCCCCTCCACGGAGATCACCAGGAACGGCATCGCCACGAACGCCTCCGCGACCACCACGCCGGCGGTCGTGAACGGCAACGACACCCCGAACCACTCGTGCAGGTACTGCCCGATCAGTCCACGCCGCCCGAACACCAGCAGCAGCGCCACACCACCCACCACCGGTGGCAGCACCAGTGGCACCGTCACCAGCGCCCGCACCAGCCCGCGCCCTGGCAGCTCGGCGCGCGCCAGCAGCCAGGCCAGCGGGATGCCGAGCAGCAGGCAGATCACCGTCGCCAGGCTCGCGCACACCAGCGAAAGCCGCAGCGCCTCCGCGATTTCGGCGCTGAACAGCCGCTGCGGCAGCGTCCGCCACGGCGCCCGCAGCACCAGGCCCACCAGCGGAACCACCAGAAACAGCAGCCCGATCACGGCGGGCACCAGCAGGATCAGTGGCCGCCGTCGCCGCACCCGTCGTGCGACGACCCGGGTCACTGCGTCTCGAATCCCGCGTCGGCGAAGACCGCGCGGGCCGCATCCGATCCGATGAACTCGACGAACGCCGCAGCGGCCTGTGCGTTCGGTGCGTGCGCGACCGGCGCGATCGGATACTCGTTGACCGCGCCGGCGGATTCGGGAAACTCGATGCCCTCGACCTTGTCGCCCGCCGCACGCACATCGGTGCGGTACACCAGCGCGGCGTCGACTTCACCGAGCGTCACCTTGCTCAGCACGGCCTTCACGTCGGGTTCCCTGGTATCGGGTTTCGGCGTGATCCGCGCGGCCTCGAAGACCTTCGTCGCGGCGGCCCCGCACGGCACCTGTTCGGCGCACAGCGCGATGACGGGTTCGTCGTGGCCGAAATCGGCCAGGCCGGTGATCGCACCGGGATTACCTGCGGGAACGGCTATTTCGAGTCTGTTGCGCACAAATGTGACGGGGGAGGCAGTGACATCGCCGGAATCGACGACCTGCTGCATGTTCTTCGGTGCGGCCGAGGCGAACACGTCGGCGGGCGCGCCCTGCCGGATCTGCTCGGCGAGCTCGGAACTGGCGCCGAAACTGAACACGACGTCCACGCCGGGGTGTGCTGCCTCGAACTGCTCACCCAGGGCGGTGAACGTCTCGGTGAGGGAGGCGGCGGCGAATACGGTGATTTTGCCGCCGATGTCACCATTGGTGGGCGCTGCCGAGCCGTCGTCACCGCAACCGGCGAGTGCGAAGGTGCCCGCGAAGAACAGCGCGGCGATGGGACGAAATCGGTGCATGAGTTCAGCTCTCCGGAATCTCGACGACGACATGGGTGGATTTCACCGAGGCGACGGCCACACTGCCCACCTCGAGGCCGATTTCGTCCACCGATTCCCGGCTGACCAGCGACACCAGCCGGAACGGTCCGGCCTGCATCTCCACCTGCGCCATTACGGTGTCCTTGACGATGCGCGTGACGATGCCGCGCATGCGGTTGCGGGCCGAGGCCGCGACGGTGGTGCCCGCCTCGGGCGCCTCGGCCGTGGCACGCAGGAACTCGGCCAGGTCACGCCCGCTGATGCCCTTGCGCCCGTTGTCGAGCTGGATCGACGGCAACCGTCCCTGATCGACCCACCGGCGCACGGTGTCATCGCTGACGCCGAGCAGGGCCGCCGCCTCACTGATCCGCAGATTCGACACAATGGGGAGCATATTCCCGCATCTGCGGAAATCAAGCTGGCGTCGTGATCGTTATCGAACCTGCCCGCTGCCGGTGTGCGGGGGTGAGGTCGCGGAAACACCGTGCTAGCGTCCGCTGCGTGGATTCGCCGCCATCGCAGGTTCAACCGTTTCCCGTGCTCGAGCCGTACGCGTCCGGTCTGCTCGATGTCGGCGACGGCAACCGGATCCACTGGCAGACCAGCGGGAACCCGCACGGCAAACCCGTTGTCGTCGTGCACGGCGGGCCCGGCGCAGGTGGTGGCGGCTCGCGTAAGAGCGCCTTCGATCCGCAGATCTACCGCATCGTGCGCTTCGACCAGCGCGGATGCGGCCAGAGCCTGCCGAACGCGGCCGATCCGCGGGTGAGCCTGGCCGTGAACACCACCGAGCATCTGATCGCCGATATGGAGCGATTGCGGACCCATCTGGGGATCGACCGATGGATGCTGTTCGGCGGATCGTGGGGTTCGACACTGAGCCTCGCCTACGCTCAGCGGTTCCCGGAGCGGGTCGCCGAGATCGTGCTGGTGAGCGTCACGATGACACGGCGCGCCGAAGTCGACTGGCTCTACCGGGGCGTCGGGCTACTGCTGCCGCAGGAGTGGGAGCGGTTCCGCGACGGTGTTCCCGCCGCCGACCGCGACGGTGACCTGGTCGCCGCCTACGGCCGACTGTTCGATGACCCCGACCCGGAGGTGCGCCTGGCCGCGGCGCGCCGCTGGTGCGAGTGGGAAGACGCCGTCATCGCGCACGAAACCACCGGCTCGCCCGGCCAATACAGCGCGAAATCCGAAGCCGCCATGCTCACCTTCACCCGCATCTGCGCCCACTACTTCGCCCACGCCGCCTGGCTGCCCGACGGCCAACTCCTGCGCGAGGCCCACCGCCTCGCCGGCCTTCCCGGCGTCCTCATCCACGGCAAACTGGACCTGAGCACCCCACTGCGCACCGCCTGGGAGCTGGCCAAGGTGTGGCCGGACGCCGAACTCCAGGTCATCGACGACGCCGGGCACACCGGAAGCCCGGCCATGGGGGAAGCGGTGCTGTCGGCGGCCGCAAGATTCGCGCGGTAGCCGGATTCGGCGCCGGTGCCGAGACCTGCTGCCGCCCGGCGCTCGGCTAAGGCGTCAACCGGAGAACCATCTCGTTCTCCACTCGCGGGTCGTCCGGCCAGCACGGCTGTGATCGGCCGGTGCGTCGAAACCCGTTGCGCCGGTAGAGGTTCTCCGCATGGTGGTTGCCGTCGAGGACCCACAGGCCCAGGCTCGGATGACCGCCGGCGCGGGCCCAATCGATCACCGCGTGCACCAGCCGGTCGGAGATCCCGCTGCCGCGAGCGACCGGATTCACCCACATCGACACCAACTCCGCCGGCCCGTCCGCAAGCCGGCCGGCCGCTGATCCGATGGGACCGGTGTCGTTCTCGGCCACAAACAGGGTCCGTGGGGCGGCCCATTCATGCCAGCGCTGTTCATCCCAGGTCGACGCCTCGGCGAACGTCGTACTGAATGTTCCCGGCGGTGATCCCGCGAGCGCGTCCAGCCGGACGGCCCGCGCCGTTTCCCATTCGTCGGCGGGCACCCGGCGCACGATCATCACCCGATCGTGCGCCGGATCAGACTCACCCGCAAAGGAATTGATCAGTCCCTGGGTCCACCGGCCACATAGATGACCTGACCCGAGACGAAGCCTGCGCCCTCACTGGCGAGGAAGGACGCGGTGTGCGCGATGTCCTCGGGGTAGCCGACGCGGGCGACCGGGATCTGCGCGGCGGCCGCGGCCTGGAAGTCCTCGAAGGAGGCGCCGACGCGGGCGGCGGTGGCGGCGGTCATGTCGGTGACGATGAAGCCGGGCGCGATGGCGTTGGCGGTGACGCCGAACTTACCGAGTTCGAAGGCCAGGGTCTTGGTGAAGCCCTGCATGCCCGCCTTGGCGGCGGCGTAGTTGGCCTGGCCGCGGTTGCCGAGCGCCGAGGTGCTCGACATGTTGACGATGCGGCCGAACTTCTGTTCCACCATGTACTTCTGCACCGCCCTGGTCAGCAGGAACGCACCGCGCAGGTGCACGTTCATGACCGCGTCCCAGTCGTCGACGCTCATCTTGAACAGCAGGTTGTCGCGCAGGATGCCGGCATTGTTGACCACCACCGTCGGCGCACCGAGCTCCGCTTCGAGCCGCTCGACCGCCGCCGCCACCGACGCCTCATCGCTGACGTCGGCGCCCAGCGCCACCGCCTGGCCGCCCGCCTCGGTGATCGCGGCGACGGTGTCGGCGCAGGCGCTCTCGTCCAGATCGAGCACACCCACCTTCATGCCGTCCGCGGCGAATCGTGTGGCGATCGCCGCGCCGATTCCCCGCGCGGCACCGGAAACTACTGCGACCCTCTCGGCCATGAATCGACGTCCTTCCTCGAAGTAACTGCGTCGCTGCCATCTAACACCCGGCAGGCGACCGCGCGTCGCGCCTACTCGGGTTGCCGGGTGTGGCAGGGTCGGTGCCGCGCCGCCCGTAGTGCCCTCGCGATACCGGCAACCGTTTGCCGTATTGGCAAATCTTCTTGCCAGGATTGCAGATCGACCACATCATCGTCTGCGGAGGTGGTCACAGTGACCGATGAGCTGAAAAGCAGCTATGACGTGGTGGTACTGGGCGGCGGAGCCGCAGGACTGAGCGGGGCGGTGACGTTGGCGCGCTCGCGGCGGTCGGTCGTGGTGATCGATGCCGGCGAACCGCGCAACGCACCGGCCGAGGGCGTGCACGGCTTGCTCGGCCGCGAGGGCATGCCGCCGGGCGAATTGCTCGAGCGCGGCCGGGCGGAAGCTCGCGGCTACGGAGCCGAGATCGTCACCGGCGAGGTGAGCACGGCCCGGCGTGCCGGCGACGAATTCGCCGTTACCCTGACCGACGGCTGCTCGACCCGCGCCCGCCGCCTGCTGGTGGCCTCCGGGCTGACCGATGTGCTGCCCGATATCCCCGGCCTGCGCGAACGCTGGGGCCGCGACGTGCTGCACTGCCCCTACTGCCACGGCTGGGAGATACGCGATCAGGCCATCGGTGTGCTGGCGAGCAGCCCGATGTCGGTGCATCAGGCCATGCTGTTCCGGCAGCTGAGCGACGACGTCACCTTCTTCACCCACACCGCCGCTGAGCCGACCGGTGAGGTGGCCGAGGAGCTCGCGGCGCGCGGGATTCGCGTGGTGACCGGTGCGGTCGCGGGACTGGAGATCGAAGCCGACAGGCTAGTGGGTGTGCGCCTCGCCGACGGCACCGTGATCGCTCGTGAGGCGCTGGCCGTGGGGTCGCGCATGGTGGCACGGGCCGGCTTCCTGGCCGATCTCGGGCTGAAGCCGGTGGAACACCCGATGGGCATGGG
This sequence comes from Nocardia cyriacigeorgica NBRC 100375, assembly GCF_000308555.1. Taxonomy (GTDB): domain Bacteria; phylum Actinomycetota; class Actinomycetes; order Mycobacteriales; family Mycobacteriaceae; genus Nocardia; species Nocardia cyriacigeorgica. Next base: position 2,562 of record NZ_BAFY01000186.1, on the reverse strand, counting down.
CGAGCACATTGCCGCCGATCCGATGGGCCGGACGGACGTGCCGGGCGTGTGGGCGGCGGGAAATGTGGTGGACCTGTCCGCTCAGGTGGGCGCCGCCGGTGCCGCGGGAACCATGGCCGGCGCGCAGATCAACGCCGACCTGGTGGCCGAGGAAACGCGGCGGGCCGTTGCTGCACTGCGGGAGCAGGTCTCGCCCGAGGCCGAGCTTGCTGAGCAGAGTGTCGAGGAACGCGCTCTCGGACAGGCGACGACCAGACCGAACACCACAACCGAAAGGACAAGCGTGACCGAGGAATTCGGCAAGGAGTTCTGGGAGGCGCGCTACCACGACGCCCATTCCGCCGACCGCGAGCCCAACCCGCACCTCGTCGGCGAGGCGGGTGATCTACCGCCGGGCAGAGCCCTCGACGCCGGCTGCGGAACGGGCGGTGAGCGCTCTGGCTGGCCTCCCGCGGCTGGCAGGTGACGGCCGTCGACATCTCCTCCGCCGCCCTCCGGCGCGCCCGCGACCGAGCCGAGGCCGCGGGCCCCGACATCGCCGCCCGCATCGAATGGCAGCAGGCCGACCTCACCGAATGGCGTCCTCCCGCGGAACACTTCGACCTGGTGTGCACCCACTACGTGCACACGTCCGGTTCACCGCAGGACCTTGTCGCCCGCCTCGCCGCCGCCGTCGCATCCGGCGGCACACTGCTCATCGTCGGTCACGCCCCGGGCGACCACCTGTCCAGCCATGCCCACGGCTCCTCGCCGCACGTGCACGGCACCACCGCCGACATCGCCGCGCGGCTGGACCCGGACCGGTGGGAGGTCCAGGTCGCCGAGGACCGTTCCCGGCAGACCATCGGCCCGCACGGCAGCGCGGTCACGCTCGACGACACGGTGCTGCGCGCGCGGCGCGTGTGATGTCGTCCTGCCGCGGGGCGGAGCGCGTGTGGTCGCCGCGGTCACCACAGCACTGGGCGGCGGTTCCCATGTGGGGAGCCGCCGCCCAGTGCCGAGCACCCGGTTTCGCGAGACGGTTCAGTCGGGCGTCACGATGGCGAAGTTCTTGTCGCCCGGATCGAGGACCCTCGCAAGACGTTGCAATGCGGAACTGTCGCCACTGATCTCGATCCCCGCCGCACCGCCGGACAACCCGCCGAGAGCCAACGCCGGCAGGTTGTGCCGGGTGGTGGTGAGGGTAGCGTCGGCCTCGCCGGACTGGGGCCGGCCGCTGTAGGTGAGCACGCCGTTGGCCAGCCGCAGCCGGTAGCGCTCATCGGTGTCGGTGAGGACCACATCGATGGCCAGGTTCTCATCCCAGGCCTTCGGGCCGTTGACCTGAATGGCGATGGCGTCGAACAGCATCGTCGGCGAGAGCTGATGGAGTACGTCCGGGGCGTTGGTCTCGGTCGGTGTGCCGAACTGCCCTTCCCGCAGCTCGGTCATGCCCGACAGATACCAGCTGCGCCAGGTGCCGTTCTCGGCGCCGTAGCCGAGCTGCTCATAGGTATCGGCCAGCAGCTCGCGCGCCTCGGCATGGTCGGCCTGTGCGAACACGACATGGTTGACCACCTGGGCGACCCAGCGGAAGTCGCCGGCCTCGAAGGATTCGCGGGCCTTGGCCACCACGGTGTCGGCGCCACCCATGAACTCGACATAGCGTTTGGCCTGCTCGACCGGCGTGTGCGGCCACAGGCTGGCCGGATTGCCGTCGAACCAGCCCAGATAGCGCTGGTAGATCGCCTTCACATTGTGCGACAGCGAACCGTAGTAGCCGTGCGCGCTCCACGCGTTCTCCAGCGAGGGCGGCAGCTCGATCGCCTCGGCGATCTCCGGTCCGGTCAGGCCCTTGTTCATCAACCGCAGCGTCTGATCGTGCACGTAGGCGTACAGGTCGCGCTGGGTGGACAAGAACTCGACGACCCGCTCGTTGCCCCAGGTCGGCCAGTGGTGGGAGGCGAATACGACCTCGGCCTCGCCGCCGAACAGGTCGATGGTTTCGGTGAGGTAGTTGGCCCAGCCGTGCGGGTCGCGTACCACCGCACCGCGCAGCGTCAGCAGATTGTGGAAGGTGTGCGTGGCGTCCTCGGCCGCGCACAGCGCGCGGAAGTCCGGGAAGTACACCAGCATCTCCGACGGCGCCTCGGTGTCGGGCGCCATCTGGAACACCATCCGCACCCCGCCGACGGTCTCCTCGTGGCCGGTGGTGGTGATGATGTCGGTCGGAGCGATCAGTGAGACCGTGCCGATCGACAACGTCTGACCCAAACCGGCGCCGACCTGGCCCTGCGGGCCGCGCGCCAGGGCCGCGCCGTACATGTAGCCGGCCCGGCGGTTCATCGCGGTCCCCGCGTACACGTTCTCCGACACCGCATGCTCGAGGAACCCCTCCGGCGCGAAGATCTTCACCCGCCCGGCGTCGACGTCCTCCTGGGACACGAATCCCTTCACACCACCGAAATGGTCGGCGTGCGAATGGGTGTAGATGATCGCCTTGATCGGGCGATCACCGCGATGCTCGCGATACAACTCGAGCGCCGCCCGGCCCGTCTCCGCCGACAGCAATGTGTCGACGAC
>NZ_BAFY01000187.1 GCF_000308555.1 Nocardia cyriacigeorgica NBRC 100375 | reverse complement strand
CCATCGGCCCCGCGGCCCTGCGCGAGAGCGCGTCGGCCGAAACGCGGCTGGGGCAGCTGCTACCGAATGCGGCCCTGACGCGGGTGTTCGGTCCGCCGCGGCGGCTGGAACACCGCCTGGCCGGCACACCGGCCGAACCCGGTGGCGCCGAACTGCTGAACTATTTCACCGTCAGCGGCGTCGAGGACGACCCGGATGCCGAGGCCGAACGGCTGCGCGCCGACGACGCCGTGGCCGCCGCGTACGTGAAACCACCCGCCGAACCGCCGCTGGCGCCGCCGATCAGCAACGCCGTCGCCGACGTCGCCGCCCGCGCCCTCACCGAACCGCCCGCCGTGACACCGGATTTCCTGGCCAGGCAGGGATACCTGGGGCCGGCGCCGGACGGAGTGAACGCGCAGTGGGCGTGGACCCAGCCCGGTGGCCGCGGCACCGGGGTCCGGGTGATCGACGTCGAAGGCGCGTGGCGGTTCACCCATGAGGACCTGCTCGACAATCAGGGCGGAGTCATCGGTGGCAGCCCGTCACCGGATCTGGGGTGGCGCAATCACGGCACGGCGGTGGCCGGGCAGATCAGCGGCGACGTCAACGGTTTCGGAATCACCGGGATCGCGCCCGAAGCCGGGATTCGCGCGGTGTCGGTATTCGGCGGCGGCGGTTCCGCGGCCGCGATCCGATCGGCGGCCGACGCGTTGAGCGCAGGCGACATCCTGCTGATCGAGTTGCATCGCCCGGGACCACGATTCAACTACGCCGGCCGCCCCGATCAGCGCGGCTACATCGCGATCGAATGGTGGCCCGACGACTGGGCCGCCATCCGCTACGCCATCGGCCGCGGCGTGGTGGTCGTAGAAGCCGCAGGCAACGGCGGCGAGGATCTGGACGCGGCGCTCTACGACAGCAAACCGGCCGAATTCCCATCGACATGGCGTAATCCGTTCCGCGGTGGCGTCGCCGATTCCGGTGCGATCGTGGTGGGCGCGGGCGCACCGCCGCCGGGCACCCACGGCCGCGATCACGGCCCGGCCCGTTCACGGCTGGACTTCTCCAATTACGGCACCCGCGTCGACGCCCAGGGCTGGGGGCGTGAGGTCACCACCACCGGCTACGGCGACCTGCAGGGCGGCAGCGACGAAGACCTCTGGTACTCCGACACCTTCAGCGGAACATCCAGCGCCTCACCGATCGTCGTCGGCGCCATCGCCTGCTACCAGGGCGCGCTGGCGGCCGCAGGATCCGGCCGCAGCACCCCCGAGCAGATCCGGACGCGGTTGCGCGCCACCGGGAGCGCGCAAACCGAAGCGCCGGGCCGCCCGGCCACACAGCGGATCGGCAACCTGCCCGACGTCCGGGCGCTCCTCGGGGACAGCGCGGCCGTGGATGTCTGACCGGTGCGCCACCTGCGCACGAACACGCGGCAAACGGAGATGACTGCCGGGTGCGGTGGGAAAGTCCCGGCCGGCGCCGCGGTGCCTGCCGGGACGTCGCCGCGACCCCGATCATCGCGGCGACGATGAAATCGGATTGCGGCGAAACAGTTCATCCGCGACGCTGACCGCATGCTCGACGACGCGCAGGTCACTGACTTCATCGACAACGGCTTCGTCCGGATCCGCGGCGCCTTCCCGCGCGAACTCGCCGAAGCATGCCGCGACATCCTGTGGCTCGACATCGACCCGACCACCCGGACCGGGCCGGCCGTCGGGCTCGGCGACTACGACCAGCAGCCGTTCCTCGACGCCGCCAACACCGCGACACTGCATGCCGCGTTCGACACCCTGGTCGGAAGCGGCCGCTGGGAACCGCGAAAGACGCTGGGCGGGTTCGTCATCCGATTCCCGGGCGAGGAGCCGGCCCTCCTCGACGGCTGGCACGTCGACGTCAGCTACCCCGGCGAAGACTCCACACCCGGCGACTATCTCACCTGGCGCGCCAACATCAACTCCCGCGACCGCGCCCTGCTGATGCTGTTCCTGTTCACCGACGTCGGCGACGACGACGCACCGACCCGGCTGCGCGTCGGCTCCCACCACCACGTCGCGCGCCTGCTCGAACCCGAGGGCGACCTCGGTCTCGATGCCCGCACCCTCGCCGCCCGCGCCGACACCGCCACCAGGCATCTGCCCACCGCGCACGCCACCGGCCGGGCCGGAGACGTCTACCTATGCCACCCGTTCCTCGTACACGCCGGCCAACCCAACCGCGGCAACACCCCACGCATCCTCGGACAACCGAAACTCACCCCCACCCGAGCACTGCGGCTCGACGGGCCGGCCGAGGACCTCGCACCGGTCGAACTCGCCATCCGGCAAGCGTTACGCCGCTGATCAAACACGGTCCGATACCCTGCGACGATGGCGACCAGTGCAACCTTGCGGATCTCCCGCCTGCGCGCGCTCATCGAGCACCCCAACACCGGTGACGGGGAACGCGCCACCGCCCAGCGCATGCTCGATCGCATCCTCACCAAAACCGGCACCGAAACGCCCGTCGGCGACCGCACCTACGGCAACCGCCATCACCGGGTGGGCCGCCACGCCGACCTCGAACGCATCGCCGACATGATCCGCGCCGACATCGTCCTGGCCCGCGCCACCTTCGCCCCACGCCCGGTCCACCCCGGCGAACCCGCCCTGCGCGACCCCATCGGCGACGCCCCACCCCAGATCACCTTCACCGTCGACACACCCCACCACAGCTGCATCGACATCACCATCGACAACGTCCCACCCGAATGGGGATGGGTACGCGAGGACGGCATCGACGTCATCAGCCCCACCCTGCAAGCCCTCGCCGACGAACTGGCCGACCTCATGAACGGCTACAACCACGACGGCAGCGACATCGACAAACGCTTCTTCGGCCGCGTCCGCATCCCCGACCTGACCCTCGTCTGGTAGGTCCCGCCGCAGGGCAGTCACTGCGAAAAATTCACTGGCGGGCGGCGATAGCCTTACCGGTATGGCAGGCAAGCACCGCGGCGTCACCGCCCAGAGCGAGGACTTCTCCGCCTGGTACAACGAGCTGGTCTTCGCGGCCGGACTCGTCGACCGCGGCCCGGCCAAAGGCACCATGGTCATCCGACCGTACGGCTACACGATCTGGGAACTGCTGCGCACCGAACTCGACCGCCGCATCACCGATACCGGACACGAGAACGCCTACTTCCCGCTGCTGATCCCGCAGAGCTTCCTCGAACGCGAAGCCGACCACGTCGAAGGGTTCGCACCCGAACTTGCCGTTGTCACCCACGCCGGCGGCAAACAGCTCGACGAACCGCTGGTGGTGCGGCCCACCAGCGAAACCGTCATCGGGCAGATGATGGCGAAATGGATCTCCTCCCATCGTGACCTGCCGATGCTGCTCAACCAGTGGGCCAACGTCGTGCGCTGGGAGATGCGACCACGAACGTTTCTGCGCACCACCGAATTCCTGTGGCAGGAAGGCCACACCGCACACACCGACGAAACCGAGGCACGCGCGGAAATGGCGCTCGCACTCGACATCTACACCTGCCTCGCCCGCGACTTCGCGGCGATCCCGGTGGTGGCGGGGGAGAAGACCCCGAGTGAACGGTTCGCCGGCGCGGTCGACACCCACACCATCGAAGCGATGATGCGCGACGGCAAGGCCCTGCAAGCCGGCACCTCGCACTACCTGGGCACCAACTTCGCCCGCGCCTTCGGCATCCGGTACACCGGCAGCGACGGCCACGACACTTTCTGCCACACCACCTCGTGGGGCATGAGCACCCGCATGCTCGGAGCGATCATCATGGCCCACGGCGACGACCGCGGCCTGGTGCTGCCCCCGAAACTGGCACCCGTGCAGGTCGTCGTCGTGCCGATCACCCGCGGCGACACCGCACCCGAGGTACTGGCCGCCGCCGGTGAGCTGGCCACCACGTTGCGCGGCAGCGGAATCCGGGTACGCATCGACGACCGCGACCACAGCCCCGGATGGAAGTTCAACGAATGGGAGATGCGTGGTGTGCCGATCCGTCTCGAACTCGGACCCCGTGACCTCGCCGCCGGCACCGCCGTCCTCGCGCCGCGCCTCGGCGACGGCAAACACACCATCGAACTGACGCAGCTACCCACCGCACTGCCCGCCCTCCTCGACGACTTCCACCACCAGCTGCTGACCCGTGCCACCCGTTTCCGCGACGAGCACACCCACCGCTGTGACGACTGGCCGAGCTTCGAACACGCCGTCGCGACCGGATGGGCACTGGCCCGGCACTGCGGGCAACCCGCCTGTGAAGCCGAGATCAAAGCCCACACCGCCGCCACCCCGCGCTGCATCCCCATGGACGGCGAACCCGACACCGGTCCCTGCGTGCGCTGCGGCGCACCGTCGGCGTACCGCACGCGAGTGATCTTCGCCCGCGCCTACTGACACGCCCCACTCCGGCGATTTGCCACACGGATGCCGGGCGCACATGCGATCGTGGAAACAACCAGCATCGAACGGAGGACGTGCGATGAAGGCTCTCCAATACGCGGCGGTCGGTGCCGAACCGGAAGTCCGCGAGATCCCCACCCCCGAACCAGGCCCAGGCCAAGTCCTGCTGAAAATCACCGCGGCCGGGGTCTGCCATTCCGACGACTTCGTCATGTCCCTGCCCGCCGAAGCCCTGACCTTCCCGCTGCCACTCACCCCCGGCCACGAAGGCGCAGGCACCGTCGCCGCCCTCGGCGCCGGCGTCACCGGGCTCGAGGTGGGGGAGGCGGTCGTCGTCTACGGCCCATGGGGGTGCGGCACCTGCTGGTTCTGCTCCCAAGGCGCCGAGAACTACTGTTCCCGCGCAGCCGAACTCGGCATCTTCCCACCCGGCCTCGGCGCACCCGGCGCCATCGCCGAATACCTGATCGTCGACTCCGCCCGCCACCTGGTCCCGATCGGCGACCTCGACCCGGTCGCGACCGTGCCGCTCACCGACGCGGGCCTCACCCCCTACCACGCCATCAAACGCTCGCTGCCCAAGCTCGTGCCCGGCACCTTCGCTGTCGTGATCGGCAGCGGGGGACTGGGCCATGTCGCCATCCAGTTGCTACGCCACCTCTCACCGGCCCGCGTGATCGCCCTCGACGTCACCGACGACAAACTCGCCTTCGCCAAATCCGTCGGCGCCCACGAAGCGGTACTGTCCGACGCCGCAGCCGCCGACAACGTCCGCGCCATCACCGGACCGGCCGGCGCAACCCTCGTGCTGGACTTCGTCGGCTACCAACCCACCGTCGACACCGCCATGGCCGTCGCAGGCGTCGCAGCCGACGTCACCATCGTCGGCCTCGGCGACGGACAAGCCGCCGCCCGCGTCGGCTTCGGTATCAGCCCCTACGAAACCGCCGTCACCGCACCGTACTGGGGCACCCGCGACGAACTGATCGAACTCATCGACCTCGCCCACGCCGGCGTCCTCGACATCGCCGTCGAACGCTTCACCCTCGACGACGCCCCGGAAGCCTACCGGCGCCTGGCCGCAGGCACCCTCCGCGGCCGCGCCGTCATCGTGCCCTGACGCGCCCGGCACCAACACGGCGCCGACCGCCGCGAAGGTGAGGCTTCACGATTCCAGCCGGTGATGACCGGTGGTCCCGATCGAGTGACTCAGCTCCCGTCTCAGCCCGCCGGCCGGGGACGCTCCGGATCACCGACCGTCGGCAGTAGTGGCGAGAGCCGCGCAGATCTGGGCTTCGGCGTCGGCCGGGTCCGCGGCGGGATCGACCACCAGCAAACGCAGAAGCTCACCGTGCAGACCGAAGACGAACATCACCTCGTGCGGCTGGCCAGGCAACGATCCGGTGACCTCGATCCCATCGGGAGGATCGATGCGGCGTTGGGAGCGACTCAACGCGTTCCAATCGAAGGTGATGCGCGAGGTTCGGCCCAGACGAGACGTGAGGGCCGTGACCAAATTGTGTAACTCGGTCGTGAGGTTGTCGGTCCTCGGCCACCAAGCGCCATCCACACCTGCGCAACCCTCGCCACGCTCGCGCATCACCAGCCGCGGAGTTCGGGTCGGCAAGTCGAAGGGCTGCCCACCGCCGACCGTGGCCCGGAACAGACCAAGACCACGGTCGGCGGCGGCACCGCCCCTATCCTGCGGCGGATTCTGCGTCATTGCAGACCACCAGCAGCGGTTGAAGTCGCCGAGGCCGCACGCCGACGAGGAGAGGCCGCACTGTGGCCGCCTTCGTCGTCCCAGCGGTCCAACGCCGCTGCGCTCTGGAAGCGGTCGCGGCGACCACTATCATCGGCCATCAGTTCACCGGCGGTGAGCTCGCTTTCCGGCCCAGACGCCGCCGACAACAACGTTTCCGCAGTGCCGGCGACAGTATCCGGCGCGATCACCAAGAGAACGAGCCGATCGCGGTCAAGGGCCACGACACACACAGTGTCGGCGGGCAAGTAACGATATCCGTCCAGACGAACCGAATGCCCGCCGAACCTCGCGCGCCTCGGCGCCGACCGCCAGGCATCCAGGTTGTACATGATCCGGTCGACGCCGTCGGCCCAGTCGCCCAACAGCTGCTCCAGATCGGCTATTTCAGCGACCAAGTCGTTGGTGTGAGGCCACCAGGCCCCATCAACCGCCCCGGGGCGACGAACGGGCGACGCCGACGACGGGCGTACTGCGGAAGGACGATGGCGGAGAGAAAACCGTGCCGAACGTTCCAGCAAGATCGGCTCGTAATGTCGCGTCATCACGACGCTCCTGACCGGGACCGCGTGGCGGCCCCTGTTCACTGGCCGGGCGACGACGAAACCACGGATGGTTCGTACGAAAAGCCCCCGACACCATCGAGCCTACCCGCCCGCGGGGAGACGGCGACCGGCCCACCAGAGCCGGCCGCCGCCGACCTCACTTCAGATCGAACCGATCCGCATTCATCACCTTGTTCCACGCCGCCACGAAATCAGCGACGAACTTCTCCTTCGCATCATCGGTGGCATACACCTCCGCCAACGCCCGCAACTGCGAATTCGACCCGAACACCAAATCCACCCGGCTCGCCGTCCACTTCGGCGCACCCGACACCCGATCCTTACCGACATAGGTACCGTCGTCGGCGGCCGACGCCTCCCACCTGGTGCCCATATCCAGCAGATTCACGAAGAAATCGTTGGTCAGCAAACCCGCCGCCGAACTCAGCACACCCAACTGCGACTGCTGATAATTGGCGCCCAACATGCGCAAACCGCCCACCAGCACCGTCATCTCCGGCGCCGTCAACCCCAGCAGATTCGCCTTATCGATCAACAGATGCTCGGCCGAGAGCAGATTGCCCTTGCCGTAATAGTTGCGGAACCCATCGGCACTGGGCTCGAGCACCGCGAACGACTCCACATCGGTCTGCTCCTGCGTGGCATCGGTGCGCCCCGGCGTGAACGGCACCAACACCGGCACCCCGGCATTCTTGGCAGCCAACTCCACCGCCGCGCACCCACCCAACACCACCAGATCCGCGAACGACACCCGCTTGTTGCCGCTCTGCGCGGAATTGAACGACTCCTGAACACCCTCGAGCACCCGCACCACCTGCGCCAGCTCATCGGGCTCATTGACCTCCCAACCGCGCTGCGGCTGCAACCGGATCCGCCCGCCATTGGCGCCACCACGCTTATCGGTGCCCCGGAACGACGACGCCGCCGCCCACGCCGTCGACACCAACTGCGCCACCGACAACCCCGACGACACGATCTGCGACTTCAACGACGCGATATCCTCGGCATCGATCAACTCGTGATCGACCTCCGGCACCGGGTCCTGCCACAACTGCGGCTCCGGAACCCACGGACCCAGATACCGCGACACCGGCCCCATATCGCGATGCAGCAGCTTGTACCAGGCCTTCGCGAACTCCTCGGTCAACTCCTCGGGATGCTCCAACCAGCGGCGCGTGATCTGCTCATACACCGGGTCCATCCGCAGCGACAGATCCGTCGTCAACATCACCGGCGGATGCGACTTCGACGCATCATGGGCATCCGGCACCGCATCCGCCGACGCCCCATCCTTCGGAATCCACTGCCACGCACCGGCCGGGCTCTTGGTCATCTCCCACTCGTGGCCGTAGAGCGTCTCCAGGAAACTGTTGTCCCACGTGGTCGGCGTCGGCGTCCACGTCCCCTCCAGACCACTGGTGATCGCATCCTTACCGACACCCGTGCCGAAAGTGCTCTTCCAGCCCAGGCCCTGCTGCTCGAGCGGCGCCCCCTCCGGCTCCGCACCCACATGCCCCTGCGCCGGGCCCGCACCATGGGTCTTACCGAACGTGTGACCACCCACGATCAACGCCGCGGTCTCCACATCGTTCATCGCCATCCGCGCGAACGTCTCCCGGATATCGCGCGCCGCGGCCACCGGATCCGGCACCCCGTTCGGGCCCTCCGGGTTCACATAGATCAAACCCATCTGCACTGCCGCATACGGCTTCGCCAACTCACGATCACCGCTGTAGCGCTCATCGCCGAGCCAGGTGTCCTCCGGACCCCAGAACACCTGATCCGGCTCCCAGATGTCCTCGCGGCCGAACGCGAAACCGAAGGTCGGCAAACCCATCGACTCCAACGCACAGTTACCGGCGAACACCAGCAGATCCGCCCACGACAACTTGCGGCCGTACTTCTGCTTGATCGGCCACAACAACCGGCGCGCCTTGTCCAAACTCGCGTTATCGGGCCAGCTGTTGAGCGGCGCGAACCGCTGCGCACCCTCACCGCCGCCACCGCGACCATCGGCGATGCGGTAGGTGCCCGCCGCATGCCAGCTCATCCGGATGAACAACGGACCGTAGTGACCGTAATCGGCCGGCCACCACTCCTGCGAGGTCGTCATCAGCTCGAAGATGTCGCGTTTGACCGCCTCCACGTCCAACGACGCGAACTCACGCGCATAGTCGAAATCGGGGCCGAACGGATTCGACAGCTCCGAATGCTGGTGCAGCACCTGCAGATCCACCTGATCCGGCCACCAGTCACGATTGGACCGCGGCCGGCTCGCCTTCGGGGTGGGCGAGGGGATTACCGGGTTCTCGCTCTCGCTGACACTGGCAGTGTTCTCACTGGTAGGTGGCTTGTCAGACACGACGTTCCTTTCGAGAAGGGGTGAACGGGCTGTGATCACCCGCGTGCGGGCATGGACTGCGACGACGAACAATCGGGGCACACGCCCCAATAGATGACCTCGGCCTCATCGAGCACGAAACCGTTGTCATCGGAAGCGGTCAGGCACGGCGCATCACCGACAGCGCAGTCCACATCGGCGATCGCGCCGCAGCTGCGGCACACCACGTGATGATGGTTGTCGCCGACCCGCGTCTCATACCGCGCGACCGACCCCATCGGCTGGATCCGCCGCAACAGACCCGCGGCCGTCAAGGCGCGCAATACGTCGTAAATCGCCTGATGCGACACCGCCCCGAGGGTCTGGCGCACCGACCGCAGAATCGAATCGGTATCGGAATGGGGATGTTCATGCACGGCCGACAGCACCGCCACTCGCGGCGCCGTCACACGCAGTGCAGCACCACGGAGCATGCGCTCGAAGTCCGAGGTGGTGGACACAGTCAGAAGTATTACCCATTCAAGTGTCCGCCGGGAGCGGTTTGCGCTACCGGATTTCCCGGCTGGACCGGGCCGGCGCAGGGGAGCGGTGCACCGCGACCGCTCAGCGGCTGACCGCGATCTCCTGCTCCATCCGGGACAACTTCTCCGGATTGCGCACCGCGTACATCCCGGTGATCAGCCCGTCCTCGATACGCAGCGACAGCACACTGTCGAGCTCACCGTCCAGCCGCAATACGCCCGCGGGCCTGCCGTTGACCAGCGCGATATCGAGCGAGGCCACCGCACCCACTCGCTGCCAGGAATGGGTCAGCAACTTCGCCACCGGCAGCGCGCCCACCACCGGCCGCGGCAACGCCTGTTTGATTCCGCCACCGTCGCCGAGCAACACCACCTCCGGTGACAGCACATCCAGCAAGGCCTGCAGATCACCGGTCTGCAGTGCCCGCTGGAACGCCTCGAGCACACTGCGTGTCTCATCCGCCGACACCGGCCCGCGGGGACGCCGCGCCGCCACATGACCGCGGGCGCGATGCGCGATCTGGCGGACCGCGGCCGGGCTCTTGTCCACGGCCTCGGCGATCTCGTCGTAGTCCAGCGCGAACACCTCGCGCAGCACGAACACCGCCCGCTCGACCGGTGCCAGCGTCTCGAGCACCAGCAGCATCGCCATCGACACGCTGTCGGCCAGCTCGACGTCCTCGGCGACGTCGGGGGAGGTCAGCAGCGGTTCAGGCAGCCACGGACCCACATAGGATTCGCGGCGGCGCCCCAATGTCCGCAGCCGGGACAGGGCTTGCCGAGTAGTGATGCGCACCAGGTACGCCCGCCGATCCCGCACCGTCGCCAGATCGACCTCGGCCCACCGCAGCCACGTCTCCTGCAAGACGTCCTCGGCGTCGGCGGCCGACCCGAGCAACTCGTAGGCGACGGTGAACAGCAGATTGCGGTGCGCGACGAAGATCTCGGTCGCTTCCGCGCGACCTTCCACGCTGCCCGGTGCGCTGTCCATCGGTGCTCCTGTCCGCTCACGGTCGACTATGCCTACCACTAGACGCCGACGGCCGTCGATCTGTGACACACATATAGGAGGAGAAGGTCCGGAGGGACGGCCGGATCCAGCTGAGTTGACATAATGTTGATTATCGGTAGTTCTACGACGACGGTGGAAGGGGTGACCATTCGGTCTGGATTGATGCGCGAGATGGCACTTCGGCGCACCCAGAACGCTGGCGTCCGCTCCGGGAAGGTTTCCGCACGAGAGTCTGTGTACTCGCCGCATGTATGCAGTCGGTGCCGCGTCGTTCGGCCGGGCGCTCATTAGCAGCGTTATGTCAGGTCGGTGTGTTGTCGGTCGAGATCGTCCGGATGACTCTGTCCGGCCTCGCGATGTCGAATGCTGCGAAGTTTCGCGGCGGCCGTGGCATGGATTGCCGACCTGCATGAGGTGGCCACCGGAAGGTGGTCGATTGGTGGTACCCGATGGGTTTGCGCCGCGTACCGGGCATGAACCGGCGCGGTCCGCTCCCCTGGCCATAAAACTACCCTCCCCATATTCGTCACTGTGACGAATATGGGGAGGGTAGTTTGTCTCCGCCGAGCGTCTACCGTGGACCGCCGAGCATCACGATTGCCGGGTGGGCAGCCCGTTCGGGTAGGCCCATGCCAGCCGAGTCAGTACCAAGGCAGCGGCCATTAGTCCGAAGTCGCGCAGCGCGATATCGCCGTAGCCGCCGACGATCAGCAGGTTGACGATGATCCCGCCGAGCCAAGCCGCCACGAGCGGCGCGCCGAGGCGCGGGAACACGAGAACGGCGATCCCGGCCGCGATTTCGATGACACCGACGATGGTCATCGCGGTGTGCGCATCGCCGGGAACGATGTCGTTCACGGCGGTAGCGAGATAACGGGTCCAGTCATCGGTGAGGACATTGGCGAACTTGTCGAGCCCGAACAGGATGGGCAGGACACCGAATCCGAGCCGCAAGGCCCAGAACGCCTGGTAGCCGGGTTCGGTGAGGCCGGCGGTGGGCTGGGTGCGGGTGGCTTGCGCAGTCATTCGTTACTCCTGACAACGAGGCGAGGGACGACCGGCCCCGGTGGGATGCGCTCGGCGCGATTGCCGAGCACTGCCGGTCCACACTGTTAGTGGCGGCGGCGGGGCTGGTCTTACCCACGGGCGGCGGAGTTTTCGCGCCGCTACTGCCTCGGTCCGTCGAGTAGTTCGTGCAGGGCCGCCGCTTCTTCGGCGCAGGCGCCGCATCCGGCCAGGTGCACGCGCATGGCGGGGTCGTCGTAGTGCGGGTCGGTGATGCGGCGTTCGACGTATTCGTCGATCCGGTCGAAGCATTCGTCGCAGGACAGGTAGGGGCTGGTATCGGCCAGCAGTGCGGCGATGATGTCGGCGCCGGGGTCGGTGTGCGGATCGGTCATGAGATGCTCCGATCGGTGCGGGTTTCCAGATGTCCGCTGGCGATGAGGGCGGTGCGCAGCCGGTGACGGGCATCGTGCAGGGTTTTGTAGAGGGCGTTGCGGGTGCTGCCGAGGCGCTCGGCCAGAACGTCGATCGGCACCTGCTCCACGACCAGTGCCAGCAGGATGCGCCGCTGGTGCGGGGTGAGGTCGCGGTCGATGGCGGCTGCTACCGCGCGGCCGAGTTCGGTGGCGTCGAATACCGCCTCCGGTGTCGGCGAGCGGTCCGCGGTCGTGGCCAGGGCCTCCGGTAGCAGTATTTCCCGGTGTCGCCAGGCTTGCCTGCGGACGGCGACGCCTGCGTGGTGCACGCCGAATTTGTAGGCCCAGGTGGTGAATCGGCTGCGGCCTTGGAAGGTCGGGAGTTGGCGGAGCACGGCGATCACGGCGTCGTCGGCGCATTGCTGCGCGAGGTCTTCGAGTTCGTCGGCGCCTGCGCCGGTCAGCAGGTGGCGCAGGCGCCAGATCTGGTGGCGGGTGGCGCGTAGCAGGACTTCGCGTAGTCGGGCGATGGCGTGGTGTCCGGCGGGTCCGTCCTCGGTCAGGTCCGTCAGCCATTGCTGGTCGGTGTGTGAGCGGGTGGCGTCGGCGGTGGCGGGGTTGACGGTGCTCACGGCGGGGTCTCGATTCCGGGCATCGGCGCGAGGATGCGCACGGCCAGTTCGGGGGTGCAGCCTCGGTCGACGAGCTGGGCCAGCGCGAGTAGGTCGATGGTGGGATCGGAGGCCACGGTCTCAGCCAACCACGGCGGGAATCCCGACGCCACCAGCCATCGTCTGCGCCAGTCCCGGAGGTCGGTCGGTGGGTAGGCGGGTTCGGGGTGTGGGCGCGTGGGAGTGACCATGCCCTATTGGTGTCGCTCGGTGGCGGTGTCTTACCTCGTGGCCCGCCGCGGCTTGTCGACCGTTGCGTGATCTCGTTGGTTCTATTGGTGTGGGTGGCCGAGCGTGATGGCTGTCGCGGAGAAGTCGTGTCGCAGTGCGTCGATCTCGAGTAGTTCGTGGATCCATGTCGGCGTGGTGATCGGGCGACGTGCTGCCTCCTGGACCGTGGTGGCGGCGACTGCTGCCGTGGCCAGGGATTGTCCGCGGCCGGTGGCCCACCGTGTCGGTCCGTGGGCGGGTCGGGCGAGTACTACCCATCTGTCGCTGCCGGGCATGCGCCGTGGGGCCAGTGCCTGTGCCGCGGGCGTCCACGTGAGGGCGGCGAGCCCGGTGGTGGCCAGGCGGGAGTCCATGCGCAGGTAGGTGCGCACGGGTATCGCGAATTCGCGGGTGAGCCGGTGTTGGTCGGCGAAGTCGGCGCGTAGCGCGGGGAACGGTCTGTATCCGGCCGGTTCGGGAATGGTGAAGTACGTCGGTTGGGTGAAGTTGCGGATGCGGGTTCCGTCCGGGTCGGTGAAGTGCTGCCCCAGTAGCCGGTAGGTCCAGGCCGTGGCGGCGGGGCCGTGGTGTTCGCCGACGCCGAGTCCGATCATGATGTCGACCGGGCCCGGGTCGGCCGAGAGGGCGTCGACGGCGAGCAGCGTTGTCAGGCCGGGTGCCAGGCCGACGCCGAGTACTACCGGCCCGTCGACGTGTTCGAGGGCCTGCACGTACTCCGATGTTGCCGAGATCTCGACGAAGACGATCCCGCGGCGGGCGCACTCCTGGGCGAGCCGGAGGTCTTCGATGCCCGCACAGTTCACCACGGTCGACACTCCGGTCAGTGCGGCCGTGAAGCTGTCCAGCATGGCGAGGTCGACCACGCGGTCGGCGCGGGCGGGATGGCGTCCGGCCGCGAGTGCCGGGATGTCGTGGGTGCGCAGCAATCGCACCAGGTGGGCGCCGACGGTTCCGTATCCGCCGAGGACCAGCACGCTCATCGTGCGTCTTCCGGTGCGGGTGTGTCGATGGAGTCTGTGCGCGGCCCGTCCGCGGGGAGCAACTGCAGGGTGAGGGCGTCGGTCGCCCAGGATTCCCATTCCGCATCGGTCCAACCGCGTTCGTGGACGAGGAGGCGGTAGGTTTCGGGGGCCAGCGTGGCGAGCGCGATGTCGGCGGCGTGGGCGGCGGTGATGCCGCCGCGCAGTGGCGTTTTGGCGGCGAGGGCCTCGGCCAGGCGGAGTTGGACCAGGTGGCGCTGGGCGATGTTGGTTTGCCAGAGTTCGGCGAGTTCGGGGTCGGTGGCCGCGGCGGAGCGGATCACTTCGAGTAGTGGGCTGACGCGGGCGTAGATCGTTGCCGCGGCGGCGACTTGCCGCCGGATCTGTTCGTGGGGTGCGGCGGCAACTGCCGCCGCGAACCAGGGACGGTCCATGGTGGCGACCGGTTCGGTGTCGCCGGCGATCTCGATGTCGAGGAGCTCGGACAGGATCGCCCGTTTGGTGGCGAAGGTGAAGTACAGCGTTTGCACGGCCATGCCGGCGTGCTCGGCGATGGCTTTCATCGTGGTCGGGGTGTAGCCGCGGGTGGTGAACAGTTCCCGTGCCGCTGCCAGCATTTTGGCTCGGTTGGCCGTTGCTTTGGCTGCCCGCACACCGGTGGTTTTGCCTGTCATGACGCACATCCTACTTGACTAGAGCGGCACTCTGGTGAAATCTGACTGTAGTGATGCTCTAGCGAAAGGTTGGTTCATGGCGAACGGTGTACTCGGGGCGAGGGATCGGCTGATCCTGCTGTTGATCACGATGGTGGAGCTGGTGGTCTTCCTGGACACCACCGTGCTGAATGTGGCGTTGCCGAGCATCGGCGTCGACCTCGGGCTCGACGAAGCGGGCCTGGGCTGGGTGACCAACGCCTACCTACTCGCCTTCGGCGGATTCATGCTGCTGGGCGGGCGCGCCGCGGACCTGCTCGGTCCGCGGCGGATGTTCGCGGCCGGGCTCGCCGTCTTCACGGTGGCGTCCACGCTGGCCGGTTTCGCCGCGACGCCGGAGATGCTCATCGGTGCGCGAGCCCTGCAGGGTCTCGGTGCGGCCCTGGTGATCCCCGCTCAACTGGCGTTGCTCACCATGACGTTCACCGAACCGGCTGCGCGTAATCGCGCCTTCGGGGTGTGGAGCGCCATGGGGGCGGCGGGTGCGGCCATCGGCACCGCGGTAGGAGGTCCCCTCACCGATGTGTTCGGCTGGCCGTCGATATTCCTGATCAACCTGCCCGTGGGAGTGCTGGCGCTGGCTTTCCTCCGGGTGATCCCGCCGGATCCGGCTGCCTCGGTCCGGTCCGTGCGCCGGCTCGACGTGCCGGGTGCGATCACCGGCACCGCGGCGCTGTTGATCATCGGTTATGCCATCGGCGCGCTCGGCGACGAGGCGACTCGTCCCCTGGCGTGGGCTCTGCTGGTAGCCGGGCTCGCGCTGCTCGCCTACTTCGTGTTCCTCGAGGCTCGCAGTCCACATCCTTTGATGCCGTTGCGGCTGTTCGCGATTCGCCAGGTGAGTGGGTCGGCAGTGGTCAACGCGCTGGTCGGCGCGGCACATGTGCCGACCTTCGCGCTGCTGGCCCTGTATTTGCAGAACACTCAGCACTACAGCCCCACCGCGTCGGGGCTCGCGGTGTTGCCGGTGGCCGTGGTGAACGTCGTCGTCTCGCGCACGCTGATCCCGTACGCGTTGGATCGGCTGGGTGCCTGGCGGGTGTTGGCGGCGGGCCTCGGGTTGCAGGCCCTGGCCATGGCCTGGTTCGCTCGCCTGCCCGAACACGGCAGCTACCTGATCGACGTGCTGCCCGGCGCGGTGTTGCTCGGCATCGGGCTGCCGGCCGCGTTCGTCGGCGTCACCGCTCCCGCGGTCACCTCCGTCGACGTGGCCGACGCCGGGATCGCGGCGGGCCTGGTCAACACCGCACAGCGGGTCGGGTCGGGGCTCGGTGTCACCGGCGTGCTGCTGCTCGCCGATGTGGTGGCCAGGCAGTTCACAGCGGCCGACGCCTACCGGACCGGACTGAACGTCGCCTTCGCGGCCGCTGCCGCTCTGGCTGTGATCGGTGTCGTACTGACTGTTGCCCTGCTGCGGACGAGTACGGCGCCGGCTGCCGAACCGAAGTCCGAAATCGCAGTCCACGAGTGATGGGAGAACCCTGATGACAACCGAGAAGCGTGGCTTCAAGTGGATGCGCGCCGAGATCGAACGACTCGATCCGGAGGTGGACAGCGAACGGATCGTGAGATTGACCAGCTGCCGGCTCTTACCGAAGAGTCTGCTTGTGGTGCACCTGTTCTACACCGTGGGATTCATCCGCTTCGCCGGACCACCGGTGTCGGCGGAATCGGTGGACCGCAACGGCACCGGGATGGTCTATGACCACGGAATCCGGCGCGCCGATGAAACCATGTTCCATCTCTTCTCGTGGATCGACGAGGGCGTGTCCAGCCCGACGAGCCTCGAAAGCCTCGACTACGTACGGAATTGGCACTCCGGTGTCGCCGGTCACTGGCCGATGCCCATGCACACCTTCCGGCGCAGCGCCGCCGTCTTCACCCTCATCTATGACCGGCTCCTGCGCCGCATCGCGGGGGCACCCGGACTGAGCGATATCGAGCGCCGCGCCCAGCTCATGCATTGGCGCAGCGTGTCCGAACGCCTCGGCGTCGCCGATATCCCGCGCACCTGGCACGAGATGGAGCAGCTCCTCGAATCCTATGAACATGGGCCGGAGTTCGCGTATTCGCCGGCCGGACAACGACTGGCGAACGCGCTCATCGACCAGTTCGCGACCCGCTGGTTCCCCCGGCCGCTGCACTGGTTCGGACGCCGGCTGGTGGTGGCGTTCTCCGAAGAGCATGTGATCGACACCCTCGGCATCCCGCGGCCACCAACCGCGTTCGGTGCCGCGGTCCGCCTCCTGGCCCGAGCCGCCGTGTTCGCCAAATGTCACCTGCTACCGGATCCGCGTGCGGTGTTTAGCCTCGGCGACATCATCGCCGCGCACAAGGACTCGGCACTGGTCCAACGCCCCACCCCGGCATCGGGAACCAGACGGGATTGACAGCACGGCATACACGTACCGAGTGCGGCCGTTCACGTGCTGCCGGATGCCCGTTCAGGCGCCGACGTAGTCGGCGAGGTGTTCGCCGGTGAGGGTGGAGCGGTCGGCGACGAGGTCGGCGGGGGTGCCTTCGAAGACGACCTTGCCGCCGTCGTGGCCGGCGCCGGGGCCGAGGTCGATGATCCAGTCGGCGTGGGCCATGACGGCTTGGTGGTGTTCGATGACGATGACGGTTTTGCCGGAGTCGACGAGCCGGTCCAGCAGCCCGAGCAGGTTGGCGACGTCGGCGAGGTGCAGGCCGGTGGTGGGTTCGTCGAGGATGTAGACCCCGCCCTTCTCCCCCATGTGGGTGGCCAGCTTCAGGCGTTGGCGTTCGCCGCCGGACAGGGTGGTCAGGGGCTGTCCGATGGTGAGGTAGCCGAGGCCGACGTCGGCGAGGCGTTGCAGGATCTTGTGCGCGGCGGGGGTGCGGGCCTCCCCCGTGCCGAAGAACTCCTCGGCCTCGGTGACCGGCATGGCGAGGACTTCGCTGATGTCGCGGCCGCCGAGCTTGTAGTCGAGCACCTCGGCCAGGAATCGCTTGCCTTCGCATTCCTCGCAGGGGGTTTCCATGGTGGCCATCATGCCGAGGTCGGTGTAGATGACGCCGGCGCCGTTGCAGGCTGGGCAGGCGCCTTCGGAGTTGGCGGAGAAGAGCGCGGGTTTGACGCCGTTGGCTTTGGCGAAGGCTTTGCGGATGGGGTCGAGCAGGCCGGTGTAGGTGGCGGGGTTGGAGCGCCGTGAGCCCTTGATGGCGCCTTGGTCGACGACGACGACGCCGTCGCGGCGGGCGAGGTTGCCGTGGATGAGCGAGCTCTTGCCGGAGCCGGCGACACCGGTGACGACGGTGAGTACGCCGGTGGGGATGTCGACGTCGACGTCGATGAGGTTGTTCTGGTTCGCGCCGCGGATTTCCAGGGCGCCGTCGGGGGTGCGCACGGTGTCTTTGAGGGTGGCGCGGTAGCCGAGGTGGCGTCCGGTGAGGGTGTCGCTGGCGCGCAGGCCGTCGATGTCGCCTTCGTAGCAGATCGTTCCACCGCCGGTGCCCGCGCCGGGGCCGAGGTCGATGACATGGTCGGCGATGGCGATGGCTTCGGGTTTGTGTTCGACGACGAGCACGGTGTTGCCTTTGTCGCGCAGCCGCAGCAGCAGCTCGTTCATGCGCTGGATGTCGTGCGGATGCAGGCCGATGGTGGGTTCGTCGAAGACGTAGGTGACGTCGGTGAGGGCGGAGCCGAGGTGGCGGATCATCTTGGTGCGCTGGGCTTCACCGCCGGAGAGGGTGCCTGCGGGGCGGTCCAGCGACAGGTAGCCGAGGCCGATCTCGACGAACCCTTCGAGGGTGTGGCGCAGGGTGGTGAGCAGCGGCGCGACAGAGGGTTCGTCGAGGTCGCGGACCCAGTCGGCGAGGTCGCTGATCTGCATGGCGCACGCGTCGGCGATGCTGGTGCCGTTGATCTTGGAGGAGCGGGCGGCTTCGCTGAGGCGGGTGCCGTCGCATTCGGGGCAGGTGGTGAAGGTGATGGCGCGGTCGACGAAGGCGCGGATGTGGGGTTGCATCGCTTCGCGGTCCTTGGACAGGAACGATTTCTGGATGCGTGGGATGAGGCCTTCGTAGGTGACATTGACGTTGTCGACCTTGATGCGGGTGGCTTCTTTGTAGAGCAGGTCGTTGAGTTCGCGTTTGGTGTATTTGCGGATGGGTTTGTCGGGGTCGAGGAAGCCCGAGCCCATGAAGATGCGCCCGTACCAGCCGTCCATGCTGTAGCCGGGGATGGTGAGGGCGCCTTCGCGCAGGGACTTGCTGTCGTCGTAGAGCTGGGTGAGGTCGAAGTCGGAGACTTTGCCCATGCCTTCGCAGCGCGGGCACATGCCGCCGGTGATGCTGAAGCTGCGGCGTTCTTTGACGGTGTGGCCGGCTTTTTCGATGGTGACCGCGCCCGCGCCGCTGATGGAGGCGACGTTGAAGGAGAACGCTTGCGGTGAGCCGATATGCGGCTGGCCGAGGCGGCTGAACAGGATGCGCAGCAGGGCGTTGGCGTCGGTGGCGGTGCCGACGGTGGAGCGGACGTTGGCGCCCATGCGTTCTTGGTCGACGATGATGGCGGTGGTGAGGCCGTCGAGGGCGTCGACGTCGGGGCGGGCCAGGTTGGGCATGAACCCTTGGACGAAGGCGCTGTAGGTTTCGTTGATCATCCGCTGGGATTCGGCGGCGATGGTGGAGAAGACCAGTGAGCTCTTGCCGGAGCCGGAGACGCCGGTGAAGACGGTGAGGCGTCGTTTGGGGATGTCGACGCTGACGTTGTTGAGGTTGTTCTCGCGGGCGCCCTGGACACGGATGATGTCGTGGGTGTCGGCGGGGTGTGGCTGTGCCGGCGCTGCGGCGGCGGTCTTGGCCGGGCTCATGGTTTCTCCATCTGTTGCGGCGCTGCGGGGCGTCGGCGTCGATCGGTGTTCACGGTGATCGTAAGCGGCTGCGGAGGGGGGCATGCCGATATCACCGGCCCGGCGCGCAGCGGGATGCTGGGTGTTCGCTGCGCGCCGGGCCCGGTCGTCCGGGGGTCAGCTGATCTGCTGGATGCGCAGCAGGTTGCCTGCGGGGTCGCGGATGGCGCAGTCGCGAATGCCGTAGGGCTGGTCGGTGGGTTCCTGGACGACTTCGGCGCCCTTGGCTTGGAGTTGATCGAAGACGCCGTCGACGTCTTTGGTGGCGAGGTTGAGGCTGGCGTAGGTGCCTTTGGCCATCATTTCGCTGATGGTGCGGCGTTCGTCGTCGGTGACGCCGGGGTCGGCTTCGGGCGGGTAGAGCACGATGGAGGTGGCGGGCTGGTCGGGCGGGCCGACGGTGATCCAATGCATGCCCTGGTAGCCGACGTCGTTGCGGACTTCGAAGCCGAGGACGTCGCGGTAGAAGCCGATCGCGGCTTCCGGGTCGGTCTGCGGCAGGTAGGTCTGGGCGATGGTGAGGTCGTTGGTCATGCTGGTCACGCTAATTGCTGTGGTGAGAGCGGCGCTTCTCGATTCCTGATCGGTCTGGTGACCTTTTTGGCGACGCAGGAGGGCATGCCGTCGGTGTGGGCGGCTTCGCGGCGGTAGGCGCTGGGTGGCATGCCGACCAGTTCGGTGAAGCGGGTGCTGAAGGTGCCCAGTGATTGGCAGCCGACGGCGAAGCAGACCTCGGTGACGCTGAGTTCGCCTGCGCGCAGCAGCGCCATGGCGCGTTCGATGCGGCGGGTCATCAGGTAGGAGTACGGGGATTCGCCGTAGGCCTGTTTGAACTGGCGGCTGAGGTGGCCTGCGGACATGTGGGCGTCGCGGGCGAGGGCTTCGACATCGAGGGGTTGGGCGTATTCGCGGTCGATGCGGTCGCGGACGCGTCGGAGCCGGGCCAGGTCGCGCAGGTGTTGCTCGGTGGCGGGTGTGCTCACTGTGGTGATGCTGCCATGTGTTCGCGGCGCTGCCCAGCTTCGTGCGGTGCCGGTTCGGTGGACGCGGCCGCGATCCGCCGGTGAGGTCGTGGGTGTTCGGCGGCGCCGGGGTCGTGGATCCGTGAGTGAGCGTATGGGAGGTGGTTCAGTAGGTGGTGGTCGTGTGGATGCTGATGCCGGCGACCCTGGTCGGCCCCGCGCCGGCGGCAATCGATGCGTTGTGGCAGGCAGCGCTCGCTGACCCGCCCGGCTGAACCGGGCGTCATCGGGTATGGCGCGGTGCGTTGGTACGCACCGCGCTCCTCCCCCGCGCGGTGCGTTACCCGGAACGCGGGTCAGGCGCCGACCGGTGTGGCGGGGGTGCTGCGCGAGTCGGGTGCGGTCCGGCGGATGGCGTCGGCGGTGGCGTCGTCGGGCTGGTGTTGGGCGTCGAGTTCGGCGGCCACACGTGCGGTGTAGCGCTCGATTTCGCGGGCGATGTCGGCGTGGTCCCAGCCCATGTGGGGTGCGGCGAGGGCGGCGGCTTCGGCGGCGACGGCGGTGCCGCGGTCGGGGGTTTCGATGGACAGGTGGGTGCGGCGGGTGAGGATGTCGTCGAGGTGCAGGGCGCCTTCGTGGGTGACGGCGTAGACGATGTCGGCGCGCAGGTAGCCGGTGTTGCCGAGGGGGTGGGCCAGGTCGGGGTCGGCGGCGATGAGGTCGCGGATTTCGGTGAGGGCGCTGCCGTAGCGGCCAAGCAGGTGGTCGATGGTGGCCGGCGGTAGCTGCATGTCGTCGGCGAGGCGGGCGCGGGACAGGGACAGTT